>JAZUCL010000022.1:0-66236 GCA_045639125.1 Eubacteriales bacterium | reverse complement strand
AAAAAAAGACAGCCGCACGTGAGCGGCTGCCTGTGAGTGTAATGCGGTGTCAAACTTCAGTGGTCCCTTTTAGGGATGAAGCCTGTATTTGCCCCTTATAGGGGCTGTGCAAACCACCAGTTTCACTGGTGGTTTTGATTTTAGATATTACTTATTGGAAATTGCAGCCTGTGCGGCACTAAGTCTTGCAATCGGCACACGGAATGGAGAACAAGATACATAATTAAGACCAATTTTGTGGCAGAACTCTACGCTGGAGGGGTCGCCACCATGCTCACCGCAGATACCCAACTTAATATCAGGGCGAGTCTTACGGCCAAGAGTAGAAGCCATGTCAACGAGTTTGCCGACACCTGTCTGGTCAAGTTTTGCAAAAGGATCGTTTTCATAGATCTTTCTGTCATAGTATGCATCAAGGAACTTGCCAGCATCGTCACGGCTAAAGCCGAATGTCATCTGAGTCAAGTCGTTAGTACCAAATGAGAAGAATTCTGCTTCCTTAGCAATTTCATCAGCGGTAAGAGCCGCACGAGGAATCTCAATCATAGTACCAACCTTATAGGTCATATTAGAACCTGCAGCCTTAATCTCTGCGTCAGCGGTATCAGTAACTACTTTCTTAACGAAAGAAAGTTCCTTAATTTCACCAACAAGAGGAATCATAATTTCAGGAATCATTTCCCAATCGGGATGAGCCTTCTTAACATTGATTGCTGCACGGATAACAGCCTTTGTCTGCATTGCTGCAATTTCAGGATATGTTACAGCCAAACGGCAACCACGGTGACCCATCATTGGGTTAAACTCATGGAGAGATGCGATAATAGCATTAACCTCTGCAACAGTCTTGCCGGTAGAAGAAGCAAGAAGTTCGATGTCCTTTTCCTCTGTAGGAACGAACTCGTGGAGAGGAGGATCAAGGAAACGGATAGTAACAGGATTACCTTCCATTGCCTCATAAAGTTTCTCAAAGTCACCTTGCTGCATGGGAAGAATCTTTGCAAGAGCCGCCTCACGACCTTCAACTGTGTCGGAGCAAATCATCTCACGGATAGCCGCAATTCTGTCAGCCTCAAAGAACATATGCTCAGTACGGCAAAGACCGATACCCTCAGCACCAAGTTCACGAGCCTTCTTTGCGTCTGCGGGGGTGTCGGCATTAGTACGAACACGGAGTTTTCTGAACTCGTCAGCCCAACCCATGATAGTACCAAAGTTGCCGGAAATTTCAGCGTCAACAGTAGCGATAACGCCGTCATAAATCTTACCGGTAGAACCGTCAATGGAGATATAGTCACCCTCACTAAATGTCTTACCAGCAAGAGTAAAACGCTTATTCTCTTCGTCCATAGCGATTTCGCCACAACCGGATACACAGCATTTACCCATACCACGAGCAACAACTGCTGCGTGAGAAGTCATACCGCCACGAACAGTGAGGATACCCTGTGCAGCCTTCATGCCGGAGATGTCTTCTGGAGAAGTTTCAAGACGAACAAGAACAACTTTCTTGCCTGCGTTATTCCAAGCCTCAGCGTCCTCAGCGGAGAAAACAATCTGTCCGCAAGCGGCACCGGGAGATGCACCAAGACCTTTACCAATCGGGGTAGCAGCCTTAAGAGCCTTTGCGTCAAACTGTGGATGAAGGAGAGTATCAAGGTTTCGAGGATCAATCATCAAAACTGCTTCTTCCTTAGTCTTGTGGCCCTCTGCTACAAGGTCAACTGCAATCTGCAAAGCAGCAGGAGCAGTACGCTTACCATTACGAGTCTGGAGCATATAGAGTTTCTCATTTTCAATGGTGAACTCCATATCCTGCATATCGTGGTAGTGATTTTCAAGAATTTGACAAACTTCTGTGAACTGCTTGAAAGCCGCAGGGAACTTGTCAGCCATCTGTGCAATAGGCATGGGAGTACGAACACCTGCAACAACGTCTTCGCCTTGGGCGTTTGTCAAGAACTCACCCATGAGTTTCTTCTCACCGGTAGCAGGGTCACGAGTGAACGCAACGCCTGTGCCGCAGTTTTCGCCCATGTTACCAAATGCCATTGCCTGTACGTTAACGGCAGTACCCCAAGAATAAGGAATGTCGTTATCACGGCGATATATATTTGCACGAGGGTTGTCCCAAGAACGGAATACAGCCTTAACAGCACCCATAAGTTGTTCCTTGGGATCGGTGGGGAAATCAGAGCCGATTTTATCTTTGTACTCTGCTTTGAACTGAGCAGCAAGTGTCTTCAAGTCATCAGCGGTAAGTTCAACGTCAAGTGTGACGCCCTTTTCTTCCTTCATCTTGTCGATAAGTTGTTCAAAGTATTTTTTACCGACCTCCATTACGACGTCGGAGTACATCTGAATAAAACGTCTGTAACAGTCCCAAGCCCAACGGGGATTGTTGGATTTCTTAGCGATAACATTAACAACGTCTTCGTTAAGACCGAGGTTCAAAATAGTGTCCATCATACCGGGCATAGATGCACGGGCACCGGAACGAACGGAAACAAGAAGCGGATTTTCAAGGTCACCAAACTTCTTGCCGGTAATCTTTTCCATCTTCTCGATGTTCTCCATAATCTCTGCCTGAATGTCGTCGCCGATACGCTTGCCGTCCTCATAGTATCTTGTACAAGCCTCGGTTGTGATGGTAAAGCCCTGTGGAACAGGCAAACCGAGATTAGTCATCTCTGCAAGGTTTGCACCTTTACCACCCAAAAGTTCTCTCATTTTTCCGTTACCTTCGGAAAAAAGATATACATACTTCAATGTAAGATCCTCCTTTTGTATTTTTATAACCTTTGTAACAAGAGTATTATACTATAAAAAGAAAAAAAAAGCACTACTGATTTTGAAAAAAATCGTTGAAAGACGAAAAATAATTACATAATGCTATGTGAATTTGCACAAAAAGGATTTTGAGATTTATTGACGGATAAATTTCATGTATTTTATAAAAAAGCAGTAAAAAAACGGCAAAAAACCGACGATTAAAGGAAATACACAAAAAATGATGCAAGTTATCTTGCATAAAAGTTTCAATAATAAAAAATTGGACGGAAAATTTGCCAGTGAAGCAGAAAAAAAACTTAGTTATACCTAAAAAGATTATAAATAATACCAAAGACCAAGAGAAATAAATAGAAAAGAGACAAAGAGACACACAATAGAAAGAAATGAGCATATAATAAGGCGAGGTGATGTACTTTTGCCACAGTTGATACAAGTACCATACGACAGAGCGGCGGCAGTACGATACGCACATCGCTGGGCGTATACAAGAAATCCTGCATTTTACGACTTCGAGGCAATCGGCGGAGATTGCACAAATTTTGCGTCACAATGTATATATGCAGGAGCGGGAGTGATGAATTATACCCCCACTTTCGGCTGGTACTACATAAGTGCCGACAACAGAGCACCTGCATGGACGGGTGTTGAGTATCTGTATAATTTTTTAACGACTAATGAAGATGTGGGACCCTATGGCACAGAGGTTGATATATCTCAGGTGCGAGAGGGAGATATCGTGCAACTAAAAATACGAGGAGATATATTTGACCACACGCCGTTTGTGGTGTCGGTAGGAATGAGTCCTACTCCTGCCAATATATTAGTTGCTGCCCATTCAAGAGATGTTGACTATAGACCGCTTGATACGTATACTTATCAGGCTGTGCGATTCATACACATAGAGGGAGTTCGCCGAGATATCCACGACATTATGCCAAACAACTATACTTTCCCTGATTTGTCATAGCCTTTACACTAAACAAAAAGTCTGCTATAATATGAACACAAAAATAAAAAGGAGAAGACAATATGATTTACCGACATATACCACGTGCAAATGTAGACATATCTGCGTTGGGCTTTGGAACAATGCGTTTTCCTATGATAGGCGAGGGCGAAACGGCTAAGGTAGATGACGATAAAACGTATGAACTTGTCAGCCGTGCCTATGAGAAAGGTGTAAACTACTACGATGCCGCATGGGGATATTGTAATTTTGACGGTCAACGTGCACTTGGCAAGGCACTTAATTCTTTAGGTATTCGTGATAAAGTGTATGTGTCTACAAAATTGCCTATGTGGGATATAGATTCTCCTGACAGTTTTTGGTGGCATTTAGAGGAGCAGTTAAAGCGACTTGACACGGACTATATTGACTTCTACCACTTCCACGCAATGAATAGAACCTATTGGGAAGAAAAGGTACTGCCCTATAAACTTATCGACCTTGCCGAAAAGGCTAAGAGTCAGGGTCTTATTAAAAATCTCTCCTTTTCATTCCATGACAAGCGAGATTTGATGGATGAACTTATAAATACAGACGCTTTTGCCTCTATGCTCGTACAGTATAACCTTATCGACCGCTCCAACGAGGACGGAATGGCGTATGCGGCAAGTCGTGGTATGGGAGTATTTGTCATGGGCCCTGTTGGCGGTGGTAATATAGCGGCTGCAGGTCAGAAATTCCTTGATAAATTCGATACAGACGCAAAAAATCCAGTTGAACTTGCCTTTCGATTTGTCCTTGGAAATCCCAATGTAACTTGTGCGTTGTCGGGCATGACAAATGTGTCAGAAATTGACGAAAACGTAAACTATGCTGTAAGTGGTACGAAAGTAGGAAAGGACGAGTGGGCTAAACTCCACATTACGACAGACGAATTGACGGCGTTGTCGAATCGCTATTGTTCAGGCTGTAACTACTGTGACGTATGCCCCAAGGGTATTAAGCCGTCAACAGTGTTTAAGATGTACAATAACTGGAAGGTGTGGGGTCTTGACGCAATGGCAAAGAAAATGTATGCACAACTTGGCACGACAGAGGAAGGTCCAAAACACCCAAAAGACTGTGTCGGTTGCGGTGCGTGTGCAAAAAAGTGTCCACAAAATCTTGATATTCCAAAAGAAATTGCGAAAATGAACGAAGAACTTGAAACCCTGTAACAAAAAACTGCCTGTGAAAAATATGCACCACAAAAGTTAGACACTTTTGTGGTGCATATCAAAAATTACAGGCAGTTTTTGCCTACTCTTATTTCTTTGTAAAATTTGCGGTGGTCATATTTGCAATATGAGATTGAGGTATAAAACTCTCCAAAGACTCCATAGGTTCACCTGCAAGGAACTTCTCTGCATCACGAAGAACAGTAGTTGTGCAGTATGCACGTCGGTCGATTGTCGGACCGCCCATGTGTGGCAGGCAAGTTACATTTTCAAGACGACGGAGTGGAGAATCGATAGGAGTAGGCTCAGTTTCAGTTACATCAAGTACGGCATGAATACGACCTGTTTTTAACTCCTCGACAAATTCCGCCTCATCAATGACTGCACCACGTGCAGTATTGATAACCAAAGCACCGTCACGCATAAGGCGAAAATGTTCGCCCTTAATCATGTGGTATGTACGGTCATTCAAGCCTTGATGGATAGAAACAACATCGGACTTAGAAAATATTTCTTCAAGTGTTGCACACTCAACGCCCCACTTGTCTGCTTCTTCTTTTGTAAGATGTCCGGAATTTACAAGGATACGTACACGGAAAGGCTTCAGAAACTGTACGAACTTTTGTGCAATCGTACCGAAACCGACAAGACCGATAGTACGGTCCATAATACCCTCGTTATAGAAATCGAGTGGCTTCCAACCACCATCACGCATCACTTTTGCGTACTTTTCGATACGGCGGAGACCGACCATAGTGTAGCAGATGCAACTTTCTGCAACAGACTCTGCAAATACGCAGTTTGCAGAAAGCATTGCAATACCACGCTTATATATTTCAGGGTCAGCAACAGCGGCAATAGAACCTGCACAGTAGCAGATAGCCTTCAAGGAGTCAGCCGCATCAAGAATTTCAGCATCGTAGCGAGTGCTTCCCCAACCACATACTACAACATCTATACCATGAAGTGCTTCCTTTAACTCATCACGAGTGTAGTGACGGTCATAAGGGTTAAAAGTAACATTACCCATAGAGTGAAGTTTTTCGTGAACCATAGGAGTCAGAAATGTATTCGACACCTGAGTTTGTGGAAGCGTAACAAGAATATTCATTATAGTCCCTCCGTAATTTGATTTACTAAATTATACCACGTAAATTGTTTGAATTCAAGTAAAAATAATATTTTTAGAATTATCCAATCCAACGTCTGTCTGTTGACAGGGTTGCGACACCTGACTCCATAGACGATTTAACGTCTAAAATCCGCTGATTTTTAGAGCCACGAAATCTAAGATTTAATGACTTTTCCGCTTCAACAAATTCGCCGTCAATTAAAACATCGCACAGGGAGAGAAGTTTACACTTATCTGTGTCGGCTACAAGTTCCTCAAAAGTATAGCCTGAGTACGCCGCAATTTCAGTACCCAACTCCCTGTATCGTTCAACGAGTGGGTAAAGGGCAGGTGCTTGGTCGAACGGCTCACCACCTGACAAAGTAACTCCTGAAAGGAGCGGATTGTTTAATACAGCATTATATAACTCGTCTAAATTTGCCACTTTCCCCACTCCATATTCCCACGTGTGAGGATTGTGGCAGCCTTTACAATGGTGACTGCACCCTTGAGTGAAAATAACAAAACGAAGTCCGGGTCCATCTACAATAGAGTCGGACACAGTTCCTGCAATATGTAAATCCATAGTGTTCATTCCTTTGGTAATTTAATCGTTGTCGGTAAGGAGTCGATATATGAGGGCAGTAATACCTGCAACTGCCGTTAAGAATGCGAAAACTTTCAGTTTTCTGCACTTACGGGGAGAGGATAGACCAACAAAAAATCCGAAAAATCCGCAGGCAGCAGCAAAGAGAGATACTTCCGTTTTACCGATACGGCGTATCTTTGCACTAATTACCTGTGAGCCGTATTTGGCATAATCAGGTGCAACTACAATAAACTTCTCTGTCTTTTGAATATATTCTTGTAAAGTTTTCTTCAAAGAACTTAAATCCATACAAAAAACCTCCGAAAATGCTTATATATTATTTTTTCAAACTATCGCCGAATAGACTTGGCAGTTGAGAAATATCACCTGCACCCATTACGAGAAGTAAGTCGCCCTCTTTTACTTCATCTTGCAGGATTTGAGCAAGGGCACGAATATCGGAAAAGTAGGGAGCCCCGACACTCCTTGACAAATCAATGGCAGTTACGCCTGTAGTATTTGTTTCACGTGCGGCATAAGTCTCTAAGATGTAGGTAACGTCAGGCAGTTTAAGGGCAGAAACGAAATCGTCAAACAGCGAAGCAGTACGAGTGTATGTGTGAGATTGGAATGCACATACGACACGTTTATACCCCATATCCATAGCACTTTTTATTGTGGCAGTCATCTCCGTTGGGTGATGTGCAAAATCATCAACTACCAACGCACCGTTTAGTTTACCCTTAATTTCAAAACGTCTGCCGATACCTGTGAAAGAAGACACGGCATCTGCGGCAACAGAGAAGTCAATACCTGCCGTAACTGTTGCAGCGATAGCGGCAAGAGCGTTGAGGAGCGAATGTTGTCCCGGACATTTAAGAGTAACATGACACATCTTGCCATTCCACACTACGTCAAATGAGGCAAACCCACGGTCATACTTTATATTTACGCCACGAAAATCTGCGTCACTTTCAATGCTGTATGACACAACACGTCTATTCGTACCTTTAAGTACATCACGCACATTTTCATCGTCAATGTTGGCAATAACAGCACCATGGTCAGGAACAAGAGCGACATAACGACGGAAAGAATCTTTTATATGGTCAAGAGATTTGAAAAAGTCAGGGTGATCTTCCTCAATATTGTGTATGATAGCATAGGTTGGACGAAAACTTAAAAATGAGTTACAGTATTCGCAAGCCTCTGCAATAAAAAGACGCTTACCACCAAGTTTGACAGTACCGCCGATAGATGGAAGTTCAGCACCAATAGTAATTGTCGGGTCAACGCCTGCTTTGAGGGCAATAGTTGCACAAAAGCCCGTTGTGGAACTTTTGCCGTGCATACCGGATATGCAGATTGCACTGTCGTAATCTGTCATCAATTCACCCCACGCATCTGGACGTTCCATAACAGGAATACCGAGTCTTAACGCCGCCTCTATTTCAGGATTGTCGTCATGGATTGCCGCATTTCTTATAACAAGGTCGGCATCAGATACAGTGTCAGCAAAATGACCGATACGTACAGGTATACCGTTTTCTTCAAGACGGCGAGTGATAGCACTTTCGCTTCTGTCACTACCAAACACATATCTGCCGTCATTTTTAAGAGCCATTGCGATACCACTCATACTGACACCGCCGATACCAACAAGGCAGATACGCTGTTTATCTCGTAAAGTTACGCTCATATACAAAGTCCTTTCGGATATATAAATTCAAACATATTCCATGTATTATTATATGGCAAAAGACATAAAATATAAACAGGCAAACTGGAGTTTCAAGGAGAAATTTGGAAAAATTTTTGAAAACAAACGGAGGGAGGCGACTGTCACGGAGATAACAGATGTTAAAATTCGCTATCTTCGAGGAGATGGACGAATGAAAGCCGTGGCGAGTATCACCTTAGACAATGAGTTGGCAATACACGACATTAAGATAATTGAAACGGAGGGGAAAGTTTTTCTGTCTATGCCGTCAAGACGGCTGTCTGATGGCACATACAGAGACTTAGTACACCCGACAAATGCTCAGTTGCGGTCACTGCTCCATACACGTATAATGGAGATGTACAAAGACGTACCATCAATGCTTAATGAGTAAAAATATCCCCGAACAAAAAGTTCGGGGATATTTTTACAGTTTTCCAACGCAAAGGCACGTTCCCGTGCCGTACCCTCTGCAACGAGTATTATATCATAAGACATATAAGGTCTGTGGGACTTGCAAGGCTTTTTTCTCCCGACAATGTGGAGTCATTTTGCCTAAGACTATTCCATATCCAGAAGTTTAAGTGCGTTTTTGTAGCGAATTTGTTCTTTTTCGTCATCTGTTAACGGCATTTTTTCAAGAAAATCGTTGGTTTTCAAAGCATCGCCCCAAGGACAGTCAGTACCAAACAGAATCTTGTCTGTTCCGTGCCTTTTACAAATATCGGCACACTCATCTGGTGTAAGAAAATCTTGGACGAGGGATATATCAAAATATGCGTTACTGCCTACAAGGTATTTCACCGTTTCGTCAGCGGCACGATTAGCACCAAAGTGGGCAAGCACAACTTTCATGTCAGGGAATTTGTCTAAAACTCTTGCCGAGCGTTCAGGATACGCCCTACGGCTGTCAGGATATGCAACGTCCCAACCTGCATGGAAAAGGACGATAAGACCAAGTTTGGAACAAGTTGAGTATATGTGATATGCCACATCATCGTCAATGTTAAAACCTTGATATTCAGGGTGTAGTTTAATGCCCTTGATACCATTTTCTTTTAGTCGGTGAAGTTCATTAACTCCGTCAGGGGAGTTAGGGTGAACGGAGCCAAAAGCAACAATACGTCTAAGGTCGTTTGAGGAAATAGCAAAGTCATTTACTTTTTTCTCACTTTTTGGAGATACGGCAATATTTTGTACTACGCCAATATCAACGCCCCACTGGTCGAACTTTTCTATTGTATTTTTAATAGTGCCGTCTGTAGACGGTATGTATCCCGATGTCTTTGCAAGACCAGAAATTGCACCGTTTGCAAGATTGTCGGGGAATGCGTGGGTATGAAAATCTATAAGCATTGTTATAACCTTCTTAATAATTAAAGTATTTTTGAAACGACAGAGAAAATTTCACTGTGAATGTCCTCACGAGAGCGAAGAACGCCGTCCTTTACACATTCAATTCGAGTCCAACCGAAACGCTCTGCCACGTCTAATGCGTTTGAGTAACAGTGTCGAAGATAGTCGTGATCTTTTTCGTGTATGTCACCGCTATCTCCTTGACGTGTGCGGATATTTTCAAAAGTTGCGTCAGGGTGAAGATCTAAAAACACAACCAAGTCTGGTTTTGGCAGACCGACACGATTATACTCATAGTCAAACAACCAGTTTAGGTATTCAATACGCTCGGCACCATGTAATTTTGACGCTTGATGAACGGCGTTAGACGTGGTGTATCGTCCTGCCACAAACAAACCGCCTGCATCGTAATTTTTACGATGATTTGTCTGAAAGTCAACGTATCTGTCACAGGCAAAAAACGATGATGCGGCGTAAGGATTTACAGAATCCGGGTCAGAACCGAGACCACCATGGAGATAATGCTCCACAAGAGAAGCACCGACCGTACCGTAGCATGGGTATTCAAGTTTTGTAAAACCGATGCCCTCTTTAGTTAAACGCTCACACAAAAGACCAAGTTGTGTCGTCTTGCCTGAACCGTCAGTACCCTCTAAAACGATGAGTTTACCCATTTTTAGCCTCCGCTTTAAGTGCTTCGTACTTTGAACGAACTTCTTTTGTCTTTCCGCAGCACATCTTACCCTCAGGGCATGGGCCTGATACGCAAGCAGGGCCGCTATGCTCAAATAATGCAGGGCTTACAGCGTACACAAGGGCAAACATCTCTTGTGCAAGGTGGCGGATTTCCCACTGGGCACGCTCACAGCAACGCTGCTTAAAGAAATTTTTAAGACTTCTTGCGTTCATAGTCATTACAAGTTGTGTATCGCAAGCGTTTGGCAAGACGTAACGTGCGTCCTCTTGTGCTTTCTTTCGTGCGTCACGGCGAGCAGTCTTTTCGTCCTTGCCATCTGCCATGAATGTTTTTGTATGACGCTCGGTAAGAATATCTGCAAGGCGGTTATACGTTGCTGTGTCATGCTCCATAGCCTCAATAAAGATTTTCTTCGCTTCCTCGTCAGCCTCGATTTGAGGCGGGATAACATAGGAAAATTCACGTTCACTTACATATCGCTGCGATTTAACACTGTAAGAGGCAAGGCGGTGACGTGTAAGTTGTGCAAGGAGAGAACGAGAGACACCCTCTACCGCAAATGTGAAATTTGCGTGTTCAATAGGACTTTCGTGTCCAATCTCTGAAAGCATACGAACAAAATCATCTGCCTTTTCACCGTCTAAAGAGTCCATTACAGCGTCAATGGAGCGAGGAGAGTAACAAGTTTTAGCCGCCGCTGCGACAACTTCGTCGGGGAATGCAGTATAAGCGATAAGTTTTACTTTGAGCATGATGGACACAACCTTTCTTTAATTGCAAGCAGTATAAATTTTGGCAGTACCAACATTCGTCCGATACGGCTCGGCTCTTTCATAAGACGATAAAACCATTCAAGACCTAATTTTTGATATATTTTTGGAGCACGTTCCACGTTGCCTGAGAAAACGTCCAGGGAGCCACCAAGACACATACAAAGGTGAGTATTTAACTTAGGCAGATTATCTTTTGCCCATTGCTCCTGTCTCGGTGAGCCAAGACATACGAAAATTACATCTGGAGAAACAGCGTTTATTTTATCAATAACTAAACTGTCATCTGTAAAATAGCCGTCATTTGTACCGACGATAGCGAGATTTGGGTATGTAACGGCAAGTTTCTCTGCCGCCATATCAGCAACGCCGGGCTTTGCACCGAGTAAAAACAACGTCTTTCCCTGTTTTTCCAGTTCACACATCAATGCGGCAGCCAAGTCAATACCGGGGATACGTTCTTTCACAGGTTTTGACAAAATACGGCTTGCATATATAATACCGATACCGTCGGGGATTATAAGTGACGCACCGTTGACCACATCAAATGCCGTCTTGTCACGGCGACAGCGGTATACAATCTCAGGATTTGGTGTCGCAACGTAGCCTTTTTTACTTGAAACTATATCCATACAACGTGCCAAAGCCTCATTTTTAGTCACATTGTCAAACCCGACACCGAGTATATCAATTCTATTCATAGGAATATGCTCCTTTTATATAACAGGACTTATATTTATTGTATCGTATTTTTGCAAAAATTGCAAGTAAAAAGGAAGATACAAAGAAATTTAAGAGAACTTGCGGAAATATTTTCCGTTTCGCTGTATGAGTAGTTGCAAAAAACAAAAAAACAGTGTAAAATAGAATAGATGAAGTATCTGACTTTTAGGAAAAGTGACAGAAAGAATAGGACGGAACAATTTTGGATAGAATGAAATTTAATTTGCGATATGCGGCGGCTCGCCGTGATATAATTGAGCGGGATTTTGAACGGCTTAATCCAATACAGCGAGAGGCGGTATTAAAGACAGAGGGACCGCTTCTTATCCTTGCTGGAGCAGGTAGCGGAAAAACTACCGTACTTATAAATCGAATAGTGAATATCATACGCTACGGTAAAGGTAGTGAGTGTGAAACTGTCCCTGATTTTGCAGGCATGGACGAACTGACAATGCTCTACGACTACCTTGACTCTCCAAAGTCTGTTGACAAGGAAGAAGTACGCAGATTATGTGCAGTTGACCCTGCACGTCCGTGGCAGATACTTGCCATTACATTTACAAATAAGGCGGCACGTGAACTGAAAGACCGATTGGAACTTGCATTAGGAGAGGAAGCAAACGACATTTGGGCGGCTACATTCCACTCGGCTTGTGTTCGTATTCTCCGCCGTGATATTGAACGGCTTGGATTTTCAAAGAGTTTCACTATATACGATGACGAGGAACACTTAAACGTCATTCGTGCAATTTTAAGGGAAAAGAATCTTGACGAAAAGATATTTTCACCACGCTCTGTTGCCGGCGAAATCAGCCGTGCAAAAGACAGTCTTAAAATGCCCTCTGCTTATGCAAGAGAAACAGGTGACGACTTTAGAAAGAAGATTATATCTGAAATCTATTCAACGTATCAGAAACGATTAAAAAGTGCAAATGCCTTAGACTTTGACGATATAATCGTATATACAGTGGCACTGCTCCAAAACCATGAGGATATTCGTGAGTATTACCGCAATAAATTTAGATATGTTATGATTGACGAGTATCAAGATACAAACTACGCTCAGTATATGCTTGCACGAATGTTGACAGGCGAAAACGGGAATATATGCGTTGTAGGTGACGATGACCAGAGTATATACAAATTCCGTGGTGCTACCATTGAGAATATATTGAGTTTCGAGGAAACATTTACTAATGCGACGGTAATCCGACTTGAACAAAATTACCGTTCAACTAAAAAAATCCTTGCCGCCGCAAACGAAGTTATACGTCACAACGAGGGCCGTAAGGGCAAGGAGTTGTGGACACAAAACCCTGACGGCGATAAACTTGCATTCTATCAAGGCTACTCAGAACAAGACGAGGCACAGTATATTGCCGCATCTATCTTGGCAGGATATAGCAAAGGAATGACCGCCCGTGACTGTGCAATTTTGTATCGAATAAATGCCCAGTCCAATATGCTTGAGGCGGCACTAAAGAAGAATGGTATTCCATATCGTATGATAGGTGGTGTACGTTTCTTCGACAGAGCAGAAGTTCGTGATATGCTTGCATATCTCTGGGCGATTGCAAACCATGATGACGATTTACGATTAAGGCGAATTGTAAACACGCCTGCAAGAAAAATCAGCACAAAGAGAGTTGAAGACGCTGTAGCCCTCGCAGAAGAAAAGGGCGTTAGCATATACGAAATACTAAGACATGCAACAAGTTACGGCATATTTGACCGTGCCGCTGCACCTATGGAGCAGTTTGCGACACTTCTTGAAGAACTTCGCACTCTGTCTTTGACGATGCCCCTTGACGAGTTTTATGACGTGGTACTTGAACGGACAGGCTATCTTGCAATGCTGACAGCAAAGACAGACCCGGAAAGTATTAGCCGTACAGAGAACGTAAAAGAGTTAAAGACTAATATTTTAGACTACATTCGTACTCACGATGAACAAACATTAGAGGGATTTTTGGAAGAAGTTGCCCTGTTTACCGATATAGACAAGTACGATGCAGGTGCAGATGCGGTAGTTATGATGACAATTCACAGTGCAAAGGGACTTGAATTTCCATGTGTATATCTGTGCGGTATGGAGGAGGGTATCTTCCCAGGCTACAGAAGTATGGACGATGAAAGTCAACTTGAAGAAGAACGCAGACTTTGCTATGTGGGCATCACAAGAGCGGAGAAGAAATTACATATAACTTGTGCCAAGAGCCGTACAATCTTTGGTAAGACTTCTTACAATAAACTGTCACGATTTGTAGAGGAAATACCTCTTGACTACATTGACCGCACTATTGAGGAGAAACGTCAGACTGAGTACGTCGTGGACGGTGAGGTAGAAACAACCCATCGCCGCAGTTACTCACCACGTCGACCCTATATACCGCCGAAAAACTATGTCGGTACACCGTCTTACGGTGGTGTGACCGGTATGAGCGGACACACACCGCTACAAGAGAAAGAAAAGAAAGTACCGCCACTTTATCGTGTCGGTGACAAGTTAAATCACAAGGTCTTTGGTGATGGCGTAGTTACAGACCTAAATCCAATGGGTGGCGATATGCTGTTAACTATAGACTTTGAAACAAAGGGTATAAAGCGACTTATGGCAAATACCGCCGCAAAAATGCTTACTAAGAAGTAGATAAAAACTTGAAACGGAGGTAATTTAATGGTATACGTATTTTTTGCACAAGGATTTGAAGAAAGCGAAGCACTTGTAACTGTAGATATGTTGCGTAGAGGCGGATTGAGTGTTAAGATGTGTGCTGTAGATGGTTCTTTGTCCGTGACCGGTGCACACAACATTACAGTAACTTGCGACTGTCTCCTTTCTGAAACTGACTGTTCCGATGCGACAATGCTTGTGTTGCCGGGCGGTTTGCCAGGCGTTACAAACTTAGGGAAAAGTGTAAAACTTCGTGCAATATTTGAAAGAGGCGAGAAGAATGGTGCTGTACTCGGAGCGATTTGTGCCGCACCGTCACTTTTAGGTGCATGGGGACTCCTTTCAGGCAAACGTGCAGTATGCTACCCTGGCTTTGAAGGAGAGTTGACAGGTGCTGTGTATACAGACACCCCTGTTGTGACAGACGGAAAAATAGTTACATCCAAGGCGGCAGGTACTGTATATGACTTTGCATTTGCACTCCTTAGAGCAATTGGTGCAGATGACAAGGCAGTTTCTAATAGTGTATTTTATAACGTATGACAGATAAATGTAAAATACGATTAGACCTTTTAGAAAAAAGGCGTGAGTATACAAAGGGTAAAGATGTTGCTTTTTGTATAACACGTGAGTTTATTGGATTTTTTGAGGAAATTTTGGCTACATTAAGACACAAACCTCCGTGTGTGTTTTGCTATGTAGGTTCCGGGTGGGAAGTACCTACACGTGATATTTTGAACTACCTTTTGGAAAAGGGAGTTCGACTGTTAGTGCCACGTTGTGGAGATAAAGGCGAAATGAGTTCGGTAGAGATTAAAAATCTTGACGAACTGATTGTAGGTAAATACGGACTGTGGGAGCCGTCCCCAAACGCTTTAAGCGTTGCTCCAAATGAGATAGATTTGTGTGTTGTGCCGGCAACAGCGTTTGACACAGAGGGATATCGAATTGGAAGAGGAGGCGGATACTATGACCGATTTATTCCGTTGCTGTCACAAAGTTGTGTGACGGTAGGACTAATATATAGTGACTTTCTTTTACCCCATATTCCAAGGGACGAACACGACCGCAGAGTCGGACAAATTATAACCGAACACGGACTTACGTGTTCAAACAGGAAAGGTTGATAAATTATGCAACTAAAACCATCTGCATTGGCAGGCTGGACTCTGTTTACTGTCTTGCTGTTTCTTTCAATTTTCTATTTCATGGCAGGACCTGCCCTTAGTGCATCTGCAGGAATTGGAACATACATCGTTCTTGGTTCTGTTGATTTGTTTATCTTTGGTATGCCTCTGATGTTTCTTGTTAAGTACAGGCCAATACAAGGACTTTGCAATCTTCGTGCAAAGAAAATTGGCAAACATAAACTTCTTGTACTTTACGCATCTTTGGCGGCAGCGTTTTTGTCTTTTGTAATCAACTATGCCATATCATTTTCCAATGATACTGTGCAGGGCCTCAGTATCTACTATCCGTCGGCAAGTAATGCAACTATTTGGGAAGTATGTGCGTCTATGATAGCGTTGGCAATTATCCCGGCATTACTTGAAGAATTTCTTATGCGTGGTGCAATATTCTCCCTCTTTGAAAAGAGATCAACGCTGACAGCGATACTCGTATCATCTGCGGCATTTGCCATGTTACATACAACAACAGATACTCTCTTGTCAGCATTTGCCGCTGCTATTGTATACGGTATGTTAGTGTACATTACAGACTCTATATGGTCAAGCGTTATTGCCCATTTGATTAACAATGCCTATTCAATTTTAGTTACAATTCTTGCGGCTAACTACACTTTCCATCTTTATTGGAACTACTTCTTTGCGGCGAATATTGTTCTTATGTTCCTGTTTGCATACTTAACATTTCGTCAACTTGAGGTACATAGCAAAGATGGTGACGTGCCGTTTTTCGACCGTGGCAAAAACTCAATTTATGTGAGTTTGACTGGTGCAGTAAAGAATACAGGCTTTGGCCTGTTTGCGTTACTGTTTGTTGTAAGAATGACTTTAATTTTAATATTTTCCTGAATTTGAGGTGAACAAAAGTGTCTGAAGAGAATAGAAATCATACAACAAGAGATACTACACGACGTAAAAGACGTAGAAGAAGACGTAATAATGGTACAAGTCGTTCGTGCCTTGTATCTTTAATGTACATTGCTACGGTTTTAGGCGTGAGCATGATTTTATCAGCCGTTTTAATCTTATGTGCAAATGACGTATTTGCATTCGTAAAGCCGGAGCGGAGTGCAGTAGTTGAAATTACTGCCGATGACAATGTAAGCAGTATCGCAAAGAAGTTGGAAGAGGCGGGAGTTATCAACTACAAATCACTCTTTTCACTCTATGCTCGTGTGTCAAAGACGGCAGACAAGTTCAAAAGCGGTACTTATGAATTGTCAGCAAGCCTTGATTATAGTGCTATTGCTCGTACACTTCGACGCAAATCCACATATAAAGAGACTGTTCGTGTAACAATACCGGAGGGATATACGACAGCACAAATTGTAGACTTGCTCGTGGAAAAGAATGTTTGTGCAGAGGAAGACCTTTGGGAAGTAATAAAAAACGGCTCTTTTGACTATTCATATATTAAGACTGAAACAGGCAGTGAAACACGTCTTGAGGGATATCTATTCCCTGACACATACGAGTTTTACGTAAACGATAAGGCAGAGAATGTAATAGAAAAACTCCTCACAAACTTCGACAAGAAACTTACCGCCGAGATGCGTAGTGATGTTGAGGCGGCTGAAATGAGTATTGAGGAACTTGTAATTATTGCATCACTTATTGAACGTGAGGCAAAAACCGATGTTGACCGTCCTCTCGTATCTTCTGTTATCCACAACCGCCTTGATAATCAAAAGGCATATCCGTTTTTACAAATTGACGCAACTATACAGTATCTTACAGGCAGAGTTCCCACTCCCGATGATTTGAAGATAGACAGCCCATACAACACATATCTGTATAAGGGCTTACCACCAACGGCAATTTCAAATCCGGGTTTGGCATCTCTTAAGGCGGCATTGTATCCTGAAGATACCAATTACCACTACTATGTAGCAGGCAAAGACGGCAGTCATATCTTCTCAAAGACTCTTGACGAGCATAACGCCGCAATCAACAGTCTCAAGTAAAGGAAGAAAGGAACGAAAAATGATTCGACCTGAAATTCTTGCTCCTGCAGGAGATATGGAAAAACTCCACTTTGCACTACTGTACGGAGCGGATGCCGTGTATATGTCAGGCACATTGTACGGAATGAGAGCCGCCGCAGGCAATTTCGACCATGACGATTTGGCGGTGGCAGTAAAGAAGGCACATTCTGTAGGTGCAAAGGCGTATGTCACTTGTAACACGATGCCGAGAAATGATGAACTGTCTGCATTACCCGACTACCTTGCATACCTGTCGGATATAGGAGCAGATGCGGTAATTTTAGCAGATATGGGAGTCCTTTCTCTTGCAAAGAAGTACGCACCAAAACTACCTATTCATATAAGTACCCAGACGAGTATCGTAAATCATGCCGCCGCTACTATGTGGCATGACTTAGGTGCTGATAGAGTCGTTTTGGCACGAGAACTTTCATTTAACGAGATAGCGGAAATTCGAGCAAAGACTCCTAAGAGTCTGTCAATTGAGGCATTTGTACACGGCTCAATGTGTATGTCCTATTCAGGCAGATGTTTACTGTCCAACTACCTTGCAGGCAGAGATGCTAACAGAGGGGCTTGTGCTCAGCCATGCCGTTGGAAGTATAGTGTCGTAGAGGAACGCCGTCCTGGTGAGTATATTCCCGTCGAGGAGGACGAACACGGAAGTTTTATCTTTAACTCTAAAGATATGTGTATGATTGAGTATATACCCGACCTCATAAACTGCGGAATTGACAGTTTCAAAATTGAAGGACGTGCAAAGACATTCTACTATGCGGCGGTTGTGACGAGTGCATATCGTTGTGCAGTCGACAGTTATATGGCGGCTCCAAAAAATTGGGAATTGCCAAGCCATTTATACGATGAAGTATGCCGTGTCAGCCATAGAGAGTATTTTACAGGTTTTTACTTTGGCCGTGACCCAATGCCGCAGCATACAGGTGACTCCACATATATTCGTGATTGGGATGTATGCGGAATCGTAAAATCTTGCGAAGACGACGGTACGGCAATAGTAGTGCAAAAAAACAGATTTCAGACAGGCGACAGAGCAGAACTCCTTTTACTTGACGGAACTGTGTACCCATTTACAATAGGTGAACTTGTGAGTGTAGACGAGAGATTTTTAACAGGTGAAACAATTCGTGTAGCACCACATCCACAAATGAAAGTGAAAGTAAAACTTCCGTGTAAGGCAACTGCAGACGCAATTTTACGCCGTGACAGTTCTATTGAGATTAAATGATATTACGTTTTTTTAAGTATATGTTTATTTTAGTTTTCACTCTTGCCCTCCTTTTATGCGGAGGCTATGTATATGCACGATACGTGGAGCCTAATATGCTCACTGTTAATCGTCAGACTATTTCCTTTGACGATTTGCCGTCAAATCTTGAAGGTTTGCGTGTGGGATTTTTTTCCGACACCCACGTGTCAAACAGTTTCCCTGCCGATACGGTTCTTGCCAATGTAGTTAAGAAGTTGTCTGATGAAAAGCCTGACATAATCTTCTTTGCAGGCGACCTTTTCAACAATATGGCAGGATACAGCGGTGATGAAAGCGAAGTTATCAAACTTTTATCGTCATTGACAGCACCGTACGGAAAGTATGCAGTATACGGAAACCACGACTATCAAGTTAAAACGTATAAAAAATATCAGAAAATCATGAAAGAGTCAGGTTTTGTACTCCTAAAAGACGAAATTTTAGTGCGTGATGATTTGCAAATAAATGTAATAGGCATTGACGAAACACTACTTGGTGGAGGCACAGTGCTGTATACAAATAATGTGGATAATGACAACTTTAACATAGTCTTGTCCCATGAACCTGACATACTGAAAGAGGCACAGAGAAATATAGACCTAATGCTGTCGGGGCATACGCATGGCGGTCAGGTAAATGTGCCATTTTACGGCCCTATATTATTACCACGACTTGGCAGGACGTTTGTAAAAGGCGAGTATCGTGAGATAATAGGTGACGGAAGTGAGGCAGTCATATTCGTAACAAGTGGTATCGGTATGTCAAAACTTCCACTTAGATTTTTACAACCGCCTGAAATAGCGGTGCTGACATTGACTCAAAAATGAATAAATAACATCACATCGTGAAAAGATATAACGGGAAACCAAAAATCTATTTCGAGAGGATGTTATTTGTGAATAAACTCAACTGTTCAGTATCAAACTGTGCAAGTAACCGTAATGGACGCTGTTGCAGAAGCGGTATCAATGTAGGTGGCTGTGACGCAACTTCTGCCTCCCAGACATGCTGTGAGGCTTTTCAGCAGGAAGTATTTGGCGTAACAAATCAGACTATGGGTTGCTGTCCAAACCCTGAACTGTCTATTAAGTGTGAGGCTAAGGACTGCGTATATAATAGTAACTTGGCGTGTACCGCATCAAGTGTATCTATTAGAGGCGATGGTGCAGAGAAAAAGCATGACACCTGTTGCGATACGTTTAAGAAGAAGTAACAAAAAAGCCCCCTTGCCTAAAGGGGGCTGTCTTTTTGCGAAGCATAAAGACTGGGGGATTTTCCTTATAACCCGAAAATCACTGCTCCAAACCAATATCCTGCGAGGATATATCCAAGATTCCATATAATAATGCCGCCTGTTGAATATATGGAAAAAGAGGATAAATTCATACGAGTTATGCCGGCAACTAACGATACAATAGTTCGAGCAACAGGAATGAGACGTGTTATAAATACACCTTTGTTGCCGTACTTGTCAGTATACTTTTTAACGCTGTCAATAGATTTTTGTGACGATGGGAATTTGCGGTAGATATAGTCAATGGCAGGACCGCCGACATAATATCCAATAGCGTACAGTACCCAACTGCCTAACAGTCCAGCCACAACAGAAATGAAAAGAGCAAGTAGAAAACTTTCGCCTGTTTGGGATATCATAAGACCGATAGCAGGCATAATGATACCTGACGGAAGTCCCGGCAAATTAAGATATTCTAAGAATACGATAACAAACAGAAAAAACATACCGTATCGTGTCAAAAAATCCATAACTATGGTATAATCGTTCACAGTAAATCTCCTAATAATGTGTAGTGGCTTTATTATATACGAAAAACTAAGGATATTTGTGAACGGAGTTTTAATTTACGATGAAAAACCTCTGCTCGATAAATTCGAGCAGAGGTTTTTGTAAACTTATACACCCTCACGGCTTCTGCGAAGTTGTTCTGCAGGAGTCTGATTTGAGGAATTAACATATCCGGGGAGAGGAAGAATCTTTGCATTGATAGCGTCAAGAATCCACTCAGGCTGCGGGAAGAAGTTGTCCTCAATCTCATGAGCAGGAGTGATCCAGTTACGAGCACCAACAACAACGGGCGGTGCATCAAGATAGTCAAAGCAAAGTTCGCTAATCTGCTGTGCCATATCCTTAAGATATGAACCACGCTCGCAAGCATCAGATGTAAGAATAATACGTCCGGTCTTCTTAACAGACTCAATAACCTTGTCGTAGTTGAAAGGAGTAATACTTCTTGCATCAATAATCTCTGCTGTCAAGCCGTACTTGTCACGGAGCATATCAGCAGCCTTGATAGCACGATACAATGTGGAACCAATTGTAAGAATTGTAATGTCCTTACCTTCACGCTTAACGTCAGGCTCGCCAAATGGGATTTCGTAATGCTCGGCAGGAACGCCACCCTCGTGGAACTGCTCGCCGATGTCGTACAGACGCTGACTCTCGAAGAAGATAACAGGGTCAGTACCCTCAAGAGCAGAAGCCATAAGACCCTTAGCATCGTAAGGAGTAACAGGGAAGCAAACTTTAAGACCGGGGATATGAGCACAAAGGGAAGTCCAGTCCTGAGAGTGCTGAGCACCATACTTAGAACCAACAGATACACGTACAACAACGGGCATCTTCAATGTACCTGCACTCATTGCCTGCCACTTTGCAAGTTGGTTGAACAACTCATCGCCAGCACAACCGAGGAAGTCACAGTACATAATCTCTGCGATAACACGACCGCCACAAAGACCGTAACCAACAGCAGTACCAACGATTGCAGCCTCAGAGATGGGTGAGTTGAACAATCTGTGGTAGGGCAGAGCCTCTGTCAAGCCACGATATACAGCGAATGCACCGCCCCAGTCACGAACATCCTCACCGTAGGATACGAGTGTGGGATCTTCGTAGTACTTGTCGATGATTGCCTCAAATACACCGTCACGGAAGTTGTAAATCTTTGTCTTGGGCAATGGCTTGCCGTTTGCGTCAAGACCGAAACGCTCTTTCTTTGCAATTTGCTTAACACGAGGACATTCCTCTTTAGGAATATTTACGTCGGGCTCTGCGTCAAGCATCTTGGAAACCTTAGTGTCGGAGAACATAAGGTCGCTGATTACGTTGGGATTTGCAATGAAATCCATACGAGGAGATACCTTTTCGTCAATAGAAAGTTTCAATACCTTGGTAAGATCATCATAAATCTTTTCAAGCATTGCGTCAAACTCATTGTTCTTTGCAATACCTGCAGCCACAAGGTCTGCACGATATGTAATGAGTGGATCAATTTCCTGCCATGCCTCAATTTCAGACTTATCACGATAAGAAGAGGAGTCAGATGGAGAGTGACCTGCAAAGCGGTATGTACATATATCAAGCATAGCAGGACCTTCACGCTTTAAGATAAGTTCTTTCTGGCGGCGAGTAGCATCAAGAACAGCAAGAGGATTGAAACCGTCAACACGTTCAACGTGGAGTTGGTTTGGAGTAACGCCTGCACCCATACGAGCGGCAAAGTCGTAACCCATTGTCTCACCACGAGTCTGACCGCCCATGCCGTACTGGTTGTTGAATACGTTGAACAGGAAGGGCAGACCGCCACGCATTTCATCGTTCCAAAGTTGCTTGTACTGATCCATAGTTGCAAAACTCAAGGCTTCCCATACAGGACCACGGCCAAGAGAGCCGTCACCGATATTTGCAACAACGATACCCTTCTTGCGATTGACACGCTTAAAAAGGGAAGCACCTACTGCGATGGTAGCAGAGCCACCAACGATAGCGTTGTTTGGCATGATACCGAAAGGTGGGAAGAATGCATGCATTGAACCGCCGAGACCCTTTTGGAAGCCTGTTTCACGTGCAAACATTTCTGCCATTGCACCATAGAGGAAGAAGTAGAGAGCAAATTCCTTGACGGAATCGAGTTTGAAGTTCTCCTCAATGATTTTGTAGATAACACCGTTATCATAGTTCTTCATAATCTCAAGAAGTTCGTCATCGGAAAGTTGGTGGATAGCCGCAAGGCCTCTTGCCAAAACTTCACCGTGGCTTCTGTGAGAACCGAAAGAGTAGTCGTCAATATCAAGAGCATAAGCCTGTCCAACAGCACTTGCCTCTTGACCCATTGAAAGATGGGCAGGGCCTGGGTGGTTGTAGGGGATACCACGATATTCGCCGGTAGTCTTGATGAGGTTAATCATCGTTTCATACTCACGAATCATAGCCATATCAAAGAAAATATCCTTGAGTTGCTGTGTGGTGAGGTTAGCCTTTTCGTCCTTAATGGACTTGGAGTACTGCATTACAGGAATGTCAGTAAATTCGATTTTGCCGGGAGTACGCAGGAATTTAGGATCTACAAATTGGGACTTAGGCATAAATTACACTTCCTTTTACTAAAACTCAAATATTGTTTCACGAAGAATTTCTGCTACTGTTGGGTGGGGGAATACCAGTTCCTTAATATCCTCTACACGAAGTTCAGTTTCAATCATCATGCCGGCACCGTAGATAATCTCAGAGGAGTAGTTGCCAAGCATGTGAACACCGATAACTTTGTTGTAGCGGTTGTCAACAAGGATTTTACAGATACCGTCGCCACCCTCATTTTCAGCAAGGAAACGACCTGAATAACGCATGGACAACTTCTTAACTGTGAAGTCGATACCCTTAGCCTTTGCTGTTTCCTCAGTCTCACCGACACCGGCAACTTCCGGAGAAGTGTAGATGACAGAGGGGATAGCACTGTATCTCATAATATCCTTTTTGCCTAAAATGTTATTGACACAAACCTCAGCCTCACGATATGCTGCATGAGCCAACATATATGTACCGTTTACGTCACCTGCAGCGTATACGTTTTCAATGTTTGTACGGCCGTGGTCGTCAGTCTTAATAGCACCACGCTCAGTTATTACACCGATAGACTCAAGGTTAAGACCTTGTGTGTTTGCACGTCGGCCAATAGAGAGAAGAACTTTATCAGCAGGAATTTTTTCTGTCTTGCCGTCCTTTTCATAAGAAACGCCGTCAGCCTCTACTCCTACAACCTTTGCACCTAACTTAAAGCAAACGCCTTTCTTCTCATACTCTTTAAGGAGCATAGCGGAGATTTCGCCGTCGGTAGGTCCTGCAATTTTGTCAAGCATTTCGATAACAGTTACGTTAGCACCTGCAGTCTTATAGTAGGAAGCCATCTCAAGACCGATAACACCGCCGCCAACGATAACGAGGTTAGCAGGAACTTCTGTCAAATCAAGAATTTCACGGTTTGTCAAAACGTAGCCTGCCTCCAAACCTTCCTTAACACCAGGGATAGGAGGACAAACAGGAACAGAACCGGTTGCAATGATAAGACGCTGTGCGTAAATTGTTTCCGCACCCACATTTACCTTAAATCCGTCTTTAGTCTTGCCGTCAAGAACAGCCTCGCCGTCAAATACTGTGACGTGGTTTGCCTTCATCTTTGCACCGACACCTGATACGAGAGTCTTAACAACCTTACCCTTACGAGCAATAACTGCCGCATGGTCAAGTTTTGCACCCTCAACAGTAACACCATACTTCTTGGAGTTTACTGCGTGGTCGTACATCTTTGCACTGTAAAGAAGTGCCTTTGACGGAATACAGCCCTCATTTAAGCAGACGCCGCCGAGAGAACGCTTTTCGATAACACAGGTGGAAAGGCCTGCGTGTCCTGCACGTTCAGCCGCTAAGTAGCCTGCAGGGCCACCGCCGATAACGCACAAGTCAAAAGTTTTCATTTCGCTCATTTTTGTCAGTCCTTTATTAAAAATATAGGTTATTTAACAAACATTAAATCGAAGTTTTCAAGGTTAGTTGCAAGGTCTTTAAGGAACTTAGCAGATGGTGTGCCGTCAATTGCTCTGTGGTCGCAAGTGAGAGAAAGACCCATAGCAGGATACATCTCCATATCGCCGTTTTTGCCTGCACGAACACGTTGCATAATAGTAGCAACACCCAAAATACCTGTCTGAGGCGGATTGATAACGGGAGTGAAACTTTCAATTCCCATGCTGCCAAGGTTAGATACAGTAAAGGAAGCATTTGTCAACAAATCGGGGCTTATGCTACCCTCTTTACACTTAGCGGCAAGTTCCTTAACTTCGTGTGCAATTTCGTTAAGGCTCTTGGAATCTGCATTCATAATGGTTGGAACCATCAAGCCACGAGGAGTTTCTACTGCAACACCAAGGTTTACTACATTGAAGTAACGCATTGTATCGCCGTTAATAAGGTTTGCATTGAGGTCCTTGTGATTCTTCACAACACGAGAAACGGCATAGAGAATAATGTCATTTAATGTGATGTTCTCAAGACCGAGACGTTCAGCACTTTCCTTAAGACGTTTTCTGAAATTCATAATGCAAGTTGCATCGAATGTAGAGTTATATGTAAGTTGACACATGGAGGACATGGAAGACATCATAGTCTTTGCAATAACCTTACGGATATTGGGCATCTTAACGTCCTCGTACATTGGGCCGTCAGCAAGTTTGACAGCGGAAGCAGCAGGAGCGATAACAGAACCTGCATCAGCAGTGGAAACACGGCCACCGATACCTGTTGCCGCACCTTCGATACCTGCAGCACGTGCAGCAGGAGTTATAAGACCGATACCTGCATCACGCATTGCCTGTACGTCACGCTCTATGATACGTCCGTCAGGACCTGTACCATTAGCAAAGCGGTAATCAACACCGAGGCGGTCAGCAAGATTTTTTGCTCTCGGAGAGATGAACGCATCATCTTTTGCCTCTGCGGATACGTTGACTTCAACCTTAACTTCCTCAGCCTTAACCTCTGTAGCAGCAGCAGCGGGTTCAGCAGCACTTGCATCAGAAGAACCGCTTGCAGGGTCGAACTCTGCAAAACTTTCACCGGGGTTACCGATAACACATACGTTTGTCAGACAAGGTACGTCATCATCTTCGTTAAAGAAGATAGCAAGAATTGTACCGCCGACTTTTGCTTCTTCCTCGAAACTTGCCTTGTCTGTTTCATAGGAGAAGAGAATTTCGCCGACATTAACGGTGTCGCCTACTTTTTTGTTCCATTTTGAAATAATACAACTTTCAACAGATTGTCCCTGACGGGGCATAATCACAGGTGTTGCCATGAAAAAACCTCCAAAATTAAAATTTTTATGCCTTTACAGCACTATGTTGAAAAAGGCTTTTACCGATGACGGCAATTTGCCTTCATCGGTAAAAGAACATTTACTTACAATTTTCAAGCAGATACTTTTCTGCAGCAGCACACCACAGACCGTTGTTTCCTTCGATAATCTCTGCAAGACGAGCAAACAGGGGAGAAGTCTTACCAAGTTCTGCAAAGTCAGACAAAGCAGTTAAAGGAAGTTCGATGTTGGTGTAGATAAGTTTCTTACCACCTGGGATAGATGGAAGATTTTTAGTTGTTTCAACAACAGCGTCAAGACCGCCGATATGAGTAACCATACTTGATGGGTCGATAGCACCGGAAGCCATCATATCAAGGCTCTCAATAAGGTCATCTGTGTTACCACCAGATGTACCAACGATATGAGTAGCGTTGTAGTGTACGTTATAGAAGTTAAGTTCAGCGGTAAAGTCTGTCTTAGACGGACCTGCGAAGAAGTTAAGGCAACCGTCGTGAGCAAGCACCTTATCGGCCAGTTCAACAACAGGACGAACAGGAGCAAAACAAATAACATCATCGAAACCGCCGTTTGTGAGTTCCTTCAAGTATGCAACAGGGTCGGGTAGATTATTTGTGTTAACGTAAACAAGTTCGATACCGTTCTTCTTAGCCTCTTCAACGGTATAGATACCTGCGGCACGGTCAAGACGGCTCTGGTCAATGTCGGTAATGACAAGGAGAGAGGGCTTGCGGTCGCAGTGAATAGCGTAGTCGATAGCACCAAGTCCCATAGGACCTACTGCTGCCATAAGGGCCAACTTACCGCCTTCTTTGATACCCATATCGTGAGTATACTTACCTGCAGTTGTATGATACATAGCATGGTATGTACCAACGATACAACTCATAGGCTCAGCAAGAGAGCCGTGATAGTATGCATCACCCTTATAGGAAAGAAGACAGTTGTACTCCATGAACATACCGGGAATAACGATATATGTAGCACTACCACCGATATAGGGGAAAGAATATCCCGGAGCGGCATAGGGGTTGGAAGGGTGGTTAATTGCAGGCTGGATAGAGAAACGCTGACCTGGCTTAAACTTATCCTGCCACTTGGCACCAACCTCTACAATCTCACCGCAAAATTCGTGACCGATAATGATGGGATTTTCAGCAACATCGCACGGCACACGCTTGTGGTCAGCACCCTGAATGGTTGCCTTGTAAGAGGACATACAAATACTGTCAGTGATAATATGTGCTAAGATTTCGTCATCACTGATTTTTGGAAGTTCGAACTCTTCAAGACGAAGGTCGTTTTTTCCGTAAAGTCTGACTGCCTTTGTTTTCATAATTTTCCTCCCTTATGTATTCGGAATTATTTGCCGTGCTATGGGCAGTATCTGCCGAACACCTCTTTTGTCAGTATAGCACATTTTTTTATTAAAATCAATTAAAAACAGGTATTTGAAAGGATTAAAAGGAAAAAACAATGGAGAAATTAACCACTACAACTCGAATTATTTTGTGCAAAACGCAAAAACCAACGTGTATTGCCAATACAAGTTGTCAATGTTGGTGAAACAAGTAGGTAGAAACAGAAAATGTACACTTATTTAGTGGAAAGTTTCTATAAAGATGTATCAAATAAAATAAGGCAAAACTACTTGGAAAACAAGTTTACTGTCATAGATAACTTACCCATAAGGAAAATTCACTATGACACAACTGTGTGGCTTTGTCGTAGTTATATCTCACGTCTGCCGTCAATGGCACGAGATAAGGTGACTTCGTCTGCGTACTCTAAATGAGCACCCACAGGTACACCATAGGCAAGACGTGTAGTTTTAATACCAAAGGGTTTAAGTAATCGTGACAGATACATCGCCGTTGCCTCACCTTCCGTATCAGGATTGGTAGCCATAATTACCTCGCTTATTTGCGATGAGGATACACGGGCAATAAGTTGGCGTATAGTCAAATCGTCAGGACCGATGTGATTTAGCGGTGATATGACTCCGTGGAGTACATGGTATACACCATTAAACTCATGGGTACGCTCAATAGCCGCCACATCTTTTGGGTCGGATACGACACAGACTAAGGACATATCACGAGATGGGTTTTGACAGATGTCACATTCCTCACGGTCTGTAAGGTTTTGACACGTCTTACAACGGCATACGGCAGACTTTGCACCGACAATAGCATCTGCAAAATCCTGTGCTTCCTGTTGAGACAGATTAAGCACGTGAAATGCAAGCCGTTGAGCCGTCTTTCTACCGATACCAGGTAGACTTTCAAACTTCTCAACCAGTCGTTCAACCGGTATTGCGTAACCACTCATAGACTAAAACATGCCGGGCATACTCATACCGCCCGTAAGTTTCTTCATCTGCTCCTCGTTGTCATCAGTTGCCAACTTCAAAGCACCATTTACAGCCGCCAACACCATATCAGACAACATTTCTGCGTCATCGGGGTCAATAACTTCAGGTTTGATGTCAAGGGCAATAAGTTCCTTTTTACCATTTACTTTTGCCACTACTGCACCGCCACCTGCAGAAAATTCATACTCTTTTGCGTCAAGTTCAGCACGAGTACGCTCCATATTCTCCTGCATCTTCTGTGCTTGACGAAGCATAGCGTTCATATTCATACCGCCCATGCCACCCATACCGCCCATTGCGGGCATTCTTCCTTTTGCCATTTAGGTTTCCTCCGTTATCTATATATTACTTTATGTTTACTTCAATGCCGGACGCACGGCCAAGTTCTGCAAGTAAATCAATACCATTGCTTGAGTCAGTTGCAGAAGAAACCTTAGCCTTGGACGGTGATAGAATTTCCGCTTGGGCTGTGGTACCAAGCACCTCGGACGCTGCCTCGGTAATAGATTGTTTGACAGAATGGTCGTTTAGTACACGCAGACTTAAATCGTCATCAGCGACTATACGAAGTTTGTTGTTTTGTACCGACAACTCCGCCATTGTCAACGTGACGTATGCACTCCGTGACAAAGAGCCTTTCAAGCGGTCAAGAAGCAGTTTTTGTTTATCGGGAGAAAGTAAAGTTCCGCTTTGACTTAATACAGACTCCTTTGGTACAGACGGCTTTTTCTCCGTCTTTTGAGGCTGTTTCTCTGTATCTTTACTTTCATTGTGTTTATTTGTTTGTGCAACGGTTTTTGGCATTGCGGAAAGTTCTGCCAGACGTTGCTCCAACGCTTGAATGCGAGCAGTTAAAGAAGCAGTGTCAGAAGACTGCATAGGGTTTGACTCTGACGTAGCAGAGGTCATAACTGCCGATGGGGTACAAAGGCGAATAAGAGCAAGTTCCGCTTCTGTACGATTACCACCTGAGCGTTGCATACGATTTATCGTATCTGAAAGGACAGTCAAAATATTTCCAAGTTGTTGAGAGGAACTGATATTTGCAAGGTCAGACAAATTTTTAGTATTCGCACCGGGGCTTACAAAAGACTCCCAGCCTGTCGGTAATGACTTGACAATAAGCACGTCACGAAACATTGTACATAACGCATCAAAAACGCTACGCAAGTCACGTCCGCTACGATAGAGAAGTTCAATCTGTTCAAGAGCCGATACTGCATTAAAAGATAAAACGGCACGAGCAAGTGTGTCGAGAAGTTCAAATTCAGCACCGCCGACACATGTAAGAACCATTGCCTCGTCAATTTGATCTGTATCCTCTGCCGTACAACGCTCCAATATGGAAAGGCTATCACGGACAGAACCGTCTGCAAGACGTGATATAAGACCTATTGCACCGGCGGATAAAGGAATATTCTCTTTCTCTGCTATCTGTGATAAGTTGACAGCAATTTCCTTTGGCTCAACACGGCGGAAGTCAAACCGCTGACAACGGGACAGTATAGTAGCAGGGACTTTGTGAAGTTCAGTAGTTGCAAGAATAAAAAGTACATAGGCAGGAGGTTCTTCCAACGTCTTTAGAAGTGCGTTAAATGCACCCTGTGACAGCATGTGAACCTCATCAATAATATACACACGTTTTTTCAGTTCACTTGGCGGATACATTACCTCGTCAAGAATAGAACGGATATTATCAACGCCTGTATGGGAAGCGGCGTCCATTTCCGTAACGTCAATAGCACTGCCGTTTAATACGGCAACGCAAGCGTCACAAACACCGCAAGGATTGCCGTCTTTTAAGTTCTCACAGTTGACGGCACGGGCGAGGATTTTAGCACAAGTAGTTTTACCTGTACCACGAGTACCGGTAAACAGGTATGCGTGGGAAACTCGCCCTGTTTTTAGTTGATTTACAAGGGTATCGGTAATATGCTTTTGTCCGAATACGTCGTTGAAAGACGTGGGGCGGTATTTTCGATAAATCGCCTGATACATTCCCGATACACTCCTTTTATCCTAAATAGAAAAACGTGGCACTTGATAAGACCGTACATTCTCCGGTCGAACAGTGACCATAACCGCTTTACACACAGTTAACTCAGAGACGGCAACCTCACGGCACACGAAAGACACCGCTTAATGCTGCTCGGTTCCCCGCCTGACATGGTTCACGGGCTTTCGTTGCGTAAGACCGACTCCTCATCGCCACTTATGTATGGCTGACGTTACAGTTACTGTCCTCATGGAGAACATCACCCCTGCTTTAGCGGACTGCAGGTACAGGGCACCGCTACCGCCCCGGTTAGTACGGCCTTATCAATGGCCACGTTGATACAATCTAAAGTATATCATAAATGTATGTGCATTTCAACACCTTTTTTGCCGTCTTAAAAATTTCCTTGTGACGTATAAGTATTTATGATATACTGAGGAAAATGAGGAAAGGAAGTGCCGTTTTGTCAACAAAAACCGCCATAAAAAGAGCATACGGAATAATAGGCGAAAAAACGCCACTTGAAACCGATTGCGGTAAAGTGTGTAACGGTGTGTGCTGTCACGGTGATGACAACTCAGGTATGTGGGTGTTCCCCGGCGAAGAGGAGTTTTTGTCTGAGTTTTCACTTAAAGAAAATGAAACAAATACAGTTGCCGTATGTAACGGAACGTGTAATCGTGACAGACGACCTTTGTCGTGTCGTATATTTCCACTTTTCCCAATGGCACTTATATCTAAACGTACAGGCAAAATAAAAATAGTACCGATGCCTGACCCAAGAGCAATACGGATATGCCCACTGTTTTGTGGGGATATGGAGATAACGAGGGAATTTAAGCAGGCGGTAAAGCGAGCAGGTCGTGAATTGGTAAAGGACAGACAACTGCGAAAGTATCTTGTTGAAACTACCGACTTTCTGCGGTATTTGTATACGGTAAGGGAGAAACTTAAATGAGAAAGATGAATTGTCTGAGATGCGAAAGTGAAATGGTGTATCTGAAAACAGAAAAGATACAGTTAGGCCAGACAGGCTGGATTTTAGGCGACTTGCCAAACCTCTTTGCAGGAGCAATGGAAACGGAAATATATATGTGTAAAGGATGCGGAAAAGTTGAGTTTTTCGCAACTGAGCCGTCAGAGTCCAATTTAGATTTGCCACAGCGTACTTGCCCCAAATGCGGACACACCCACGATTTTGATTATCCCAAATGCCCGCACTGTAAGTTTGACTATTACGGAAAATAAAAACGAGGGAAACCCCTCGTTTTTTTCTATACAAGACGAATACTGACTTCGCCTGTTGAGATGATTTTCTTATCGCCTGTGTCGGTTGTCACTACAAGGTGTCCGTCACAATCAACGTCACAGACGTATGCACGATACCTCTCATCACCCGAAATTACCCACACATCTTTGCCTATTACAAGACTCTTTTGGCGGTACTCACTCATAAATGACGAGTCAGGCAACGCTAAATAAATCTCCTCAAGTGCGTTAAGAATTTTTCCAATAATTAGATTCCTATTTACAGGCGTATCACTTAAAGATGTTGCAATATGGGAAATATCCTCAGGGAAAAAGTCTGTTGACACGTTAATTCCGATGCCTAAAACCATGTAGTCGAGCGTGTTTGTCTGAGGGTTGATACCGCCCTCTGTCAGTATTCCGCACACCTTTTTGCCGCCGACATACACGTCATTTACCCACTTGATTTGGGTAGTTAAAGGTAAAACAGATTCAATACCACGAGAAACGGCAACAGCGGCGGCACAAGTTAAAAGAAGAGCCTTTTGTGCGTCACGTGACGGACGAAGAATTAAAGTCATGTAGATACCACTACCTGACGGAGAGTAGAAACTTCTGCCAAGTCTGCCACGTCCTTGCGTTTGATGGTCGGCAATTATTAACGTGCCGTCTACAGCACCATCTATGGCAAGTTCTTTTGCCGTCTTATTTGTAGATTCAAGTTCGTCATATATACGAATATCACAGCCTAAAATATTCGTTTTTAAGTATTTGGAAATTTCCTCTTTGGAAAGAATATCGGGAGTATGTTGCATTATATATCCTTTCTATATGCGAATACCGAAGTAGTTACGCAAAGCACGATAATACTCTGAGCGAGTTGCAGGGATATACGTTTCTGTGCCGTTTGCGGTGAAAATACGAAATTCACGATTGGCAAGAGTACAACGTCCGTCTGCAGTACGAATACTCGCCATGGCGTTGTTTATGAACATGGAGTCGGGACTGTTCTGACAGAAGAAATTTGCCGCCTCAAAGTCAACATCGAAACTAATTTCATTTGTAAAACTGTAATACGGTTCCCATACACCCTTGTGCTTTTCCGTACATACCCAGCCTAACAAATCGTCCCGCTCGTAGCAGTATACTTCCTCACCGCTTTTTTGCTCCAACCCCTCTGCTAAAAGAAGCGGAATTGCAGGACAACGGCTACCGACACCAACATCGGCAATATAATCTCTGCCGCCACAGTTGACACGTAAAACACGGTGTCTACGCATAGGTATCTGCGTACTGCCACGTAAAAATCGTGCAAAGTGGTCGGTGACAGTAAAGCCCAACTGACGAAGAAGCCAGCCAAACAGTCCGTTAAGTTCAAAACAGTAACCGCCTCTGCCACGATTGATTACTTTGTCGTAAATATCCTCAATCTTTAGAGTAAATGGTACTTTATTGACTATATCAAGGGTTTCGTAGGGAATTGTCATCTGATGTCTTAATTGCAGAGTTTGTAAATAATCGTAGGTGAGAAACGGCTCACGTTCTGCACCGATTCGTGCAAGATAGCGTTCAACGGATAATTCCATATACATCACCAAAGCCCCCGACACTTAGGGACAACTCCTTTCTTAATTGTACATATTCAGTATACCATATATTGTATCATGGTGCAAACTATTCTTTTTTCGTCAATTTTCGCCTATTTGTTATTTATACTTGCAAAGGGAAAATAACTGTGGTATCGTGTAGAAAGAAGAAAATACAAGGGAGAATAAAACCGTGAATATAATTAAAAACCCTTACAAAACATCACAAAAACTTTCAACATACGAGTTTCAAGTGTCGGTGAAGGTGAAAATTGACGATAAAGAATATATCTACTATGTATCAAACTTTCATGGTGGCTGCACATTGAGTCGATTAGATACGTCAAACGGCGAAACCGTATACGCTGTATACGGTGGAAATGTCGGTACACTCCACGTAAGAAATGGTGAGTTGTGGGGCGGTATGGAAAGTAGTGATTCATGTAGTCTTATAGAGTTTAATATGGATAACTTGAAAGTGAAAAGACGATATGAATTACCTATCGGTACAAAGCGTATTGACGTACTGGGAGATACAAACGCAGGACTTCTTTTAGGCATTTTTGCAAATTCAGACTATGACTTGCAACTTGTGTGGTTCGATCCTATAAAGGAAACTTTTACTTGTCTTGCACCAATTCCTGAAAACTATCAAAAAATATGCTATACAGGCAAAAAGTGCGAGTACATTTTACTACGTGACTCACGAGTGGAGCGTTGGCGTATTAAAGTGTCGGTAACTGAGAAAATTGAAACTTTATTAGAGGACGAAATGATACACGATATTTTCACAAAGCATCAAGACGGCAAATACGTGCTTTACTGTGTTACACCGACGCAGATATATACTGTAAGTGATTTTATGTAAGGGAAAGAATATGAAAAAAATAGTACTTATTCCTGACTCGTTTAAGGGAACCATGTCATCATGTGACGTGTGCGAAATTATGGAGCGGGCAATACGCAATCACTATCCCGATATAAGTGTTGTATCAGTACCTGTTGCAGACGGCGGAGAGGGCAGTGTAGATGCTTTTTTAACAGACTGAAAACGTCCCTGTTCACACAGGGACGTTTTCAGTGAAAAAGACTGCACCGTAACGAGCCTTTTCCAATTCGTCAGCCACACGGCTCATAAGCCGTCTTGACGATAAGGACAAAAGCCTTTCATAAACTGCATGGGGAGGATCGTTTGATGTGGTATCTGATAAAGAAATCATACACAGTCTGCCGGGGGATATATCCTTGACGTGCCCCACAGCCAGAAACATATCCGGGCATACTGTGGCATAGCAACGGCATGACGTACCATAAGTTGAAAGAGTGTTATTTACATAGACACTTAACCTATCGGCAATAATTTCAGCATACTTTTTATTGCCGGCGGCAACGCTTATAAATACACCGATAGAAGCGTTTTTATCAAAGGCGTTATTACTGTTTGCCACCGTAACTATATTGCTGACTGCCGTACTTACAGGCATACCGTCAAACTTAAGAAATGCCAATGCCTTTCCATCGGTTTTGTGATAGACACGATGTACAATGACGTTTCCGAATCTGTTTAGTGCCAACTCCACAGAAGAGTCAGTATCTACTATGACGTATGTGACAGGTGTGAATTTGGCATAAAGATAAAAACTGCCGAATATGAAGGTGAAAAAAGTTGTTGCACATAAAAAAGTTGCGAGTTTTTTTAGCAGATAGTTCATACTGTTTTCTATGGCAAGTATATTGTCTGCGTTCAATAGAAAATAATACATGAAGAAAAGATAAAAATATGTTTTTAGAGCCGTTAAAAATGTTGAGATTTAATTTTTTTTATGGTATTATAATAAGTGAATTGTTTTTATATGCTTAGGAGGAACACTGTGAAGATTCTCGTAACCGGAGGTGCCGGATACATTGGAAGCCATACCTGTGTAGAACTTATTGAGGCTGGTCATGACGTTGTTATTATTGATAATTTGTCTAACAGTAAAATGACTGCAGTCAAGAGAGTAGAAAAGATTGTAGGCAGACAAATTCCGTTTTATAAGGCTGATGTGCGTGATGCCAATGCTCTTGAAATGATTTTTGACAGCCATAAAATTGATGCGGTTATTCACTTTGCAGCCCTTAAAGCAGTAGGAGAGTCTGTAGCAAAGCCAATTGAATACTATCAAAATAACCTTACATCAACGCTGACTCTTTTAGAAGTAATGGGTAAAAAGGAAGTTAAAAGGCTGGTATTCTCATCATCGGCAACAGTATACGGTGAGCCTGCATCTGTTCCCATAACAGAGGATTTTCCGTTGTCTACTACAAACCCATACGGTGCGACAAAGTTAATGATTGAGGATATTATCCGTGATGTGTACAAGTCTGACAACAGTTGGAGTTTTGCAATTTTGAGATACTTTAACCCTGTCGGTGCACATAAGTCAGGTACTATCGGTGAAGATCCGTCAGGTATTCCAAACAATTTGACACCGTATATAACTCAAGTTGCCATGGGAAAAAGAGAAATTTTATCTGTATTTGGAAACGACTATCCAACCCCGGACGGCACAGGTGTGCGTGACTACATTCACGTTGTAGACCTTGCTAAAGGTCATGTACGTGCTATTGAGAAAATTGCTACTTGCGGCGGACTGATTACGGTAAACTTGGGCACAGGTAAGGGCTACAGCGTTCTTGAAATTCTCAGAGCCTTTGAGAAGGCTTGCGGAAAGAAAATACCATATCAAATTATCTCTCGCCGTCCCGGCGATGTTGCTGAGTGCTATGCAAATCCACAAAAAGCGTATGAAGTGCTTGGCTGGCGTGCTGAAAAGGGCATAGAAGAGATGTGTAAAGATTCATGGCGTTGGCAGAGTCAAAACCCAAACGGTTATGAGGAATGAGAGAGGAAAATAACATGAGAAAAGAACCAACATTGATAGTGATGGCGGCTGGTATGGGTAGCCGTTACGGCGGTCTGAAGCAGATTGACCCTATTGGCCCAAACGGAGAAATTATCATTGACTATTCCATCTATGATGCAGTACGTGCAGGATTTAAGCGTGTCGTATTCATTATTAAGCGTGAACTTTATGATACTTTTAAGGAAGTTATTGGAGAGCGTATCTCTAAGTACATCAAGGTAGACTACGTATTTCAGGAGTTGTCCGATTTGCCGGAAGGTTACGAAGTTCCTGTAGATAGAGTTAAGCCCTGGGGTACAGGCCACGCTGTAATGGCAGCAAGAAAGATTATAGACGGGCCATTCGCCGTTATTAACGCTGATGACTTTTATGGCCCGGGTGCATTTTCTACACTTTACGATTTTTTGTCAAATGCAGATGACGAGGCAGTTGACGTATACCCATTTGCTCTTGCAGGCTATACTATTGAAAATACATTGACAGATAATGGAACAGTTGCACGTGGCGTATGTGAAGTACAGGACGGATACATGACCGACATTACTGAGCATACAAAAATCGCAAAGTACAACGACCACGCACGTTATACACCGGACGATGGTGCGACGTGGATTGATATTCCTCATAATGCCATTGTTTCCATGAATACATGGGGCTTTACAAGTGGTATGATGACTGAACTTGAGAACCGTTTTAGTGCATTTCTCGATAAAGCGATTGCAGAAAATCCCTTGAAAGCAGAGTATTTCTTGCCGTTTGTTGTAGACGAACTTATAAAAGAGGGCAGGGCAACAGTTCGTGTACTTGAATCAGGTGAAAAGTGGTATGGCGTTACATACAAAGAGGATAAGCCAACTGTCTGTGAGGCGATTAAGAACATGATGGGAACAAAGTACCCGAAAAAATTGTGGGAATAAGATTTAACTTGAGAGCAAATCCCATGGAAAACTTCAAAGTTTTCCATGGGATTTTTTATAAATCCACCTAAGTTCGTTTTGAAAGTTTGAGCATGTACAAGAAAACTGTTGCATATACATCTTACGAACATCAAAGCGAAAGAGGGGACTGACATGGCATATCGAATAACGCCGCATACAGTTAAAAGACAACGAGGGAATAAGACTCTTACTCGGCTTTTAATTTGTACGATAGTATTTTTTGTAGCGGTACTTGTAAAAATTTCCGATGTACCAAACGTATCAAAAACAGTAATAGACGTAATTGATGCGGGGAACGCACGAGAAACTCTTTCTCGAATTGGCATGAGCGTTGCGTCTTCAGACAATGACGTAACACAAGTGTTTGAGTCAATAATACGAAAGGTGTTTGCACCAAGTGAAGAAGTAATCCCGATAGATGCCGTATCTGACGCAAACGACGCAGTACAAGCAAGTGAGAATTACGCTCAAAACTCACCATTGTTTTCTGCGGAAGATGCAAGTCAACCCACCGACACAGCACAGGTATCAATCGAAAAGAGTGCGACAGTTTCACTACCTGACGATGACAATGAAACGATACCGCCTCCCGATATTGTATCCACGGAGGCGGTTAAACTTGCGTTTGAGTATGTAACGCCTGTTGTTGGAGATGTGACAAGCCCTTTTGGGTATCGTGACCACCCAATCGACAAGGAAGTAAAATTCCACTACGGCATTGACATTGGTGCATCGAAAGGCACGAAAATTCTTGCGTTTGCCGATGGAGAAGTTACGTCTGTTTTGACCGGAGATATAAACGGAAACTATTTTCGAGTACAGCACAAAGACGGAATAGTGTCAATGTACGCACACTGTGATAAGATACTTGTGTCGGAGGGTGAGAAAGTGAAGAAAGGAGATGTAATTGCCTACGTTGGCGATACGGGACAAGTGACGGCGGCACATCTCCACTTCCAACTGTACAAAGACGGAAAACTAATAGACCCAACACCATTTTTAGAGGTGAGGATATGAGATTTTCGATAAGTGCAGGTGTATTACCGACACTGCTTATCCTCATCTATGCAGACTTTTACGAGGCGGCGGCAGGTTATTTTATAGCAGTTACAGTACATGAGTTGGGGCATATTGCCATGGTGAAACTGTGTAAGGGCAGAGTAGAGGGCTTTAGTATCGGCGTATGGGGTGCCGATATACGATACGGAAAAATAAGGTCGTACTTTTTTGATGTGCTGATTTCTCTGTCAGGCGGTGTTGCAAATTTACTTACGGCAATAGTTTTATCGACACTTGGCAACTATACGGGATATGGAGCATTATACATATTCTCAGGAATCAATCTGCTCCTTGCAATGTTTAATCTTTTGCCTATATATCCCCTTGACGGAGGAAACGCATTATACGCTGTTGGCTGTATTATATCGAATCCCGACACGGCAAAACGGCTGACTTTATGGGTCAGTACAATACTTTCTTTAATTTTGTCGGTATTTGGTGTGTACATTTTGATAAAAACAAGGTATAATGGTACCATACTGTTGTGTGGTGTCTGGCTCGTATGGTACAGTGTTAAAAATCTGCCGTCATTTTCACACAGAACGAATAAGGGGTTATTACGATGCTTACTACCAAAGAAAAACTTTCAAAGATTTTACCTAAAGTCCAAAAGCCGTCACGATATGTCGGCGGTGAATTTGGTGCAATAGTAAAAGATAAAACAAATACTGACGTGTCAGTTGCCTTTTGCTTTCCCGACTCTTACGAGATAGGTATGTCACACCTCGGCATGAAAATTTTATACGGACTGTATAACTCACTCCCATACTGCCGATGTGAAAGAGTGTTTGCACCATGGCCGGATATGGAGGATAGCCTTAGAAGCGAAGGTATACCACTATATGCATTGGAAAGTGGCGACTCATTAGAGGAGTTTGATATTGTCGCATTTACACTTCTATATGAAATGTGCTATACAAACGTACTTAATATGTTGGATATGGCAGGTATCCCTGTCCTTGCCCGTGACCGTGGCGACAGCCTTAAAGGACTCGTCATGGCAGGTGGCCCGTGTACTTGTAATCCTGAGCCAATGGCAGACTTTGTTGACTTGTTCCAAATCGGCGAGGGAGAGGAGATGGGCGTTGAGGTACTTGACTTGTACCGTCGTGCAAAACGAGAGAATATGACAAAACGTGAGTTTTTACGTCTTGCGGCAGATATTGAGGGCGTATACGTGCCGTCATTGTACGAGCCTAAGTATGACAGTGACGGGAATTTGAAAGAGGTTAAACCTCTTGACGGAGTCAAGCCTGTTGTAAATAAGCGTATAGTCAAAAACCTCGATACTATGTACTTCCCTGAGCAGTTTGTTGTGCCGTCAACGGAGATTGTCCACGACAGAGCGACAGTTGAGATACAGCGTGGTTGTATTAGAGGTTGCCGTTTCTGTCAGGCAGGTCACACCTACCGCCCAATACGTCAAAAAAGTGTTGATACCATAGTGAAACAAGCACAGGATCTTATAAAGAACACAGGCTATGATGAACTGTCTTTGTCAAGCCTTTCTACAAGTGACTATAACTGCCTTGCCCCACTTTGCGATAGACTTATAGACTACTGCGACCCAAGACACGTCAGTTTGTCTATTCCGTCACAACGTCTTGACAAGTTTAACATTGAACTTATGGAGCGTATTCAGCGTGTGCGTAAGTCAGGACTGACCTTTGCACCGGAAGCAGGCTCACAGCGTCTGCGTGACGTTATAAATAAGAATATCACAGAGTCAGACTTGTTAAATGCGGCGGCAATCGCATTTGGCGGCGGTTGGAATACGGTAAAACTTTACTTTATGATAGGTCTACCTACCGAAACAAACGAGGACTTAGACGGAATAGTTACGCTGTCACGGAAAGTTGTATGGACGTGGCGACAGCATACGTCAAAGCGTGACAGAGGAGTAAAGGTGACGGCATCTGCGTCAAGTTTCGTGCCAAAACCCCACACTCCATTCCAGTGGGTACCACAAGCGACACTTGAAGAAATACGTGAAAAGCAGACGTATCTTCGTGAAAAGATGCGAACAGCAAAGGGTGTTACATTCAACTACCACGACTCAAAGACGAGTGTGCTTGAGGGCGTATTGTCACGAGGTGACCGCCGTATCGGTGCAGTAATATACGAGGCGTGGAAACGTGGCTGTCGTTTTGACAGTTGGGACGAGTTATTCAAACCTGACGTATGGGACTCATGTTTTGCCGATTTGGGTATTCGTCCGTCCTACTATGCAAACAGACGCAGATTTTATGATGAGTGTCTGCCGTGGGATCACATATTCCATGGTGTTTCAAAAGAACATCTGTGGAAAGAGTATCGCCAATCTCTTGCAGGAGTCTTGTCAAAAGATTGCTCTATGGGTTGTTCTAACTGTGGTGCTACAAAACTGATGGGAGGCAAGTGCGATGCTTAAACTTAGAATTATATTTGAAAAGACAGGCAGTGCAAAATACACCTCTCACCTTGATTTAATGAACGTATTTCGCCGTAGTTTTATTCGAGCCGGTATCCCGATATATTATACAAAAGGGTTCAATCCCCACCCATATCTGAGTGTCGCCATGCCGCTTCCCACAGCATTTGACGGCAAAATGGAACTTTTAGACTTTGATGTGGATTCAGATACAATCTGTGATGATTTCTTGGAAAAACTCAACAACGCACTGCCAATGGGCCTTTTTGCTAAGAAAGTATACGAACGAACCACACAGGCAAAAGACATAGTGTGGGCAAACTACACTATATGCGTACACGGCACAAACATTAAAGCAGATGACGTTACAAAACTTTTAAGTTCAGAAGAACTTCTTATTATGAAAAAATCAAAAAGCGGAGAAACGAAAGTAAACTTTATAGACTATCTCCACTCATTTACGGCAGAGGATACTGAGTATGGAGTCTTAATCAAAACAACGCTTTCCGCCGGCAACGTCAAGACTATAAACCCAACGTATCTTGTAAAGGTACTTGAAACGTACCTTTCTGACTCGTCAATAGAGTATGCAACCTATTGTCGTGACGAGTGCCTAAACGCAGAAATGAAAGTATTTTTATAAAAAACTACACTCTGTAAAACGGTAGGAAGAAAAAATTTCTTCGTGCCGTTTTTTAGTTTATAAGCAAAATATAGTAAATTTTTCCTGTTTGCGAGATATTTTCACTTGACATTGGTTGTCAGTCATTATAAAATATAGAGTAGTAGAATTGTCCCCGTCAGACAGCGTAAATTTATTTTCTTGTTTACAACTGCCATAACTTTCATTGGGGTAGAGGGTAGGCAGATAATTAAAAATGAAAAAAATCCTACCGTAAAAGTCGGACGGAGGAAATACTTCTATACAATTTTTTCTTCTTAAATTAAAGCGTACCATTATCCAAAAACTTCGCAAAATACACTATATCGTTTCGATGCCTTATATAAAAACACGTTTTTTGAATATTGACCATATAATTTGAATATTTGATTTGCGTGCCTGTTATGTACGGCACGGCGGTATGAACCTACAAAATTTTATAAAGGAGGAGTCTACCATTATAGCGTTATTTCAAGACACCATGAGTATAATTATAGTCACCGCAGCATTGGTAGTTGTTGCCTTGCTTGCGTTTTTATTAGGCTATCTTTATAGAAAAGGTAAAGCCGAGAAGAAAATCGGCGGAGCAGAGGAGGAAGCAAAACGTATTTTGTCCGATGCGGCAAAGCAGGCTGAATCCAAGAAACGTGAGGCTCTCGTAGAAGCACGAGAGGAAATGCACAAAAACAGAAACGAGTTAGAAAGAGAAATTAAAGAACGTCGTTTAGAAATTACAAAGCAGGAACGTAGATTACAGCAAAAAGAAGAAAATTTGGATAAAAAGCACGACCAAATAGAGAAGAAGGAAGAACTTCTTGCAGCAAAACTCAAAGAAGCAGATGTACTTAACGAAGAAGTCCGCACGATAAAGCAGAGCCAACTTGGCGTATTGGAGCGTATCTCCGGTCTGTCAGTTGAAGAGGCTAAACAGTATCTTATTGATACTATTGAAGCGGAAGCACGTCACGATGCTGCTATTAAACTAAAAGAAATTGAGCAAGAATTGAAAGATACTGCCGAGGCAAAGGGAAGAAATCTTATCTCTCTTGCTATTCAGAAAGTTGCGGCAGATCACGTATCAGAAGCAACTGTCAGCGTTGTACCGCTGCCAAACGATGAGATGAAAGGTAGAATTATCGGTCGTGAGGGTAGAAATATTCGTACCCTTGAAACAATGACCGGTGTTGACTTGATTATTGACGATACGCCTGAGGCAATTACATTGTCAAGTTTCGACCCCGTTCGCCGTGAAATCGCTCGTCTTACTCTTGAAAAACTTATCTCTGACGGACGTATTCACCCTGCTCGTATTGAGGAAATGGTTGAAAAGTCCCGTAAGGAAGTTGAGGCAACAATTAAGCAAGAGGGTGAACGTGCCGTATTTGAAGTGTCCGTACATGGCGTACACCCTGAACTTGTCAGACTTCTCGGCAAGATGCGTTACAGAACAAGTTACGGTCAAAACGTACTTCGTCACTCTATCGAAGTTGCATACCTTGCAGGTATCATGGCATCTGAAATCGGTATCGACCCTGTTATTGCACGTCGTGCAGGTCTTTTACACGATATTGGTAAGTCTATCGACCATGAAATTGAAGGTTCACACGTTGCAATCGGTGTTGACCTTGCCCGCAAATATAAAGAAGGTTTTGAAGTCATTCACGCTATTGAGGCACATCATGGCGATGTAGAGGCTCAAACAGTTATTGCTTGTCTTGTTCAGGCGGCAGACGCTATCTCTGCGGCACGTCCCGGTGCAAGACGTGAAAATCTTGAAGCGTACATCAAGCGTCTTGAGAAACTTGAGGAAATCTCCAACAGTTTCCCTGGCGTTGAAAAGTCTTTTGCTATTCAGGCAGGTCGTGAAATTCGTATCATGGTCAAGCCTGAGGAAGTATCTGATGAAAGCATGATTTTACTTGCTCGTGATATCGTAAAGAAAATTGAAGATGAAATGGAGTATCCGGGACAAATTAAAGTCAACGTACTTCGTGAAACAAGAGCGATTGATTTTGCAAAGTAATCATTTATAAAACGAAACATACAGGCATCTTCCAAACATTTGGGAGATGCCTTTTCGTATAAAATCTTATTTTTACAGGAAAATATAGGGTAAATTCATTTTTCTACTTGTGTTTTTTGTCAAATTTCGTTAGAATAATAAAAGAAGATATTTTGTAAATGGACACGGCACTGACAATACAGTTAGTGCGGAAAGGATATTACTATGAATAACGAAACAAAGGACAGCATTGCAAGTTATCTGTCAAGAGTAATGAATTCAGACGGAACGAAACTTCCAAAGAATAAAGTGAAAGTGCGTATTGCAGGCGAGGAGTTTGTAATTATGGCAACGGAGAGTGATGAGTACATTCGCCGTGTAGCCTCTTATGTAGACGAAAAGGTATCTGCAATCAGAGAAAATTCACGTATTCCGTTAGCAGATGCGATTGTGCTTGCATCATGTAATTTGGCAGACGAACTGTTTAAGAGTAAAGAGAATGTAGAAAACCTACGCCTACAGTTAAAAGGATATATTGACGACATCACACGTCTTCGTACAGAGTTAAACGATGCACGTCGTGAAATCGCACGTCTGACAAAATGATTGACTCAATAGAACTTTTAAGTCCTGCAGGCTCACCACAGGCAGTTTTGGCGGCTGTACAATCGGGAGCAGATGCGGTGTATCTCGGCTCAACGATGTTTAACGCAAGACGAAATGCGAAAAACTTCTCTGTATCGGAACTTGAAGATACAATACGCTACTGCCACAGATACGGAGTGAAAGTACACGTTACACTAAACATCTTACTGACAGACCGTGAACTGAGAACGGCGGAGGATTATATTAAAACTCTGTCTGACATAGGAGTAGATGCGGTAATAGTACAGGATTTGGGAGTAGCAAAACTTGTGCGTCAAGTTGCCCCCGAACTTTCCATGCACGCAAGTACACAAATGAGTATCCACAATTTAGACGGCGTTCTTGCCGCCCAAAAACTCGGCTTTTCTCGTGTTGTTCTTGCAAGGGAATTGAGCGAGAGTGCAATAAGTGCTATTTGTAAAGACTCACCCATTGAAATAGAGGTCTTTGCCCACGGAGCACTTTGTATGTGCTATTCAGGACAATGCTATATGTCGAGCCTTATCGGACAGCGTAGCGGTAATCGAGGTTTGTGTGCCCAGCCGTGCCGTATGAAATACTCTATGGCAGAGAGTAAGCAACAGCCGATTTTAAGCCTAAAGGATTTGTGTCTTGCAGATAAATTGACACGTCTTGAAAAGGCGGGAGTCAAGTCAATTAAATTGGAGGGACGAATGAAACGTCCCGAATACGTGGCACTTGTAACAGGAATTTACCGACGTGCAATAGATAGTAAACTGCCACCAAGTAAGAAAGAAATTGCCGACTTGGAGTTGATGTTTTCACGAGATGGTTTTACAGACGGATATTTTACAGGGAAAATCGGTGCAAATATGTTTGGTGCTCGTGACGAAATTCCTGATCATGACGCAAAACGTCTGTATGACGAAGTAAGACGCACTTACGAAAAAGATGACCGCCGCAAAGTTCCAATTACAATGGAGTTTACGGCAACGTTTGGAAATAAAATGACTTTATCGTGCTGTGACGGCGATGGTAATGTTGTTACAGTAGAAACACAACAACCGCAAATAGCAGAAAAACGTGCAACTATACCTGAAGATGTGGAGAAAAATCTAAATCGTGTTGGAAATACGTCATTTGCAGTAGAAAAAATGAATATTTCTCTCGGCGATGGACTTTTAATACCTCTTTCAGTTGTCAATAATATGCGTAGAGAGTGCCTTGAGGAACTAACGAGGAAACGTGAGAGTGTACCGAAACGGCAGACGTGTACGGCAACCTTTACAAAAGGTGTAAAAAATATCACCCAAGTGCCAAAGTGTACTGTAAGCGTAATGTCAATGGAGCAGATAAGTGAAAAACTCCTGTCGGCAAAACCAGAAGTGCTGTATATACCGCTGACTGAGGCGATAGGGCATATTGAAAAGGTGGAAAAAATAATTTCATCATCACAAAAAGTTGCTGTATCACTTCCTCGTATCATTACACATACTCAGGAAAAAGATGTGGCGGATATGCTTACAAAACTCCGTATTTTAGGAGTGAAAGAAGCACTTTGCCAAAACCTTGGACATATTATCCTTGCTCAAAATTGCGGGTATAAGGTGCGTGGTGATTTTGGACTTAACGTGTTTAATTCAGAAACGCTGACTCAACTTGAAGATTTTGGATTGCTAAGCACTACTGTCAGTTTTGAACTGCGGTTTTCTCAAATTCGTGATATTATAAAACGAGTTCCTACAGAGGCAATAGTGTACGGCCACTTGCCTTTGATGGTATTTGAAAACTGCGTTATAAAGGCAACGAATGGAGATTGTGTTTGTGACAAACCGCAAGTATTAACCGACAGAACAGGACAGCGTTTCCCGATTGTCAGGGAATATCCCCACAGAAATCAACTGCTTAACGCACAAAAATTGTGGCTTGCAGATAAGGCGGAGGATTATGAAAATATCGGTCTGTGGGCATTTAGACTCATGTTTACAACGGAAAGTGCGTCTGCGTGTGCTGATACAGTAAAGGCGTACCTAAATGGAGAGGGACTGCCCAATACGGAGTTTACAAGAGGACTATATTATCGAGGTGTAGAATGATAGAGATAAAAATAAAACGTCTTAGTGACGTGCCACTACCGTCATATAAGACGGAAGGTGCGGCGGCTATGGACCTTGCGGCAGCAATTAACGAGCCTATAACGCTAAAGCCTGGTGTGCCGACACTTATACCAACATCAATTGCCATTGAACTTCCCTCAAGGGACTATGTGGCACTTATATATGCACGAAGCGGATTGTCGTGTAAGCACGGCATTGCCCTTGCAAATGGAGTCGGCGTTATTGATGCAGACTACCGAGGTGAGTTGATGGTTGGTCTTATAAATTTAAGTGACGTGCCATATACGATTACACCTATGGAGCGTATTGCACAACTTATGATAAGCAAGTGCGAAACGTGCGTGTGGAAAGCCGTTGAAAGTCTGTCTGAAACGCAACGTGGTACAGGCGGACACGGCTCAACAGGAAACGTATAAATAACTTATAAACGGGAGATGAATTATCATAGACAGTATCATATTGGCATCAAAATCCCCACGAAGAAAAGAACTTTTGGGGAAAATCGGAATTACTAAATTCAAAATAATTGAAGCGGATATCGACGAAACGACTTCACCGGACATTCCTCCAAGTCAAGCGGCGTGTGATGTTGCATTAGGCAAAGCACGTGAAGTGGCATCAAAGGTAGACACAGACGATGTGATTATAGCGGCAGATACAATAGTTTTGTTTGACCAAAACAAACTTGGAAAGCCATCAGACGAATCAGAGGCTTTCGCTATGCTCAATATGCTGTCGGGTATGTGGCATGAGGTAATAACAGGTGTTGCAATTATCAAAGACGGAGTTGAGTATGTTGAGTACGAAACTACACGAGTAAAATTCCGAGAAATTGAACCGTGGGAGATTGAACAATATATAAATAGTGGCGAGCCCATGGACAAGGCAGGTGCCTACGGAGTTCAAGAGTTAGGTTCGTTATTTGTGGAACGTATAGAGGGTGACTTCTATAACGTCATGGGACTCCCTCTTTTCCGTCTTGGGAAAATGCTTGAAGCAGTAGGAGTTCATTTACTTAGTGAGGAATAAACCACAGTCGAGAGGTTTTTTGATTGAAGAAATTTTTTAGCAGATTTATAATCGTATTTCTTATAGCCACCCTTATTTTGGGTGGCTTTGGTTTCTTAGGGCTTTTTTTGGGTGGTTATATGTCGCCGATAAATGATTATGTCGGACTATCCGTTGTACCTGTTACTCGGGTGTTTAATATGTGTGCTACAAAGATAGACGAGATTAAAGGATATATAAATGGGTATGATAAATTAAAGGAAGAAAATGAGAAACTTCGCCGCAGGATTTCAGAAAATGAGACTCTTATTCGTTCAGTCGGTGCGTTGGAGAGGGAAAACGAGATACTTCGTGAAATAATTAAAATCAGCAAAAAACACGTAAAATTAGACCTTGTCACAGCACAGACGGCAGGACAGGAGTTTGGCAACTGGGGCAACTCCTATACTCTTGATAAAGGTGAGCGTGACGGCGTTAAAGAGGGTAACGCAGTAATTACAAATGAGGGACTTGTGGGAGTAGTTACCGAGGTTGGCTCAACGTGGTGTCGTATGGCATCTGTTATAGACACTAAAATGAGTGTAAGTGCCATTGTGTCGGCAAAAGGTGAAATGGGTATATGTGAGGGTGAGTTTTCCCTTATGCGTGATGGAAGACTAAAACTTTCGTATCTTGACAGAGAAACATCTGTCAAGGTAGGAGACTATGTTCATACGTCAGGAAGTGGCGGAATGTTTCCAAATCAACTGTATATTGGAACTGTAGAAGAAATTTGTATAGAAGAAAACGGAATTACCGCTTACGCAGTAGTAAAGCCGGCGGTAGATTTGACAAATATAAACGGCGTGTTTATTGTAAAGGACTTTGAACAATGAAAAGACAACTTGTAAAGTGGCTTTTATACGTTGTGTTTGGAGTCATGGTATACACACTCCAAACGGCACTTGGTGGAAAAGTAATGCTTTTTGGTATTCGTCCAAATCTTGTGCCGTTTCTTATATGTGCCGTTGCCGTATTTGAGGGCGAAAAGTGTGGAAGTTGGTATGCATTCTTTATAGGCATAATTTGCGATACATTCCACCCCATCAGCATAGGCTTTTTCTCCATAGTATACTTCGCTTTAGCGTATGGAGTCGGTATTGTCACGAAAAAGTATCTGACAGTAGGCTTTTTAACAACGCTGCTTTTAGGCGTGCTTGTGTCGGTATTTACAAATATTCTTTTATACGTTGTATTTTACATGATATTTGAGAGTGTCCATGTTTTAGATATGCTGTATATAACGTGGATTGAGGCAGTATACTCCCTTTCCTTGTCTTTTATAGTATACTTGCCTATATCGTTTATTGGAAATCGATTCGACAGATAGGAGATGTACATGGGAGCAAAGAAAATTCGTATACGAATTAGTCTTATAACTTTAGCATTTATTTTGTCGGTTGCATTGATTATACTTAAACTTCTTGACATTCAAGTTGTAAATGGTATAGATGAGGAGAGTTTAGATACAGTAATTGAAACGTCAACAGTTAAGGGGGCAAGAGGTGAGATTTTTGATAGGAATGGAGTAAAACTTGTTGAAAATAAAGGGATATTTAACGTGACATTCGACCCATACACATGGGATAAGGAACGACAAAACCATGTGATTTTGAAAACTGTAAGACTTTTATCCCTCTACCAAATTGTCGTTGATGACTCTTTGCCTATATCCGTGCCACCGTATACATTTAATTTAGATGAAAAGATAAGCATAAACCGATTGGAAAAATTTCTGTCAGACAATGGAGAAAAGGAAACTTTGACGGCAGAGGAAGTTGTGGAGTTTTTAGTTGAAAGATATGATGTTTCCACAACGCTGTCCGACACAGACAAACGGCGAATAGTAGGTGTCCGCTACGACATGGAGCGAGGTAATTTTTCAACAGTAAATCCCTTTACCCTATCTACAGACGTACCGTTTGAATTGGTAACAATTCTAAGAGAGCAGAATAGGGAGTTTGTTGGAGTTAAAGTTGAGGTAGACAGTGTACGAATGGCGAAAACACCTTATGCGGCTCATATACTCGGAAGAACAGGAGCGATATATAAGGAGGATTATGATAAGTACAAAGCACTTGGCTATCCCATGAATGCCACAGTTGGCAGAGACGGCATGGAAAAGGTTCTTGAAAGTTATCTGAAAGGTACAGACGGAAAAGTAACCGTAATGAAAAACCGAGCGGGAGATGTGGTAGATATAAAAGAAAAGGAGTCGGCAGTATCAGGTGGTGACTGCTACTTAACGATCGACATAAAACTGCAAGAAGCGGCGGAAGAATCCCTAAAATCAAATATTGAGCGTATTCGCACCCAAAATACTGAAAGTGGGAAAGAAGATGAACTTGGTGGCGGTGCAGCAGTAGTTATTGAGGTGGGAAGTGGCGATGTACTTGCTTTGGCATCATATCCCACATACGACCTAAACAACTTTAACGCACAGTATGAAAGCCTTCTTGAAAACCCGCTGCGTCCAATGTTTAACAGGGCAATTCAAGGAGTATATGCACCGGGCTCAGTATTCAAAATGGTGACGGCAACGGCGGTACTGCAAGAGGAAATTGTTTCACCTGATACGACAATTTATGACGAGGGAATATACCGCTACTATGCCCCTGACTATTTGTATAGATGTTGGTACTACAAAGATTTTGGGAAAAGTCACGGTGATATTAACGTGTCAGAGGCATTGGCAGAGTCATGCAACTATTTTTTCTATGAAACGTCACGGATATTAGGTATTGATAAATTAAACGAATATACGGCAAAGTTTGGACTCGGTGAAAAGACGGGGATTGAACTTGCAGGAGAGTCAGCGGGTATGGTAGCAGGTGCAAAGACACGAAAAGAAAAAGGTCTTTTATGGTATGCAGGCGAAACCCTAACTGCATCCATAGGTCAATCGGACAACCAATTTACACCGCTACAACTTGCAAACTATATGGCAACGATAGCGTCAGGAGGTGTGCGGTATAAGCCTCACTTGACAGACAGAATAGAACGTGACGGCAAAGTTATATATAAAAACTTACCGAAAACGGTGGAAACAATAGACTATAAGAAAGAAAACTTAGATGCAATTTTAGATGGTATGAGTCAAGTAACTACCGATGGAACGGCAGGAAATGTATTCAAAGATTACGAAATAGCCGTACTCGGCAAGACAGGCTCAGCCCAGTTGGAAAAGGGTAGTGCAAACGGTGTATTCGTACTTGCCGCACCTGCCGAAAATCCGAAAATTGCCGTGGCTGTGGTGGTAGAGCACGCAGGCTCAGGCAATAACGTGGCGTGGATTGCACGAGATATTGTCAGCACCTACTTTGGTATTGACGACATAAATTGATAAAATACCATAAAAAACGAAGAAATCTCCTTTACAGCATTATTCTCTCGTGCTACAATGGTTATATCTTGCCGAGAGGGTGACTGTATTGGATTTGACGAAATGGAGTCTTGCCCGGTTGTGTCAAGCAGACTACGACTGCGAATGTGGCAGACATCACAGTATTGATATTGAAGATATTATAATTGGTGAGGGCGTAAGCGACCACGTTGCCGATTATGTGAAAGAGTATCTTGACGGACGTATCTTTGTAGTGTGCGATTGCCACACATACGAAATTGCTGCAAAAAAGATAATTGGGCAACTAAAAGAAAAGTGCAGTGATGTGGGATATTTCATGTTCCCTGACGAGCATTTAATTCCAAACGAAACGACACTTGGCAGACTTTTAATAGAAGTGAGCGAAAAGAGTTGTGACTTGCTTATTGCCGTTGGAAGTGGCTCGGTAAATGACTCTACAAGATATATTGCATCACGTCTTAAAAAGCCGTATATGGTAGTTGGTACTGCACCGAGTATGGACGGCTATGCAGGAGACAGTTGTGCTATCGTATGTCGTGGCTCAAAGGAGTCCTTTTGGGCTGTGTACCCACGAAAGATAATTGCAGATACTCATATCATGGCAAACGCACCTCACAAAATGCTGTGTGCAGGATTTGGTGATGTTATAGGAAAGTATATAGCACTTGCCGATTGGGAACTTGCTCGCCGTACAATAGGTGAGTACTACTGTGAAAGTGTAGCGGAACTTATGCGTAGTGCAGTTAAAAGGCTTACTGACTGTATCACAAAAGTTTGTGAACACGATACTTTTGCAACAGGACAGTTGGTGGAAGCGTTGTGCCTTGCAGGTATGACAATGGGCCTTACGAAAGTGACACGTCCTGCATCAGGCAGTGAACACCACTTAACCCACTACTGCGATATTGACTGTATCAAAAATGGCAGAGATTATCCGCTTCACGGTATAAGTGTAGGAATATTTGCAGTTGTCATGGCACGTTTTTATGAAATGGCACGCCGTGACGGCTATACAGACATTGAAACGCCAACGGCGGAGGAGATACGTACACTCCTTTTGTCTATCAATGCACCTACTCACCCGAAAGATATAGGTATAAGTAAAGAACTGTTTTACAATGCACTTATGGAGTCAAAAGACCTACGCCCGAGATATGCAATGCTTAAATATGCCTATGAGCGAGGATTTTTGTATCAGTATGTAGATGTACTTGTAAATGAGTATTATCCAAATAACTAAAGAGGAAAGAATATGCAGTATAAATTATGTGCCCCATGCCTGTTTGGACTTGAGGGTATTGCCGCCGATGAGTTTAAGAGGCTGGGCTTTGCAAACGTAGCCGCCGAAAACGGCAGAGTAAATTTTGAAGGCGATGCAGATACAATCGTGCGGGCAAATCTCTGGTCACGATATAGTGAGCGAATTTTAATGACTCTGTCAACATTTCATGCAACTACATTTGAGGAATTATTTCAAGGGGTAAAGGCTATTTCTTGGGAGAATTATATTCCGCAAAATGGCAATTTCCCTGTAAACGGACACTCGTTAAACTCGATGCTTACAAGTATACCTAACTGTCAGAAGATAGTTAAAAAGGCAGTAGTTGAACGCCTTAAAAGTGTGTACAACATAAATTGGTTTGAGGAAACAGGAGAGGTGTATCCAATTCGCTTTGCCATTATGAAAGATGTGGTAACCGTCTATCTTGATACGACAGGTACAGCACTCCATAAAAGAGGTTACCGCAGAAATGCCAACGAAGCACCTATTCGTGAAACTTTGGCGGCGGCAATGGTAGACCTTGCTCATTGGAGAGGCAGAGAGGACTTTTTCGACCCATTCTGCGGTTCAGGTACGATACTTATAGAGGCGGCATTAAAGGCTTCAAATCGTGCACCCGGTATTGCAAGGTCGTTTTTGTGTGAAAGTTGGAGATTTATTCCCAAAAGTGCGTGGGCAAACGCTCGCAGTGAAGCGTTAGATTCTATACGTCCGTTTGACGCTGTCATTTACGGCTGTGATACAGATCCTGCCTGTGTAGCCCTTACCTGTGACAACGCACGAAAGGCGGGCGTAGGTGATAAAATTAAAGTAGTGTGCGACAATGCAACTACTCGTAACTGGGCGGATTTTTCAGGTACAATAGTAACAAATCCACCTTATGGCGAACGACTTGAAGACGTACCTACGGCACAACGACTTTATCACGATTTTGCCGTAGCACTCGGTTCTTTATCAGATAAAAAGATATACGTTATCAGTTCCCATGACGCATTTGAAAGTGCATTTGGCAAGAAGGCTGATAAAAAGAGAAAACTTTACAACGGTATGCTCAAATGCGATTTGTTTATGTACTACCAGGGAGGCAAATAAGCCATGGATACTAAGCATATATTTATATTGAATCCTGCGGCAGGCAAAAAGGGTAAAATCACCGACCATAAGCAGAGAATTTCCGCACTCTGTAAAGTGCGAAGTTTAGACTTCGAGATTAAAATAACAAACGGCATCGGTGACGCAACTGAAATCGTAAAAGCGGAGTCTTCCCAAAATGCTGATAAAATCTGCCGTTTCTATGCCTGTGGCGGTGACGGAACACTCAACGAAGTTGTATCGGGTGCTGTCCTTTACGATAATGCACAGGTTGCGTGCTACCCCAGCGGTACGGGTAACGACTTTGTAAAGGTGTTTGACGGACTTGAACACTTCAAATCCTTCGAGGATTTGATAGACGGTGAGGCAACTAAAATCGACGTAATGCGTATTGGCTCAAAATACTGTGTAAACATATGTAATGCAGGACTTGACGCACGAGTTGCCCAGTGGGCAGGAAAGAACAAACACAAATGTGTGTTTGGCGGAAGTTTTCCCTACAAGGTGGCGATTCTCACTACCATTATGAAGAAAATTCCCCGTACATATAAGATAACCGCAGACGGCAGAGATTTAAGCGGTGAGTATACCATTATGGTAGTGGCATCGGGCAGATACTACGGCGGAGGCTTCTATGCAGTGCCTGACGCACAGCCTGACGACGGAATGATCGACTTACTGTTTGTAAAGAAACTGTCACGTATACAGATTGCCTCCATTATCGGAAAGTACGAAAAGGGACGCTACAAAGAACTTTCTGACATTGTAGTTCGTACAAAATGTAAATCGGTACGCTTCGAAAGCGAAAACATAGAGCCTGTAAGCCTTGACGGTGAAATACACAACCTAAAGGAGTTTACTGTTGAGGTTGTACCGCAGAAACTTACGTTTATCGTGCCAAGAGGTGCAAAATTGACATACGCAGAATATGTTGAAAACCAAAATCTTCAGGAAAAAGAAGAAATTTACAGCAAATAAAAGGTAAATTGATATAAACATAAAAAATCGCCGTATTTGCCTTAAATAAGATGAAATTCTTATTTGCCAAATGCGGCTTTTTGGATTATCATATTACTTGTGTTAGCACTCGCAAAGCGAGAGTGCTAAAAATCACGAATTTTGTGGTTTTTAAGGAAGGAATAAATTTTTTTAGGAGGTACAAAACATGAAACTGAAACCACTTGCAGATAGAGTTGTAATTAAGATGGTTGAGAGCGAGGAAACTACAAAGAGTGGTATTATCCTTGCAGGTTCTGCAAAGGAGAAGCCTCAAGTTGCTGAGGTACTTGCAGTAGGCCCTGGTGGCATGGTAGACGGTAAGGAAATTAAGATGGAACTTTCCGTTGGCGATCGTGTTATCACATCTAAGTATAGCGGTACAGAAGTTAAGATTGACGGCGAGGAACTTATCATTGTACGTCAAAATGACATTCTCGCAAAGGTAGACTAATCACTTATTTATTGAAAGGACTGTTTTGAATCATGGCTAAAATTATTAAATATGATGAAGATGCAAGACGTGCATTAGAACGTGGCGTCAATGCTGTAGCAGATACCGTTAAGGTAACTCTCGGACCAAAGGGAAGAAATGTTGTACTTGACAAGAAGTTTGGCTCTCCCCTTATCACAAATGATGGTGTAACTATAGCAAAAGAGATTGAACTTGACGATCCTTTTGAGAATATGGGTGCTCAACTTGTAAAGGAAGCGGCTACAAAGACTAACGATGTAGCAGGTGACGGTACAACAACTGCAACTCTTATGACACAGGCTATTGTTCGTGAGGGTATGAAGAACGTAGTTGCCGGAGCAAATCCAATGATTATGAAGAAGGGTATCAAGAAGGCTGTTGATGCGGCTATTAAGGCAATCGCTGCAAACTCACAGAAGATTAACGGCTCTGAAGATATTGCTCGTGTTGCTGCTATTTCCTCAGGCGATGAGGAAATTGGTAAGTTGATTGCAGAGGCTATGGAAAAGGTTTCCAACGATGGTGTTATTACTGTTGAGGACTCCAAGACTGCTGAAACATACAGCGAAGTTGTAGAGGGTATGCAGTTTGACCGTGGCTATATCTCTCCATATATGGTTACTGATACAGAGAAGATGGAAGCAGTTATTGATGATGCTCTCATTCTTATCACAGACAAGAAGATTTCCGCAATCCAGGATCTTCTTCCCCTCCTTGAGCAGATTGTTCAGGCTGGTCGTAAACTTGTTATCGTAGCAGAGGATATTGAGGGCGAGGCTCTTACTACTTTGCTTGTAAACCGTCTGCGTGGCACATTCACTTGCGTAGCAGTTAAGGCTCCCGGCTTTGGCGACAGACGTAAGGAAATGCTCAAGGATATTGCTATCCTTACAGGCGGTGAGGTTATCTCCGATGAACTCGGTCTTGACCTTAAAGAAACTACTATTGCACAACTTGGTCGTGCAAAGCAAGTTAAGGTATCTAAGGAAAACACAATCATTGTAGGCGGAGAAGGATCCACTGACGAGATTAAGGCTCGTATCGCACAGATTAAGGCTGCAATCGAAGTTACAACATCTGATTTTGACCGTGAGAAACTCCAGGAGCGTCTTGCAAAGTTGGCAGGCGGTGTTGCTGTTATCAAGGTTGGTGCGGCAACCGAAACTGAGATGAAAGAACAGAAACTTCGTATCGAAGATGCACTTAACGCAACTCGTGCGGCTGTTGAAGAGGGTATCGTTGCAGGCGGTGGCGTAGCATACGTCAACGCAATCGCAGAGGTTAGCAAAATTATCTCTTCTGTTGACGGCGATGAAAAGACAGGTGTTAAGATTATCATGAAGGCACTTGAAGAGCCTGTAAAGCAGATTGCTGCTAACGCTGGTATTGACGGCAGTGTTGTTCTTGAGAAAATTAAGAACAGCCGTAAGGTTGGTTACGGATTTGACGCATACAATGAAGTTTATACCGATATGATTAAGTCCGGTATCGTTGATCCTACAAAGGTAAACCGCTCCGCACTTGAAAAGGCGGCAAGTGTCGCATCTATGCTTTTGACAACTGAGGCACTCGTTGCTGATAAGAAGGAGCCTGTTGCTCCCGCTGCTCCTGCACCTGATATGGGCGGCATGGGCGGTATGTACTAAGCCGAAACTACTTGAAATGATAAATATCCCTCGGCTCAGCCGAGGGATATTTCTTCCAAAGGTGTAAAGACAGAAAAAAGCGTAATACTACCTATTGACAAAGAGAAAAAATGGTGGTATCTTTATATTAGCACTCAAAGAGCGAGAGTGCTAAACGATAAAACCGTTGGGAGCAAGGGCGAGGTGATACAATGGCATTAAGTGAAAGAAAAAAGCAGATATTAAAAGCAGTTATTGATGACTATGTTGAAACTGCAGAACCTGTTGGTTCAAAGGCTGTTGTAGCACGAATGAATACGTCTGTATCTTCCGCTACTGTTAGAAATGAAATGGCTGACTTGGAGGATATGGGGTATTTGGAACAACCTCATACGTCAGCAGGACGTGTCCCCTCCGACTTAGGTTATAGAATGTACGTTGATGAACTGATGGATAGTTACAGTTTATCAGGTACTGAACTTGCTCAAATCCAAACGGCACTTAAATTCCGTATGGATACACTTGATAAAATAATCGGCGAAGCAGGAAAGATGGTAAGTGAGATAACGAACCATACGGCAATCGCAGTGACTCCTGTTTTTGAACGTGAGGCTGTCAAACGGTTTGAACTTATTCCTGTTGATAAAAATACTGTGGTGCTTGTACTCGTTACCACGTCCGACCAGATAAAGAATAAAATATGCCACCTCAATTTCCCGCTTAGTGACTTCGAGATTGCGGCGGCAACAAAAGCACTCAACACTCACTTTACAAATATTCCATTCGACAGCCTGACAAGTGATATAATTCGCACAGCGGAATATGGTGTAGGTGCTGAAATAACGGAGGTACTTATAGCGGCTATAGAGTTTGCCTCCAACGTAATTTTTGACATTATGAATAGAGATGCATACTTAGAGGGTGCATCACAAATTCTTAAATATCCCGAATACCACAACGTAGAAAAGGCACGTCAGTTGTTGGATTATCTTTCAGACCACCACATGCTGACACGGCTACCACCACCCGGAATCAATGACACGGTGAAAATAATCATCGGTGGTGAGAATGAGAACAAGGCGTTGGGAGATGCCAGTATTGTTATGACAAGTTACGATGCAGGTATCGGAAAGGGAATTATCGGCGTAGTCGGTCCGACTCGAATGGACTACGCAAAGGTCAGTGCAAGGCTTACCAAGTTTGCCGAAGGACTGAGCCAATATCTCGATAAGCGTAACAAAGGAAAGGAATCCAAAGACTATGGCGAACAATAAAACCGAGTGTCCAAAAGACGAAAGCGTAGAGGAAACTGTGGAAACTGTAGAAACGGCAGAAACGGAAACTGATACTACAGAGGCGACAGTAAATGATACGCTGACAAAGGAAATTGAGGAGTTGAAGGACGCAAAACTTCGACTTGCGGCAGAGTACGACAATTTCCGTAAGCGTAGTGCAAGGGAAAAAGAGAATATTTACTTAGATGCGGCAATAGCAACTGCGGCGAAGTTTTTACCTGTACTTGACAATTTGGAACGTGCGGCAAAGCAGGAAACTGCTGATGAGGCGTACAAAAAAGGTGTTGAAATGACACTCAACCAGTTGTACGAGGTAATGGAGAAACTTGGTATAACGGAAATTGCGGCATTAGGGGAGCAGTTTGACCCTGAACTTCACAATGCGGTACTTCATATTGAAGATGAAACGGTAGACGACAACACCATTGTGGAAGTCTTTGAAAAGGGCTTTAAGATGGGCGACCGAGTCTTGAGGTACGCTATCGTAAAAGTTGCAAATTAAGTTATTATATAAATTGACAATTAACGTAAAGGAGTAATTTATTATGTCTAAGATTATCGGTATCGACCTTGGTACAACCAATTCATGTGTAGCAGTTATGGAAGGCGGCGAGCCTGTAATTATCGCAAACGCAGAGGGTGCGAGAACAACTCCGTCTGTTGTAGCGTTTTCCAAAACAGGCGAGCGTATGGTAGGTCAGGTTGCAAAGCGTCAGGCTATCACAAACCCTGACCGTACAATCAGTTCCATTAAGCGTGAGATGGGTACAGACTACAAGGTATCTATTGACGACAAGAAGATGTCCCCACAGGAAATCTCCGCAATGATTTTGGCAAAATTAAAGACAGACGCTGAAAGTTACCTTGGTGCGTCTGTCACACAGGCAGTTATCACTGTTCCTGCATACTTTACAGATAGTCAGCGTCAGGCAACAAAGGACGCAGGTAAGATTGCAGGTCTTGAAGTTCTTCGTATTATCAACGAGCCTACTGCTGCTGCTCTTGCTTATGGTGTAGACAAGGAAAGCGACCAGAAGATTATGGTATACGACTTGGGCGGCGGTACGTTTGACGTATCTATCCTTGAAATCGGTGACGGCGTTCTTGAAGTTTTGGCAACCGCAGGTAATAACCGTCTTGGCGGTGACGACTTTGACGAGCGTGTTATGAACTGGATGGCAAACGAGTTCAAGCGTGAAAATGGCGTAGATCTTCGCTCTGACCGTATGGCAATGCAGAGATTGAAAGAGGCGGCAGAGAAGGCAAAAATTGAACTTTCCGGTATGACCACCGCATCAATAAATCTCCCATACATTACAGCAGACGCAACAGGTCCTAAGCACCTTGAATTGACTTTAACAAGAGCAAAGTTTAATGAACTTACAGCAGATCTTGTTGAGGCAACAATGACTCCTGTACGCCGTGCAATGAGTGATGCAGGCCTTAACGCAAGCGACCTTTCAAAAGTGTTGCTCGTTGGTGGTTCTTCTCGTATCCCCGCTGTTCAAGAGGCAGTAAAGGCCTTCACAGGCAAAGAACCATTTAAGGGAATCAACCCTGACGAATGTGTAGCGGCAGGTGCGGCTATTCAAGGCGGTGTACTTGCAGGTGAAGTTAAGGACGTGCTTTTACTTGACGTAACTCCATTGTCACTCGGTCTTGAAACACTTGGTGGCGTATTTACAAAACTTATTGAGCGTAACACCACAATCCCCACAAAGAAGAGCCAGGTATTCTCAACTGCTGCTGACAATCAGACATCTGTTGAAATCCATGTACTTCAGGGCGAGCGTGAAATGGCACAGTACAATAAGACACTCGGTAGATTTACTCTTGACGGTATCCCGATGGCACGCCGTGGTGTACCTCAGATTGAAGTTACCTTTGATATTGACGCAAACGGCATTGTAAACGTATCAGCAAAGGATCTTGGCACAGGCAAGGAGCAGAAGATTACAATTACTGCATCTTCTAACCTTGACCAGTCTGCAATTGACCAGGCAATCAAGGACGCAGAGCGTTACGCTGCTGAGGACAAGAAACGCCGTGAAGAGATTGATATAAAGAACCACGCTGACCAACTTGTATATCAGACAGAGAAAATGCTTGAAGATGCAGGCGACAAACTTGCTGACAGCGACAAGGAGCCAATAAAGGCGGAAATTGAGGCACTTAAGAATATTTCAGGTGGAACTGACTTTGAGGCAATCAAGAAGCAGTGCGAGGAACTTGAAAAGAAGATGCAAGAACTTGCCGCAAAGATGTATCAGCAGGCAAATCCCCAGGGAGCACCTGATATGGGAGGCATGGGCGGTGACCACACAGGTTACCAGCAGGACGCTACTGCACAGGGCGACCAAGTTTATGACGCAGACTACACAGTTGTAGATGACGACAACAAATAAGTAAATAAGACCCAAAACCCCGCTTACTAAACGGGGTTTTGGGATTATAGTAGAGGAAAATATGGCAGATAAACGAGATTATTACGAGGTGCTTGGCGTTTCAAAGGACGCAAGCGATGACGAAATTAAAAAGGCATATAGAAGAACGGCTAAAAAGTACCACCCGGATTTACACCCCGGAGACAAAGAGGCGGAGGCAAAGTTCAAAGAGGCAAGCGAAGCGTACGAGGTACTGTCTGATGCAGATAAGAAATCCAAGTACGACAGATTTGGTTTTGCTGGAGTTGACCCAAATTACGCAGCAGGAGCCGGTGGCGGCTTTGGCGGTATGGGTGGATTTGAAGACTTTGACTTAGGCGGAATTTTCGACAGTTTCTTTGGCGGAGGCGGCGGTTTTGGCGGAAATGCACGCCGTAACCAACCACGAAAAGGTGAGAGCCTGCAAAGTACAGTTATCTTAAGTTTTGATGAGGCAGCATTTGGCTGTAAAAAGACGATAGAGATAAATCGTACCGAGAGTTGTGATGAGTGTAAGGGCAGTGGTGCAGCAAAAGGCACAAGTGCTGAAACGTGTAGCGTATGTCATGGTAGCGGTATGGTAAAGACGGCACAGCGAACACCTCTTGGCGTATTTCAAAGTAGTGCCCCTTGTTCTACGTGCCGTGGTACAGGTAAGATAATCAAGACGCCGTGTAAGGTTTGTCATGGGCAGGGAACTGTCACAATGCGTAGAAAGATTGAAGTCAAGATACCTGAGGGAATTGATGACGGACAGACAATCTCATTACGTGGACAGGGCAGTGCAGGAGTAAATGGCGGTCCTGCAGGTGATTTGTTCGTAACAGTACAAATTCGTCCACACCCGATATTCACACGTCGTGGCAACGATGTTATATGTGAAGTGCCTATTAGTTTCACCCAGGCGACATTAGGTGCAGAAATTGAGGTTGCAACTATTGACGGCAAGGTAAGTTATACTGTGCCGGAGGGAACACAGTCGGGTACTGTATTCAGACTTCGTGGCAAGGGTATACCTGTACTTAATGGCAGAGGTCGTGGCGACCACTATGTAAAAGTCAACGTGGAAGTACCTAAAAATCTGTCAAAACAGCAAAAAGACATACTCAAAAAGTTTGACGAGGCACTTTCTCCTGAAAATCATACAGAGGAGAACAGAGGCTTCTTCGAGAAAGTCAAGGATTTCTTTGACAGTAAAAATTCATAGAAATAAAAACGTCGGCTAATTAGCCGACGTTTTATCTATTTAATAATAGGCTGAATCTGTTTTCCCTCAAGTGCATCTTTTACTGTGTCGGGAATTTTCTCCATATCAGCCACGATACTTCGTGGCTTACGTATAGGATCGTCTTGACACATAGGTACAAAATAGACGTTTTTGCGATTTAGAAGACTGCCGATATTTTTTGCACTGCCTGACAATGCATCATTTGTTGATACGGCAATTACAAGTGGTCTGTCATTTCTAAGATGTGCCTTTGCCGCCATTGTGACAGACGAATCTGTTATGCCTAAGGCAAGTTTTGCAAGGGTATTGCCGGTACATGGTGCTATAACAAGAACGTCAAGAAGTTTTTTTGGACCGATAGGCTCAGCCTCTTTAATTGTGGTAATTGGTGTGCGACAGCACATTGAAGTAATACGCTCTTTGAAGGATTGTGCCGTACCAAATCGAGTGTCGGTCGCAGCCGACATCTCGCTTAAAATGGGAATGACATTATATTCCTTCGTAAGTGACGCCAATACGCCGAGGACACGTTCGTATGTACAAAAAGATCCGCAAAGTGCAAATCCAAGCGTTAATGCTTCCATACTTAATTCCTCATTGAGATTATAACAAAATCCCGTTTTCCGTTAAAATATTGACGATAGTTTCATGTATAGTTGTGCCTGCGGTGACAGGAGCGACTTTGCCCGGCAACGACAACGCCCATATAACCTTGACACCTGTTTTACCTGCCATATCTAAATCAAAACCACCCGGCTTTGATGCCAAATCAATGCACAGAGTCCTCTCGTGGAGTTTCTCCAACTCACGTCTGCCGAAAATGCGAACAGGGACTGTGTTAAATACAACGTCTACATCGTCAAGACAATCAGTAAGATTTGAGATGTGATGCGGTGTATATCCAAAGGCACTAATCCACGCAAAATCACTGTACTTTCGTGCGGCAACTGTAACTTGACCGCCAAGTGCATGGAGTTTATGTGCAAGAAGTTTTCCAATCCGTCCAAAACCGCATACAAGGCATTTTGCACCGTCTATTGTAATAGGCAATTCCTCCATGGCGATTTGAATGGCACCCTCCGCCGTTGCAACACCATTTCGCACTGCAAACTCCTCACGTTTAAGATAGTCAAATGCAGTAATACCACGCTTTGCCGTTTCCTCAAGGACAAGGGGCGAAAGATGTCCTGCAAGAAGAGGTTTTTTAGGCGGTATTTCGTCAAGAAAGTTAGATAGGCTAATTGGTGTGTTGGCAAATGGTGCGTTAATATCACCCTTTTCATCACACATAGGCAATGGGGCAACGATACAATCAACGTCGGCTACTCCTTCAAGTAGGGAGTTGCATTGGAAAATATTTTCTAAATTCATAGTATTATCTATAAGTTGTTCAAGACCCAAAAGTTTAACTTTATATCCGTCTTGTGCCAATGAACGTGCAAGGCTTAACTGCCGAAGATCTCCACCGAGAACTAAAAAAGTGACAGACTTCAAATTCCATCACATCTCCTCTCCTGTCAAATGCTCCGCACCATATCCTATTCTAAGATGAGGTCGGTTGTTACGATATTTTATTATGTTAAGTGAAACTTTAAGACATCTAATTTCGTCTAAACAGATGTTGATACAAGAAATATCGACAAGATGTACGAAAAAATCTTGGAATTTTCTTGATTTTGGTTGGGATATCAATGGTAAATTTCTACATCTATGCTATAATACAATATATGATGACGTTTTATAGTTGACAAGGAGTATACATTGAAAAAGAAAAATAAATCAAAAGAGTATCAAATAAATTACGCAAACGATACATACGACACATTTGACGGCGATGCATTTTATGATGAGGATCTTTACGATGATTTTGAAGAAGAGGAAATGCCTACAGACAAAAAGACCGTAGAGTATGCTGATACAAAGTATCGTGTAGTATTAGATCCGGGCAAGTATTCTTATAATAAACGCCCGACTCTTGCAGTTAGCAAGTGGCAGAAAAGAATGATACGTCTAATGTGCGTTGTGGCAACAGGAATTTTAATATACTCATTTTTAGTCTATACCCAAATACCATTTATAGCGAAGTGGCGTACTTTGTACATTGAAACGGCTATGGGTACAATGACTCACCAGTGGCTTGCCACATCATTTATCCCAAAATCCGTTATTGAAAAGGCAATGTGGGAGTACGACAAACTAATTGCAAGTCAAGACAATTTGGAAAGTAATTGGGACGATACACAAGAGCCGTTTGATGTGCCGGAGCCTGACGAGCCTGAAGTTCGAGTTGACCCTGACAGCCCGTGGCTTGAAAAATCACATGCTATATATAAACAATTCCCTGAACTTGACGTGGAGAGTTTTGCAGAATATATGCAACTTCATGGTGAAACTGCGGTAAGTGAGTCAGGCAAAATTATGATTGACGAGTCAGACAGAGAGCAAGAGGGCACATCAATTAAAACGACACACGGCGACATGGTTCTTGCAGTAGACGAGGCAAACGGCATTTTAATTGTTGAAATTACAGGCGAGGGATATATGGGACGTGTTGCCATTGTAAGTGAGCCGTCACGAGTCGGTATGGGTATTGCAAAGAACTTTGGCACGAGTGGCTCACAGATGAAATATATCGCATCTCATAACAACGCAATTCTTGCAATAAATGCAAATGGATTTGAAGACCCTGACGGCAGGGGCAACGGCGGTATCCCTTACGGCTATATTGTATCAAATGGTGTTGAGAAAAACCCGTCTGTATTAAATCACTATAAGGTGATTGGATTTGATAACAATGACAGAATGTACATCGGCAAATACAAAGAGGGCCTTTCACTGAGAGATGCGGGAGAGTTTACACCGGCACTTATAATAAATGGTGAAAAAGTTGTTGAGGGCTCTGCAGGCTGGGGCATACAGCCTCGAAGTGCAATTGGCCAACGTAAGAATGGAGATGTACTGATGCTCGTTATTGACGGCAGACAGACACATTCAGTCGGTGCGACTGTGGAGGACGCCGCAGACCAACTGCTAAAATATGGAGCAGTGCAAGCGTGCAACCTTGACGGAGGTTCGTCTGCTGTTATGTATTATAACGGCAGAGTAATCTCACAGCCGTCTGCGGCAGATAAAATTGACGGCAGACTTTTGCCCTGTGGATTTATTGTTAAGGCTTTGCCACAGGAGTAGAGTTTTGAGGAACTAAAAAAACATAAAAAAACTCAGGTACATTATATATGCACCTGAGTTTTTATGTATTCTCACTTAATAAGGTTTTTCGCCGCAGAGGTGTAATCTGCCAAAATGCTTTGGCAATCGTCTTTGTCTGTACCAAGAATAAACATATATACACGAATTTTTGGTTCTGTGCCGGACGGACGTACCACAAAACTTGCACCGTCTGCCATATCAAAGTAGAGGACATTTGAACCTGCCATCTCCATCTTCTCGTCACAGCCCTTTTCGTAATCATGAATAATACCTGAATTGTAGTCACGGAGTCTTTTGACTTTTCTGCCTGCAATCTCACGAGGTGGATTTTCACGCAGAGAATTAAGTAATTCATTCATGCGTTTTAATCCGTCAAGACCTTTCATTACGATATTTATCGTTTCGTCAAGGTAGTAACCGTACTTTTTATAAAGGCTATCCATTGCATCGTAGAGGGTCATGCCCTTTAGATGATACCAAGCCGCCATCTCTGCAATGAGCATTGATGCGGTTATTGCATCTTTATCACGAGCACCGTCACCGACAAGATAGCCGTAAGACTCCTCGTATGCGAGAATGAAATTACCTGTGCCGCTTTCTTCCAATTCACCGATTTTCTCTGCGATATACTTAAATCCGGTGAATGTGTCATAACAGGCAATACCGTTGACCTGGGCAACCTTTCGAGCCATTTCGGTGGTAACAATACTCTTTACAACTGCCGGTTTTTTAGGCAGTGCGTTTTTCTCTTTCATAGCGTTAATGAGGTAGTCAAGCAAAAGAACGCCCACCTGATTGCCTGATAAGGTTACATATTCACCGCCATCACCACGAAGTACAATACCGACACGGTCAGCGTCAGGGTCAGTGCCGATTATCAAATCCACATCATTTTCCTTTGCCAAAGCAATGGAGTCAACAAACCCCTCTTTGTCTTGTGGGTTGGGGGATACTACTGTGGGGAATGTGCCGTCAGGGATTGACTGATGAGGCTCACACAAAATATGTTTCATACCAAGACGGCGGAGAATTTCAGGGACGAGTTTGTAGCCTGTACCGTGAAATGGTGTGTAGACAATTTTGAAATCGTCTGCAACTGCCTTTACTGCATCACGAGATACCGACATGGAAAGGGATAATTGGAGAAATGCCTCGTCTATTTCATCACCAATGTAGGTGATAAGGTCTGCATCAACGGCGTCTTTAAGAGGCATCGTCTTTATATCATTAAATATATCAAGTTTTTCAATAGCGTCAGCAACAACATCAGCCTCGGCAGGCGGCAATTGTGCACCGTCCTCCCAGTATGCTTTGTAGCCGTTATATTCTTTTGGATTGTGGCTTGCAGTTATGTTAATGCCGGCAATACAGCCAAGTTTGCGTATTGCAAAGGAACACTCAGGAGTTGGACGCATTGCGTCAAACAGAAAAACATGAATACCATTTGCTGCAAGTACAGAGGCAACCTCAACGGAAAATTCGGGACTCATAATACGACAATCATAGCAGACAACAACGCCTCGCTTCATTGCCTTTTCACCTATAGAACAAATAAGAGTTGCAATACCTTGCGTTGCCCAACGGACAGTATAGCGATTCATTCTGTTAAGTCCCATTCCCAGAGTACCACGAAGCCCTGCCGTACCAAACTGAAGCGGAGCGTAGAAACGAGATTCAATCTCCTTTTCGTCACCGGCAATAGCGGTTAGTTCAGCCTTTTCATCATCAGACAGTATGGGAGATGACAGCCATTTCTCATATTGAAGTTTATATGACACGAAAAAACACATCCTTTACGAATAATAGTGCTTTGATAACTTATTATACATCAATTTAATTGGATTGTAAACTGAAAAAGCACGATTTATGGCATTGAAGAGAGTTATAATGGTTATGAAAAGGACAAGATAAAATATTATAAAAATTTTTGAAAAAAGGTATTGACAAAGGGAAGATAAAGTGGTATACTGACGGGGTCGCTGTGAGAACGGCGGCGAAAAACTCAATATACGAAGCGTCACGGGAGAGCCTTGAAAAGAAGCGAAAAAGAGAAGAAAAAGGCTTGACAACGGGAAAGACGTGTGGTAGAATGAGT
>JAZUCL010000021.1:0-125164 GCA_045639125.1 Eubacteriales bacterium | reverse complement strand
CTTGCATGTGTTAAGCACGCCGCCAGCGTTCGTCCTGAGCCAGGATCAAACTCTCTATCAATATATTTTCACGATAAATATATATTCTGAAAATTTGTTTCCAACTCAGACACTCTTTTATGTCCTTGTTGATTTTCTGTTCGTCCTACTTTTCATAGGACTTATCTCAAAGGTGCTGACTTGAGCTGTATATTTTGAAATCTTTGATTTCAAAGGAATTTAATTCCTTATACAACCTTTTTTATGATGCTTCATTGTTCAATTTACAAGGTGCTTCCTTCGCCAACTCTACCGAGTCGGCTACCTGTATAGTGTACCACAGTTTTCTAACAATGTCAAGAACTTTTTTTGAAAATTTCAAAATTTTTCTTGACAGCATTGACTACAATTTACAGGAGCCTATGTAGTATAGCATAGGATTTTACCTTTGTCAATACTTTTCTAAAATAAATTTTATTTATTTTCTACCAATTTACTTCTTTATTTTTTCTCTCATTTTTCTCTTAAAGAATAGTAAACGCCCATCACTTCAAAAGTGATGGGCATTGCTACTTGTTATATCATTGTAGTGCTTAATCAGTCACTTTCAATCACGCCATATCCACCGTCATTTCTGCGATACACGACACAATATCTATCTTCGTCATCTTGATTTCTAAAAGCAAAAAACATATGATCCAAAAGATTCATCTGCATAATTGCCTCTTCAACAGACATGGGCTTGATTGCAAATCGTTTTGTGCGGACAAGTTCAAATTTATCTTCCGCTACATCAATAGTTTCGTTTGGCAACTCCCGTTCAAATGCACCGCTACGTAGACGTTTTTCAAGTCTTGTCTTGTTCTTACGAATTTGACGATCAATCGTATCAACGATTTCATCAAATGTAGCATACAAATCAGTCTTGGTGCTTTGAGCACGGAAGAACATATTATCGGATCTGACTGTTACCTCTGATGTGAAGCGTCCTCGCTCTTGATGGCAGATAATTGTTGTTTCTGCATCGTTACGAAAATAGCGGTCAAGTTTTGCCATTTTCTTCTCTGCATACGCTTTTACATCATCACCAAGGTCAAGTTTTCTACCGGTAAACATAAACTTCATAGTGTCAGCTCCTCTCAAAAAATTACAAGATTATTCTTTAGTATTTTGTCCTCCTCTTGTAACTATTATATCATGATGCTGGCAAAAATTCAATAGTTTTTTGTTATTTTTACTGTAAATTTACGAAACTATCTTTCGATAACGGATTTTCCACCCATGTACATTCTCAGTGCTTCAGGGATATTAATACTACCATCGGAGTTTAAGTTGTTCTCAAGGAATGCAATAAGCATACGAGGCGGTGCCACAACAGTATTGTTTAGTGTATGAGGGAAGAAGTTGCCCTTTTCCTTATTGCGAACACGAATGCCAAGACGGCGTGCCTGTGCATCGCCGAGGTTTGAACAACTACCGACTTCAAAGTACTTCTGCTGTCTTGGTGACCATGCCTCTACATCTATACTCTTGACCTTCAAATCTGCCAAGTCGCCTGAACAACATTCAAGAGTACGCACAGGAATATCAAGGGAACGGAAAAATTCCACTGAATAGGAGTAGAGTTTATGGAACCAATCCATACTCTCTTCTGGCATACAGACTACAACCATCTCCTGCTTCTCGAACTGATGTATTCTGTACACGCCACGTTCCTCAATTCCGTGAGCACCAACTTCTTTTCTAAAGCACGGAGAATAACTTGTCATAGTCTGAGGAAGTTCACTCTCATCAAGAAGTGTGTCTATAAATTTACCTATCATGGAATGTTCACTTGTACCGATGAGGTAGAGATCTTCGCCCTCAATCTTGTACATCATATTCTCCATCTCAGCAAAACTCATAACACCTGTTACTACGTTGGAACGAATCATGAATGGTGGGATATAGTAGGTAAATCCCTTGTCAATCATAAAGTCACGAGCGTAAGACAAAATTGCAGACTGAAGTCTTGCAATATCGCCCTTTAGGTAGTAGAAACCATTACCGCTGGTGCGTCTTGCACCATCAAGGTCAATACCGTTAAGACGTTCCATTATATCAACATGGTAAGGAATTTCAAATTCAGGTATAGTAGCCTCACCAAATCTCTGTACTTCTACATTTTCACTATCGTCACGGCCAATTGGTACGCTGTCATCAATAATATTGGGAATAACAAGCATACGCTCACGAACCTCTCCCTCAAGACGATCTGCAAGAGTTGAAAGATCTTCAAGTTCCTGTGCCATGTCGGAAACAAGTTTCTTCGTTTCTTCTGCTTCTTCTTTTTTACCTTGTCCCATCAAAGCACCAATTTTTTTACTGATGTTGTTTCTTTGACTTCTCAACTGGTCACTTTTCATCTTTGCATCACGAAACTGCTTGTCAAGTTCTATGATTTCATCGACAATTGCTAATTTATCGTCTTGAAATTTCTTCTTGATATTCTCTTTTACAAGATCCGGATTTGTTCGGATAAGTTTCATATCAATCATATCTATTTACCGTCCTGTATATTTTGATGTTTTACATAAAATCCCGATGCCTTTTGCATCGGGATTATTATGACTAACAAAAGTCGAGGTTTCGTTAATTATTCAGCACTTTCCTCAACTGCGACCTCTTCGACTGCATCTTCTTGAGATGCTTCCTCTTCAACTACTTCCTGTGCAAGTGCACGGATACTCAAAGAAATCTTCTGCTTTTCCATATCAATATCTGTGATCTTTGCGTCAACAACTTCGCCCTCAGACAATACGTCCTCAGCCTTGTTAACACGCTGTGTAGCAGATATCTGAGAAATATGGATTAGTCCATCAACACCGGGGATAATCTCAGCAAATGCACCAAAAGGCATAAACTTGAGAATCTTAACAGAAGCAACATCTCCTACATTGTATGCAGCAGTGAACTTTGTCCATGGGTTGTCTTCTTCACGGCGGTAGCCGAGAGATATCTTCTTCTTTTCAGCGTCAAGTGCAATTACGAATACGTCAATCTCCTGACCGATTGAAAGAACATCGGAAGGATGTTTAATACGATTCCAAGACAATTCGCTGATGTGTACCATACCGTCAACACCGCCAATGTCAACAAACGCACCATAAGATGTGAGGGACTTAACAACACCATGATAGGTATTGCCTACTGCAATATCTGCCCATATCTTGTCGCTAAGAATCTTACGCTCTGCAGCAATAACGGCACGAATATCGCCAACAACACGGCGGCGAGCACGATTTACTTCAGTAATCTTAAGTTTTACATTCTGACGAAGTATAGTAGACATGGGAACATCTTTACCGAGACCGGTACGAGATGCAGGTACAAATACTCTTACGCCACAAACGGTAACGACAACGCCACCCTTATTTTCTTCACATACAACGCCTTCAACAACCTCTCCGCTCTCGGAGGCTGCCTCTACAACGTCCCAGCCCTTCATAGCGTCAAGACGCTTTTTAGACAGAGTTATAACACCTTCAGCGTCATTTACACGGACAACAGATGCTTCAATCTCATCGCCGACCTTATAGTGTTCACTTGCCTTGTAGTTAGGATCGTCACTGAGCTCGGAATAGGGAATGAACGCAGAATGCTTAACACCGATTATCTCAACCTGTACATCGGAAGATACGCTTACTACTGTACCGACAATCTTGTCACCGTTGTGAACTCCCTTTTCATTATTTATAAATTGCTCATACAATGCCTCAAAGTTTTCTTCTGCATCCGCAGGGGTGTTTACGTTTTTCATCTCATCGCTCATTTTGTTTATAACCTCCTTAATTATCCATGATGGTGTTGACGCTCCCGCCGTAACGCCAATACGTTTCGCAGAACGAATCTGTCCAACGTATGCCTCATCATTAAGTTCCTTTGCAAATTCATTTTCTATGAGAATTGTGCAGTCGCAATACTCACGACATATCTCATAAAGTTTGTTTGTATTGGAACTAAGACGGTCGCCAATCACAACCATGATTTCCGATTCACGGGCTAACTTTTGAGCGCAAGTTTGCCTTTCTTCGGTAGCATTACATATTGTATCAAATATTTTTGCATTTGTACACTCTTTTTTTATAATTTTTACGAATTCGTTCCATTTTTTTAAATTTGTCGTTGTTTGAGCCACAACACTCACCGGCAAGTCCCCTTTTTTACGCCATTCTTCCACCCATGTTAACAATTCGTCCATATTCTCTACGGTATCGCAGGCACTACACCAGCCTGCAATTCCTTTTACTTCAGGGTGTGTTCCACTTCCAACTATGAGAATATGTCGTCCCGACTCTGACTCACGTCGAACTGTTTTATGAATTTTTGAAACGAAAGGGCAAGTTGCATCAACTATCTGAACACCACGACTTGTAAGTTTGTCATAGACAGCCTCCCCTACGCCGTGTGCTCTTATAATGCAAACGCTACCTTCTGGAACTTGCGATGGCTCATCGACTACCGACAAGCCCTTTTCTGTCAGCATTTTAACAACATCTGAATTGTGAATCAGAAGTCCCAAACTATAACAATTATTCTCTTTTGATGCTGTATCAATTGCCATGTTAACGGCACGATCGACACCAAAACAAAATCCCGCATTTTTAGCAAGTGTAATTTCCATACTATTTGTCCATTTCATATTTGTTTTGTAGTTCTTTTATTGCCGTCATACATTGGGTAGCAGAAGTTTTATATACATCGTTTGCCGTTTTCTTATCGGTTACAGTTACGGTTATCGGCTCACCTATAAAGAGTTTGACTCTCTTAAAGAATGTATTGCCGTTTTTAATATAAATAGGAATAATAGGGACACCTGTCTTTGCCGCAAGCATTGCAGCACCTGCTTTTGCCTCTACTTCCTCGCCCTCTTTTACTCGTGTACCTTCAGGAAACATTATTAGTTTTCGTCCGTCTTTTAACGCTTCAAGACTTTTCTTAACAGCACCTAAATCACCTGCTCCACGTTTGACCGGGAAAGCATTGATGCTTCCAAAAAACCACTTCGTCAAGGCATTACAAAAAAGTTCCGCTTTCGCCATAAATGCAAGTCGATGGCGGTAACCAAGCGTAACCGCAACGTATAACGGGTCACGCAATGTCGTATGGTTCGGGCAAAGTATTGCCGCACCTTTCGGCAAATTCTCTTCGTTATATACTTTTGAGGGTGATACAAAAGAAAGTGCAATTTTTACTACAGTAATTAGAAAAGTAAACCACATAGTTTAGCCTCCTGCATTCTCAATTGCACGAAGACGTTCCTCAACAATAGACTTTACAACTGAAATACTCTTTTCAAGAGTATTTCCTGTTGTATCAATAACAATAGCGTCATCTGCCTTTTTTAGCGGAGAAATTTCTCTGTGGCTGTCACGATAATCACGTTCACGCATATCAGCGAGAACTTCATTATAAGTTACCTTTGTGCCTTTAAGACAAAGTTCGTCAAAACGGCGTTGTGCTCTGTCACGAACATCTGCTTGTAAAAACAACTTAATCTGTGCGTCAGGCAAAATTGTTGTGCCAATATCTCTGCCATCCATAATGATATTGTTTGACTTTGCGATATTGCGTTGTGTATCTAAAAGATGACTACGTACCGCACCATAAGCAGATACCTTCGATGCGTACTGGGAGATTTTTGGTGTACGGATTTTATCCGTCACGTCATCTCCATTTACATATACGTGTTGTATACCATCAATATATTTTAATTCAACCGACGCAAGAGGTGCAACAGCAGCAACCATATCTTCATTGTCAACCTCTACACCACACTGTGCTACATAGTAGCCGATAGCACGATAAAGTGCACCTGTATCTACGTAAATGTAGCCAAGTTCACTTGACAAAACTCTTGCTATTGTGCTTTTACCTGCACCGGACGGTCCATCTATTGCAATGCTTATATAATTCATTCTTTTATCCTCTTTTCTTTTTATACTACACGATGTCCGAGACCTATAGCAACTTCATTTAGATGAAGTAAACCAATTCTAAAGAACATCGCAACGCTTACATGCTCACCATTACGAGCAATACCAATCTTTCCGCCTACATTTAAGCCGATAGACTTATTTATAAGTTGACTAAGTGCTTCACGGGCAGCACCTGCTACTGCACCTTCTTCGTTGTGTGTTTCACTAATAACACCCTCACGTTTAGCAGCGACAACAGATCTCTCTATAATCTTGTTGATTGACGGAATAAACTCACCGCCAAAATCAACAGCAGCCGTTATAAAACCACACTCCGTCAATTCACTACGCAGTGACCGTTCCATTTCTCTATCCTCACTCAACGCAAGACGAATAGCCGCACTTGCGACCTGTGCACTTACCGATGTCATATACGCTTCTCCTTCTATTCAAAACTTGTTGCTGCCGCATAGGCAGTACTCCATGCAATCTGCAAATTAAATCCACCTGTATATGCATCAGTATCAATTACCTCTCCTGCAAAATACAATCCCTTTACAAGTTTAGATTCCATAGTTTTGGGATTTATCTCGGTAGTATCCACTCCTCCTGACGTAATTATTGCCTCGTCAATACTCCTCATGGAATATACATGAATATCAAATGCCTTAATTACGTCACAAAGACGCTTTCTCTCTTCACGAGTGACAGAGTTCACTTTCGTTGCAGGGTTTATACCTGTTCTTTCAATCACTCGTGGAATTATAAGTTTTGGCAGAAGTTTGGATAAACTATTTCCAAAATCTCGGTTTAAGTTCTCACTAAAATCACGAAGCAGACGTGAATCAAGTTGTTTTTCATCAAGTCCCGGCTTCAGGTCTATTGAAACACGATACTTACATTCATTAAATCTACGCATGTGGGCACTTGCACTAAGTACCAAAGGTCCTGATATACCAAAATGGGTAAACAGCATCTCACCAAGTTCTTCGTAGATAAGTTTATCATTCTCATAAGCACGAAGGGTTACATTTTTTAATGCAAGTCCTTGCATTTTCCCACAGTCCTCATGAGCATTTAGCGGAACAAGAGATGCACGAGGTTTTATAATTCTATGTCCAACGCTTTGTGCCAACTTGTAACCATCACCATCTGAGCCTGTTTTTGGATACGACATACCTCCTGTGGCAATCAAAACGCAGTCACACTCAATACGCTCCCCGGAGGCAATTACGCCTGAAACCATACCATCATTCACAAGAAGTTTTTCGCATTTCTTATGGATTATCTGTGCTCCGTTATCTTTTGCAAAGGCACGAAGGGCATATACTATATCAAGTGCCTTGTCGGATTCTGGGAATACTCTTGAACCACGTTCAGTCTTTAGCGGCACACCAAGTGTAGAAAACAAATCCATAGTATCTTGTGGCGTAAAACGCTGAAATGCACTGTATAGAAACTTTCCGTTTTGTGGGATGTTCTCTATAAGTGTACGCACATCACAGTTATTCGTGACGTTACATCTGCCTTTACCTGTAATTCCAAGTTTTAGGCAAGTTGTTTTACTCTTTTCAAGAACTAAAACCTCATGTCCGTACTGTGCCGCAAAGCCTGCCGCCATCATACCGGCAGCACCGCCTCCGATAATAACTACTCGACTCATAGTTCGGTTTCGCTCTTTTCGTATACGCCATACTCGTCCCAGATATTTTCAAGTTTTGCGAAAGTATCTGCGATGCTGTGCTTTTGACGAACGCCAATTGCCACAATAAGAGCGTTAATAAGGCTAAGGGGTGCAACAAGGCTATCAACAAAACTTGCCATATCACTTTTTGCATATAAAGCACACGATGCAAACTTAGTTATAGGTGATAGTACGCTATCTGTAATTGCAATTACAGATGCATTTTGATTTTTTGCATACTGTACTGCACGAAGTGTGCGACGTGAATAACGAGGGAAACTGATGCCGACAACAACATCACCCTCATCTACTCTCAATATCTGTTCAAATACATCACTGACAGTATTTTCATTTATAACACGTACATTGTCAAATAAAAGATTAAAATAAAATCCCATAAAACTTGCAAGAGCAGCAGAGGAACGAGTACCAACGATATAAATACGCTTTGCATTCATAAGTTCTGAAACTGCCCATTCAAAAGCGTTTTCATCAAGTTCCGCAAGGGTAAGATTGATTTTCTCTACGTCCTCTTGCATAACTGTCTGAAGAACATTCTGTTTGTCCAACTTATCACTTGTAACTTCAAGACGCTGTACAGATGTTAATCGGTTGCGAATCATATCTTGAAGTGCCCTTTGCAGTTCGGGATATCCGTCATAACCAAGACGAACAGCAAAACGAACAACAGTAGACTCGCTGATTCCAACAACCTCTCCAAGACGATTTGCCGTCATAAATGCTGCTTTATCATAATGTTCGATCATAAAACGAGCAATAGCCTTCTGACCTTTTGAAAGTTCAGCATAAGCATTATGGAGTTTACTCATTAAGTCCTGATTCATTATAACATCTCCTCTTAATTTATGCCTTTAAGATATTTAACTTCCGATTCTGTTAGGTGTCTCCACGTTCCCTTTTCCAAATTATCAAGGCGTATTTCTCCAACTCGTGTACGCAAAAGCCACTTTACAGTTAGTCCACACTTCATACACATCTTACGCACTTGTCGGTTTCTTCCTTCATGTATGACAACACTCAATAATTTAATACCTTCTCCGTCACGCACAAGACGAACTTTTGCACCTTTAGTACGATATCCGTCTATTTCCATAGGCTTTGAAAGTTCATTTAACGAACTTTTCACATCGCCCTCTACACCTACAAGATATTCTTTCTCTATCTCATGCTTTGGATGAGTCAGTTTGTACGTCAACTCTCCATCGTTTGTCATAAGCAAAAGTCCCATGGAGTTTAAGTCAAGTCGTCCCACAGGATACACCTTTGCACCAACGTCACAAGTTAAATCACAGACAGTTTTTCTTCCCTGCTCATCTTTCATTGTCGTAACATAACCTGTCGGCTTGTTAAGTGCAATATATATATTTTTTTCACTGTCCCTTTTTATAGGCTTTCCGTCAAGGGTAATTACATCAAGTTGCGAATCTGCACTATCACCAACAGATGCTACAACGCCATTGACTTTTATACGGCCTGCAGCAATCAATTCCTCTGAGGCACGGCGAGATGCCACACCAAATGCAGAAAGGATTTTTTGCAATCTTTCTTTCAATTTTACAACTCCAAACAAATTCCTTTATTTTTTCATTATAACAAAACGCTCGACAACTTGCAAGTATATCGAGCGTTTTTTTCATATTTTCCGCTAAATTTTTCATTTAACCCCTAAAATTGCAACAACTACCCAAATAATTCTGCGAAAATTTCAAATAGTCCTTTCTTTTTTGTCGTTTCATTTTGCATAATTTCCGCCACTGTAGTTTCATATTTAAGTGGAACACGAGCAATTACCGTTCCATTTATCTCAAATTCAGCCTCACCTGCCCTCTGACCTTTAACAATCGGTGCGTACACAAACGAAGGGGCACGATACAAAACCCTAACGTGTTTTTTCTGCTTTTCCGACAACATTACACTACACGATTCACTGTATACTACATTTGCACCACTTGAATATCCAGACATAACCGGCATGACAAAAGCAACTGAGTTTTCTTCACAGAGATTAACATTGTTTAGTGTACTGTAAGCCTGCTGATACATAATTTCATGGTCATTCCAATCGTTTGGTGCGTTGAGAGTTACTGCAATAAAACGTCTGCCGTTTCTTTCACACGCACTTACAAGACATCGACCTGCCTTCTTTGTAAATCCGGTCTTTATACCAACAGCACCGTCAACACGCCACAAAAGCCTATTGTGATTTTTCATCTGTCTTGTCTGTGACTTATGCACTTTCGTAGATACAATCTCATAAAACTCCTCATTATCCATAGCGTATGCTCCAAGCCGAGCCATATCCTGTGCCGTTGAGTAGTGGTCTTTGTGATCAAGTCCGTGGGGATTTGCAAATGAAGTGTTGTTAAGATTAAGCCTTTTTGCTGTTTCATTCATTTTTTTAACAAAGTCCTCTACACTTCCATCACCATACACATAGGCAAGAGTGAGTCCTGCATCATTACCTGACATCAACAAAAGTCCGTATAAAAGTTCTCGTACAGTTATTTTCTCCCCGACTTTAAGATACATAGATGAGCCCTCTACTCTTACGTGTTCAGGTTTTATCTCAACTACACGTTCCAAATCTCCAATTTCAAGTACAACAAGTGCCGTCATAATTTTTGTTGTACTTGCTATTAAATGTTTCTGAGTTCCATTTTTGTCATATAAAAATGTATCGCTTAGCGGATCGTATAAAACGGCGGACGCAGCCGACACTTGTACGCTGTCGCAATATGTGTCAGACAGTATAAATGAAACCGAGCAAATTAAGGCGACAATTAAAGAAATCAGGCGTTTCATGACATTACCTCCACAAAAAAGAGCATATCCTCATGAAAGGATATGCTCACAAATTGCAGATATGCTTATTCTTCTGTATTGCTTATCTCTCTGATAAACTCAACGTCATTTTCTTTATTCTTTTTAATAAGAGATGAAATCTTATCTACAACTTCAGGAATTAAATCTACAATACGGTCAACTGAAGTAGACGCAGGTGCACCAATTGGAAGCATTTTTACATTTCCATTTGATACTACAAGGAAAGATATAGGAGTAATGCTGACACCAGCCGCACCGCCTGCACCAAACTTTATGTCATTGGAAGGAGTGCCGCCCTTATTGAAATCAGTACCTCCAGAACCAAACCCAAAACTTACACGAGAGATTGGAATAAGAGTTGTGCCATCGTTTGTTACAATTGGTGTTCCAATGATAGTATTGACATCAACCATCTCACGAATTTTGTCCATTGTAATTCCCATTACATCATTTACGCTGTTACTCATTATTTTGCACCGCCTTATCTAAATTTTTTCTATTGTTCATTTTTAGAAATCCTTTTAACGCTCCGTATCCTGCGGTAAGCACAAATACGAGCAACGCACCGAGAGTAATATGTGCTTTAATCTCCGCTTCAATTCGTAATTTATCAGATGAAAAGTCTACGTCTATTGTTACATCATGTTTTTTTATGTGAAGTGCTTCCATGTATACCGGATACAATGCACTTACTACCGCACAGGTTTTTCCGTAAAGGTCTGCCGTCTGTGCCGCATCAGAGGTAGCAATTATAACGACACCATAAAATCGAGTGACTGCAAAAGATCGCCATAGATGAGGAAACCGTCGTTTCAATATTAGTAGCATATCCCGTGCAAATACGATCCATTCCTTTATTTCACTTCGTTCAATCTTTCGTTTTTCTGCTTTCTGCTTTTTAGTTTTCTTTTCGTTTGTCGTCTTTTTATCTCTTTGTTTTTTGGGATATATGGTAATTGGAATACCGCAAATGCGTACTTTTACATTAAACACATCGTTACGATATGTAATTGTACCGCCAATTCGTACAGCACCAATCAGCAAAATTACACCGACAATTATAAGGAAAGTAATCATATTATTCTTCAGGCATAGTCAAGTTTTCAGGTAATTTCGGCAACTCGTCCAAAGAGGAAATGCCAAATATACGTAAGAAACTGTCTGTAGTCCTATAAAGTGCAGGTCTTCCGGGAGCATCCATTCGTCCACACTCCTCAATAATACCTTTATCAGCCAAGGAGTTTACGGTATATGAACTGTCTACGCCTCTAACTCTTTCAATATATGATTTTGTTGTAGGCTGTGAGTACGCCACAATAGACAATACTTCAATCGCCGTTTGACTAAGCATCGGTGGCTTTCTCGTTTCAAGTGCCCTACGTATAGCAGGTGCGAAACGTGATTCGGAACACATTTGATATTTGTCGTTCATTGCAACGATACGAAGTCCACGATTTTCATATTGGTATCGGTTTTTAAGAGCCTCTATCGCCTCTACACATTCTTCGACCGTTACCTCAGCGGCGGCAGCAATACGATCTATTGCAATAGGGTCACCGGAGGCAAACAGTATCGCCTCAACACACGCTTCAAGTTCTATGTCATTCCTTGTTTCCACTGCTGTTTCCATCGTTGTTTTCTGCCTCCTTTTCCGTTCCGTCTGACAGTACGAGAACATAATCGTCGCTTTCGTCTACAGGTTGTACACGCTTTGAGTTGAGAAGTTCCAAAACTGCTAAGAATATAGCAACTACCTCACTCTTACTCTCTGCATGACGAAATACTGACTTAAATGGTACGCTCTTTGTTAAAATCAATTTCTTCAAAACTTCCTTGACCTTTTCCTCAACCGGAACAGGTTCAACGCCAACAATTCCATCAAACGTTTCCCTTGACGGCGGTTGCATAAGTCGTGTTCTTTCAGACATAACACGAACGGCACGGAGAAGTTCCTCCAAATTATGGTGATATGTATACTCACGTATAGGTTCAAGAGGCTCCATTTGGTGAACTATCAAATCAAAACCACGTTCACAACGTGATTTGAAAAATGACGACGCCTCTTTGTACCGCTGATATTCAAGCAAACTACGTACAAGAGCCTCACGTGGATCTTCTTCGTCCTCACCCACAGGCTTTGGCAGAAGAATACGAGATTTAATTAAAATGAGTTGTGCCGCCATGACAATAAATTCACTTGCAATTTCCATATCAAGTTGTGCCATGGCATCAAGATACTCCATGTATTGATCCAAAATCATTGCAACAGGAATATCCGTAATTTCGACCTTGTTCTTAGACAACAAATGAAGTAAAAGGTCTAACGGTCCCTCAAATACGTCAATCTTAAATGTTACAGCATGATCCATTGTACAACGCTCTCAATTCCGTTCATGACGAACATACGAGCATAGTTTAACGGAGTTGACAATATGCCGGTAAACAGTAACAGCATAAAGGCAAGTTGTATATACTGCTCGTAGTGCATCACTTTATAGTAGATATGATTTGGCACAATCAGCCCTAAAATTCGTGAGCCGTCCAGTGGTGGAAGTGGTATCATATTAAACACCGCAAAACCCACATTCAGCACTGCAAGAGTTGCTGTAAACTGTGCAAATGCCGATATGATAGCATAGTCTGGTGCATACAACCTAATGGCATAATAAATAATCACGCACACAAATCCTAACAGCAAATTTGAAAGAGGGCCTGCAAAAGCAACAAGTGCCATATCACGCTTCGGTTTTTTGAAATAATACATATTGACAGGCACAGGCTTTGCCCAACCAAAGCGAGCAACAATCATACAGATAAGACCAATAGGGTCAATATGTTTAAGAGGATTTAGTGTCAATCGTCCCGATTGCTTGGCTGTTGGGTCTCCAAGAAGATATGCTATATATCCGTGACAGTATTCATGGAATGTCAAAGCAATCAAAACGGCAGGAATAGTTTGTAGCCAGCCGATAGCCATACCCAAAAAATCCAATGAACGTCACCCCCAATACAACATTAACGAATATCGCAGAAATACATAATTTTTCTCAATACAAACCGTCTATATAACATTATACCATAACTTGACTCATTTGTATACAGTTTTTCATATTTTACAAACTACTCATTTCTGCGTTTTTTTCTCACATTACCACAGGTAATAAGACCTATGGGCAAAAGTTGTATTGGTAAAGAAATTAAACGTAGTACATTAAGCATTATATCGGCACTTTGATTTGTGTCAAACGCCAACAGCGAAATTCCGGCCATCAAAAATGTTGTAGGGATAACAAACACCTTTGGACTTTCAACGGAAAACACACGGCATATACCTTGACATACAAACAGTAATGCGATTACGCCCTTAACAACGTCACAGAATATCACTGCAAATGTAAGCAGTATTTCGATGCGTTTGAAAAAGTCTTCTACTCCCACAACACCCATAGCATGATATGTGGCGTATCTTACTTGTGACAACACAGGAGCACCGAGAACGGCGACATTTCGCACCATAATAAGAGTTAAAATACCAAAGGCAAACCACACACCCCAGGCAAAATGTTTTGGTGAAATATCTTTCTTATCAAGTGCTTCGTATACGGCAAATAAGAGTATCGTATCACCGAAAGGAAACGCAGTCAATGTCAAAGATTCATTCCAAAACGAACTTGCATCATAGCACACAGGAAGAAGTTCGTAAAAGTCCATGTGACGTATACTTAACCCGAGAGTAACGGCAAGTATCAGTACAACAAACGGGAAAATAAATGATGCATACTGCCCGACAACATGTATACCTTTCTTTGCACCATAAATACAAACTAAAGCAAGAAAAAAAACTGCAACATAGCCTTTGGAATCAGTGAGAATGTGTTGAGATGTAAACTGGGTAAAGTTACCCCATGACATCGCACCAATTAGCAGACCATACCCTATATAGAACACACTAACAACTACAGCCGCTAATTTGGGAAGTGTAGTGTAGAACATAGAAAACAAATTCTTTTGCGGATACTTTTTACACACGTAACAGTAAAGTAAAGTGACTATCGTAAAAACTGCTAAATTTACAAGCATTGACAGCCACACATCTCTTTGTGCTTCACCGTTTCCGCCACGCACAATAGTACCACTTAACAAATACAGTGTACTGATTATAATAAGATTTCGACCTTTGATTGTTTTTGTCATCAGCCTCTACTCCACTCCATAAACTTTGAAAGGCATGAAATTATTTCTCGTTTCATATCAAGTTCACCTATAGCCGTCAAGACAATCCCGATTATTAACACAGTAAAATACACCACTTTAGTTCGTCCACTTCCTTTTATAAGTAGTGTACGAGCCTCACCAAATAATACGGCGATAGCAGAAATTGACGTAAGCCACACTATGTTATTGCCTCCCCTACACGCATATTGACATCAAATACAAGTTGCGAGTTTTGAAAACCATTTTCCCCTATCACTCTAAACGTTTCAGGATGCTGGGCTTTAAGTAGGCGAATTACGCCTAACGCATCTAAGTCGTATTCTCTAAGACGGTCATACAGACGATATGCACCATCGCAAAGGTGTTTTCGCACCATATTTTCTGCCTCGTCATCTTGTAATTTTCGTGCCGTTTCCAACTCAAACTCTGTTTTCGCCTTATACTGTACCGTGGCGATTTCCGATGTGTCAGTACAAATATCAGTTTTACATTCCTTTATACTGACAGCAAGAGGTTCACCTAAAAAATCTACTCCGATACTTCCTTTTGTAAAATCGTTTGACAAAATATTTAGAAGCATCGTTTCCTCCTCGTCAAGAAATAACATTCCCTTTTCGCCTACCACGACACAGCCAGCCGTTTTTAATGAATTGCTATCTCCCTCAACAACAGGCAAAGTTGTAGTATTTCCCACATCAAGCAACTGACGAATTGCAATATACCCCTCTTTGTGAATACTTCTGCCTGTGTTTTTACTATTTTCTAAAAGATTTGACAAATTATAGGATATAATCTCTTTACCATCATTATCTACTACAAGTTGTCCTGCTTGACCATCTTTTGCAATTACTATAGCAGTTGCAAGTCGTATGCTGTTGTCACGAAGAATATGCTCTGTCAATTCCGAAAGACGATTTGTTGCAAATTCACGGCTAAGCACAATGACTTCCATGTGACTTAAATACAGTTCATTTGAGCATTGTTCCATCATACGAGTAAGACATTCACGTATACCAACACCCTCTGCCACGTATACACGAGGTTGTTCCTCCCCTTTGTCAAAGGAGACCGTTTCCGCAGTTAGTCGAAGTATATTTGTTTCAGCAGTATCCATATAAAGTCCTGCAACAATTTCCATTCTGTCAAGTTCCTTGTAACTTTCGCAACCGCAAAGGAGCAAAATAAGAGTTGCAAGTATTAGTATTTTCTTCACACTTTACCGCCTCTCTCACCGCTGTTTCGATTCTTTGGCAGACGCAACAGCGTATCTTTTAAGTGACTGGCTCTACCAAATGTCAAGTATGACATATACGGCACACCAAAACTTTGTTTCGTCATTAGATATATTATCAGCACACATATACCAAATCCATAGCCGTAAAGTCCAAGTATAGCCGCTAATATCAAAAGAATAAGTCTGACAAGCAGTACAGGGCTTTGCATTTTAGGACTCATCATTCCCGTAAGACCTGTCAGTGCAAGAATAATAACCATGGGAGCACTTACAATTCTTGCATCAACTGCCGCCTGTCCCACAACTATTGCACCAACCGTACTTAGTGCCTGCCCTACACTTGCCGGCATCATTGCCCCTGCCTCACGGAGAAGTTCAAATGCAATAAGCAGTAAAATCATCTCAAGAAATGTGGGAAATGGCACTCCCTGTCGTGCCGCCGATATACTAATTAAAAGTTTTGTGGGTATTATTTCGTAGTGATACGTCACAAGTGCAAGATACACGGCAGGTATACTTATTGTAAGAACAAAACCCAGTATTCGCAAAAGCCTTGAAATGGTGCCGTAAACGTAATTTATATAGTAGTCATCACCTGTCTGAAAGTATTCCAAAAACAAAAATGGCAACGTCATTGCAACAGGCGTACCATCAACTAAAATCACAATTTTTCCCTCTAACAGTTTCGCCGCCGCAATATCCGGTTTTTCTGTACTGCCGATTGTTTTGAAAGGCGAATATTTGTCGTCCCTAATAAGTTCTGTAAGGCAGTTAGAGTCAAGTAACGTATCAATTTTAACTTTTTTTAGCCGTTCATGAAGTTTAGCAAGAACAGCCTTATCAACAACCGACTCTAAGTAACAGATGGCAATCAATTGCTTTGTACTTTTAGATGGTGAAATAGTATCAAATTTCAAATCGGTAGTCAAAAGTTTTCTGCGAATTAGTGACGTATTCGTCATAATAGACTCGGTAAATCCTTCCCTTGGTCCACGTACAAGTTTTTCGCCGTCAGGCTCATCAACACCTCTAATAGAAAACCCTTTTGTTGAGTTGGCTATAATCTCACGTGAGCCGTCCATAAACAGAAGGCTGTCACCATGAAGCAACATATTTACCGCATCTTCAAAAGACTCAGTCACATTTGCTTGGTCGGTAGTTAGAACATAATTTGCCACATCTAAAGCACAAGTTATTTCTTTTGTGCCATCATATAGAGTCAACGGTCGAATGATGTTTTCATCTATCAAATCGTTTGAAATCATGCCGTCAAAGAAAATCAGACAAAAGCGAAGATTGTGTGCACCACAATTTATAAATCGCATATTGAATGTAAAGTCCTTGTCAAATATTTCTTTAATTCGTTCCATGTCCTTAGTTAAGTCACCGCTAAGTACAACATTTTTAAGGTTGTCAAGTTCCAAGTATTTCTCTCCGTTTCATACCAAAACTTACTTATACCCACAGTATTTCCGTTTTTTGTCTACTCATACAAAAAGAGTGAAAACAAAATCGTTTCCACTCTCGAAAGTATCACTTATAAAACTTTGTTATAATTGCAGTAGCCTCGTCAATAGAAATTTCCGATACCTCATCTGTATCCCTAAACTTCAGTTCGCAAATACCCTCCATGGCTATGCTGTCGAGCAATAGAAGAACGCAAGGCAAGGATATGACTGATAGTCTTTGTATCAGACGGCACTTCCCGAAGTGTTTGAATAAACTGTTTTGAAAATAGCATATATATCCTCTCTTTCGTTTCTATCAATAAAAACTACTCAGAAAACATCGGTGTCGACAAGTATCTCTCACCTGTATCGGGAAGAAGTGCAACGATAGTCTTTCCCCTATTTTCCTCACGTGCTGCAAGGACAGTTGCCGCATATACTGCCGCACCTGACGTAATTCCCACAAGCATACCCTCTTTAATTGCAATGGCACGACCTGTATTAAACGCATCTTCGTGCCTTACTGTCAGCACCTCGTCATATATTGACGTGTCAAGGGTCTTTGGCACAAATCCTGCACCAATACCTTGGAGTTTATGTGCCCCTGCCGTTCCGCCTGACAGTACGGGCGAGTCAAATGGTTCAACTGCTACAATTTTAATGTTTGGATTTTTCGATTTAAGATACGCTCCAACACCTGAAATTGTTCCGCCTGTACCGACTCCTGCAACGAAAATATCAACTTTTCCGTCTGTATCGTTCCAAATTTCAACACCTGTTGTAGTTTTATGTACTGCAGGGTTTACAGGGTTTTCAAACTGCCCAGGGATAAAACTGTTTGGTATTGTATTTTTAAGTTCCTCCGCCTTTGCAATTGCACCATTCATTCCAAGTGCCCCATCAGTCAGCACTAACTCAGCACCATAAGCCTTCAAAAGATTTCTTCGCTCTACGCTCATAGTTTCAGGCATGGTAAGTATAACCTTATAGCCTCGACAAGCGGCAACTGCAGCCAAGCCGATGCCTGTATTTCCACTTGTAGGTTCAATAATAACCGAACCTTTTTTTATTAGACCTCTTGCCTCTGCATCATCAAGCATAGCCTTGCCCACTCTGTCTTTGACACTTCCTGCCGGATTAAAAAATTCAACTTTCGCCAAAATTGTGGCATTGAGTTTTCTGTCTGCACAGTAATTTGTCAACTTTACAAGAGGTGTATTGCCAATAAGTGCGGCTAAATTTTCATATATTCTCATGGTTGCTCCTTTAACACAGAAAATTATTTTTTGTATAGATTTATTATATCATATTCTTCACACTTTTGCTATTGTTATATAAATATTTGTTTTTACGTTAGATGAAAACAGCCGCCCGACTTATTGTCGGACGGCTTGTTCTTCCAATAACTCTATTTAAGCATTGCACTGTTGTTTACGACACGGCCACTAAAGAGAAATAATATGTCTCCGTCAGCCGATGGAACGTACTGTTTAAGAAGTGACGAGTGCATATAACGCAAATCCACTAATGTTATCGTTTCGTAGTTTGGTATAAGTAGCGGTATGATGGACGATGCAAATGAGTCACGAAATACCAAGAGCGATGTACCTTTAGGTGCATTTGGGTTTTTAACAACACTTAAAGGTGATGCCCCTGACATAAACACGTCATAAGAGTTGTCGCTGTCAATTAACGACAGGTCGTATACACTCTTACATTCTTTCTCAAAATGCTCAACTGTAACATCTTGAAAGTCAGGGTGATTTAGTATAATTAGAGGTTCTGATGAATTGGGGGCAAGTTCAGAATATATTCCATTGAATGTACCGACAGTTTCTGCTGTAAACTCATTCATATCTATACTTTTACCCAACGCATCACCAATACGTTTCGCCGTCTCACCTAAAATCTCCTGACGCCAATGGAGGTCAGTGAGATAAAACGAATCCCATGTATACAAATCCGACAACTCGGCAAAAGTAATGCCTTCAAGTTCCTTTTCCAATACCTTTGTCATTTCGCTGTGGTCGAGAACAAATTCTTCAGGGCAATCGGAAGCGTAATAAGTCTTGTCGGGAATGATTGCAAGTGTCGGCTCTGTATCACCGTACATCTTTACGATAGATTCAATCTTCGATGCAAAGCGTACCGCCTCATTCTCGTCAAAGGGCTTTGCCACTTCAACGAACGACCCGTTTTCCACATAATACTCAGTGCCGTTGTCTGTCACAATCTCGCCTACCACACCGTTTTGCACCTGTGCATCGCAAGCAGAAAACAGAAGTATAAGGCATAAAACAAGTGATAAAACTCTCATATTACTTAAGTTTCTTAAAGTTATTTAGGAGTGCAGTATCGTTGTCGTTATCCATAATGAGAACAACAAGGTTGCCGATACGGTCGGTATGTACATGCTCTTGATCAACACCTACGCATACCCACTTGCGAGGATCAACGTTTTCACGAATATCCTTAACTGCACCGATTGCTCCCGTTTCGTTCTTCATGCGAATAACGCAAACGCTGTGAGCACGGCTTGACATAAGTGGCTCAACAGCAATTGCTTCCTCGTAGCCGAGTTTGTCAACACCTAAGAAATAAGAAAGGTTGTCGTCATTTATTTCAGACACCATAAGTGCGTTGGTGTAAAGGTCGGTATCTGAATAAATAAGTGCAGCAATATCAATCAATTTGCTGTCAGCAGTAACTTTCTTGCCTGCCAGAATCTCGCCACGTGTCCAGGTCAGTTCGTTATATACACCCTTATCAAGAAGCACATCGGAAAGTTTTGTATCAGTATCTAACATCTTAGCATTAAGTGCGTTATAGGACATAACAGCCGCATCACCACGCTTAAAGGAGGATGTATTTACATTATCAAAAAGATTTTCTCTTTCTCCGAATCTGTCCCAGTTATTATATACTGTGCCTTCCGGAGCGTCCTTGTAACCGAGAGCACGGAGAACGAATGTTGTATATACCTGAGCAGTAGCGGTAGAGTTAGGATCAAACGTAGTGGGAGTATTACCTGCGGCAAGTCCGTTTTCGTAGGCATAGCCGAGATATTCGTTAGCACCTTCCCAAGTAGGTGCATCAGTAAATGGATGTTCCCACTCACCGTAAAGTGCTTCGTTTTCCATACCGGTCATACGGATAAGCATAATAAGTGCTTCAAGACGTGTAGGTGCACGGTCAAGTTCAAAACCTTTGTCTGTACCCTTGAAAAGACCGAGGGTGGAAAGAATTTCTGCCTTTGCCTGTCCGTCCTTTGCGTCATACGCAGTTGCAGACAGCATAACTGTCATACACATTACCAGTGCCATTAACATTGCAATAACTTTTGTCTTTTTCATTTTTTCAAATTCCTTTCTTGTGTTTGTAGGTTAAGACGCAAGTAAAATTAAAATTGTTCCCAAAAATATAAATTTTTCTCAAATAAAATTAAAATGCTTGCACGCATTGAAAATTCCGTCATCGTCTACTGCCGTAGTAACATAATCTGCACTGCGTTTAACCGATTCTCCTGCATTGCCCATGGCAATCCCGATACCAACTGCCTCAAGCATTGCAATATCGTTACCACCATCACCGAATGCGGCAGTCTTTGATATTGGTATATTCAGTGCAGAAAGCACGTGTTTAATTCCAACGTCTTTTCCGCCGTTTTTTGGGATTACATCTACGAATTCAGGGTGCCACCTTACTATTTTACTGTCAGGCATCATAGAAAGCAGTTCTTTTTCCTGTATATCGTCCATTTTTGCAGATATTTGATACAGTGAGCCACCGTTATTTGCTATTTCATTAAGTACCTCTCCAAACGGCGGTGAATCGACAGGTACACTGCCATAATATACAGGGGACTTTTCATTATAATAGCGAATAAACATCTCGTCCACACAGCCGAGACTTGTAGGATTTTTTTCGTGATATACACGCAAACCGAAAAAATCGGAATTTGTAATCGGCTGTGAATATATAAGTTCATCATGGTATGTGCAGTACTGACCATTCATCATAATCATACCGTCAAACGAATAATCCACTAATTTGCGAATATAGTCAAGTTGCGACGGGCAGCGTCCTGTTGCAATAAACAGCAAAATACCCTTTGCACGCATAGCGTCTAAAGCATCACGAGTAGACGCAGGAATTTTATTTGAATTAAACGGTAACAGTGTTCCGTCAATGTCAAAAAAGACTGCCTTTATCATAGAGTCCCTCATTTTCACAGTATAAATTGAATAAATAATTGGGTGCAAAAAGCCGCTGCAGATGCAGATACGGCTACGGTTATAAGACTTTTCCCGAAAAATGCCGCAAACAGTGCTACTGTCATACCGACAGTCGAAGAATAAATATTTCCCGTGGAATAAAGAATCGAAGGGAACGTCATTGCCGACAATACTGCATAAGGAATATATGCAAGAAACGACTTGAAAAACCGATTCTTGATTTTCTTTCTGAAAATCGCAATCGGCAGCATGCGAAGTAAATAAGTCGTACCTGCCATAATGAGAATTGAAATCAAAATGTTCTCCATACTACTCATCCTCCTGTACATCTTTAATCGGATGAAGTATAGCAGCACAAGACGCAGAAACTACTGCACATATAATTATAGACCAACCGCTTGACAACAGTGAAAGTCCAGGTGTGTAGTAGAATAGAATACTAAGACAAGCGGCAAGTATAACAGTAAATGCCACTGCTTTCTTCTGACGTGCCACAGGTATAATAATCGCTAAAAACATTCCGTAAAGTGCAAGTCCTAATGCACTGCGAATGATTGTCGGAAGAAGCGACATCATTGTGGCACCTAAAAGTGTTCCGATACTCCAACCAAGATACGGAAGAAGCATCAAACCGCCGAAATATGTGCCGGTTACTGCACCTTCCGACTGCATTGCAACTGCAAATATCTCGTCAGTATTTCCAAAAGGTAATAAAATTCGCACCCACTTCGACATTTTGAGTGATAGTTTTTGTGACAGTGACAATGACATCAACGTATAACGAAGATTTATTACAACAGTGGTAATAAACAACTCAACGTATGTACCTCCGCCCGTTATAAGTTGTACACCTGCCACCTGACCGGCAGAGGTGAGATTTGTCATTGAAATTAAAAGGGCTGACCATACGGGGAGTCCGCTTTCAACCGCCATCATACCAAAGGCGAAACTTACCGACAAATAACCTAAACCAATAGGTAACCCGTCTTTTATTCCGCAAAGAAATACTTCTTTTTTCATTCGTTCACATCCGTAGTTAATGTATTATAATATTTATAAATTCATTAGTAACCAAGATATAAAATCAAGCCACCGACGGTGGCTTGGTTTTATGTAAAATTTGATTAGAACTTGCTTTCAATAAAGGCACGAACAGAACCACTACCCTTGAGCATTTCCTTAACATAACCGAGAAGTTCGTCAAGCACCTCAGGCTCTTCAAGTAAGTTTTTGCCCATAACTTGAGGGTCGGAAAGAAGTGGCTTAAATGCACACTTTACACACTCACCGGCAGCAGCCTTTTCACCGCACTCAATAAGGAGGTCACGGATAGGATCACCTTCAAGTTCATACTTTTTACCATTGTCGTCAGTGCCAAGAGTGTAACGAAGGAAACCTGCAACAGGGTATAAAATAACACTCAACTCACTGGCAGACTTGCCTGCTTCAAGACCCTCCCAATATGTATCCATTAAACGAGGAACAATCTTTGTAGAGGCGTTAAGTGCAATACGCATTGGGTCATCGGGGATATTGGGGTTATTAAGTCTTGTAAATGTATCAGCAATAAATGTATTCACATCAATGCCTGCAGGCTTTGCGATAATACTCTTAACAATGTCAATAATAGCGGAGATATTGGAAACGATAACCTTCTCCTGCATTGCCTTGTAATTGCCATACGCACCTGTGTAACCAAGAAGTACGCCAAGGCTTGCAATAGTAGTATGGGACATATTGAGAATACGAAGTTTCATATCCTCATACTTCTTAACTTCTTCGAAGTTTGCACACATGAATACGCCGTCAGCCTTTTCAAACTCAGGTCTGCCGCCCGGAAATACGTCCTCGATTGCCCAGTAACGATTTTCCTCCGTTACAACGACATTTGACTTGATACCTACATTCTCCATTATCTCTGCAACAGCAGCATCAGGAGATACAGCGATACGGTCAACCATAGTATTTGGGAAACCAACTTGATTGCGGTCAGAAACGTATGCAAGGAATCCCTTTGGTGCAAAGCCCTTTTCTTCCCATGCACGAGCCATTGTACGAATAACAGCACCGGTGAAGAAACCATTCTTAGAGAAGTTTGTACAACTGACAAACGCAAATTTAAGACCTGCATTAAATCTTTCAAGTGCAAATTTTGTCCACTTACCTGGGTCAGATGTATATGTACCATTTTCCATATCGGCAATTACCTTGGGAGCAGTAGGCTCAGCAAAGTCACCACCGGAGTACTTCATACCATATACAACCTCAGGAGCGTTGATTGTTGCATACTGTACCCGCTCATCACGAGCATAATTAAGAAGTTTGCCCCAATCCTCACTGTCTGTATTGTCGTCAATAAATAAAGCGTCAGTAAATGCACCCTGGATTTTTGCAAGTGCCTGTCCTTTTTCGCTACCATAGATAATTTGAGTAACAAGAAGGTCATTACTCTTTAGTCCGTTATAATAGTCTAAGGAGAATGTTTCAACACCTGCAATAGTACCCGCCTTTCCGCCACGGTCAAGAACGTCTTGAATAATGTCGCCAAAGTGTCCAAATCCCATTCGTCCCATAGAGAAACAAATAGCATTTACCGGAGTATCTTTTCTTGAATATTTGGGAAGTTGTGCATTTTTACCCTCCCAAAACGCCTTATTTTCAATTAAACTTTGTGTCAACGGCTGTACGCTCATAACTAACGACTCCTTTTAACGTATATTCCTGAAAGTTGTGCCATACACATTACAGATAGTATCATAAATGCGAGTAAAAAGCAATAGATTTCAGCACAATAAACGCCAATTTTGTAAAATTCGAATCGCTTCTTGTATGTTAAAATTTTTTGATATATAATAAATATGTGACTTCAAAAAACAGGCGGTGAGCAAATGGATTATACGCATATTTTCTGGGATTTTAATGGCACATTGCTTGATGACGTGGAAACAGGCATAAAAAGTGCCAACACATTACTGGCACGTCGTAAAATGCCAATCATTCCGAACACTGCTGCATACCATAAGGTGTTTGGATTTCCGATTATTGATTACTACCGCCGTCTTGGCTTTGACTTTGAAAAGGAAAGTTATGACGACCTTGCAGTTGAATGGGTAGACGAGTATAATAAAAATGTACTGTCGGCAACGCTGTATACAGGTGTAGTTGAAATTCTTTCACGGTGTAAAGAAAAGGGTATCAAACAAATTGTGCTGTCTGCCACCCAACTAAAAATGCTTACTTCACAACTTGACTTTTTAGGTATACTCCATTTTTTTGATGACGTGCTTGGACTTGACACTATACACGCATATAGCAAAACACAACTTGGTAAAGATTATGTAACTCGCACCTGTCCTGCCAATGCCGTCCTTATCGGTGATACGCACCACGACTACGATACAGCCTTAGCAATGGGCATTGACTGTTTCCTCGTGGCAAACGGGCATGCAAGTTTTGAATCTCTTTCAAAACTCCCCTGCCCCGTCTACTGTGATATAAGAGATATTCCTTTTTTGAACTGAGGGTAAATTTTTAACGCTACCGCAGATCTTATCAACTCTAATGAGTTTTGAGCGTATACATAGTAGTATGTGACATGACTCCTACTTCTTCTTAGACTGACACAACGGTAAATTAGACGTAAAAATGGCTTATCTGTCGATAAGCCATTTTTTCTATTCATTATCGGATATTGTTTCCTGCATTGATACAATGTGTGAAGCGTATTCTCGCTCCTTACGTCTATGTCTGCTATACAAAAAACAAAGAACAAATAAAGTAATTGCACAAGCGGAAATTACTCCACCAAGCAGTAGCCCCGGTGGCATATATTTCATCGTTACCGTATGCTCGCCACGTCCTGAAACACGAAACGCTATAAGACTGTCGGCTCCCTTTTCGTATGGGACTTTCTTCCCATCTACCGTAATCGTCCAGCCGGTCTCATAAGGTATTGACGAAAACACCGTTGACTCATTTTTTGACGTTATAAATGACCCCTCAATATATGTTGGCGTATGTTTACTTATCCCGACACCACCAACGCAAAGTGCTTCTACCGCCTTTTCAAACAAGTCCATATCAAGATAGTAAAAATACACGCCGTTTTGACGGATATATAAATCTTTTTCGCATATACCAAGTGAAACTGTCACATCTTCTTGGTCTGTATACTCACCAAGAGGCATAACGCAGTGGGTTTCATTGTTAAAGTAATCACTAATAAATTCGCCGTTTACTGACAGATTGCACACAGTTGAGTAATCAGAAGCAAAATAACAGTATATAGGATTTTCCCCGACTGCCTCAAACGAATATGATATTATGCCGTCTTTCACTTCATCCATCTTCTTATACACATTATGAAATCCCGATTTTTTTGAATATACATTTTCCGTTTCAGGCAATTTAACCTCAATACGCTTAAAGTATTCAATGTTGCTCTCGCCTAAAAGATAATTTATAAGTTTATTCTGATACTCAAACGGATTAGCCGCAGAAATAGTCTTATCCGGGTAATTATCGTCTGCCACAAACATAATAGGCAAAACATAAGGGTTTTCGTAAACAGATATTTCCCCTTTGGTATCAATCTTTTTATAGTAATCACTCATAGGTGTCTTTGACAGTACATACTTTACACCAAGTAATGAGTCTGTTGCGATTGTAGTATGGCTGTAATGTGACCAGTGATCTCTTTGACTAATACCGAGATTTTTAAGAAACTTCAGTGCATCGGCATTTAGAGTTGATGTGGAATGAGATATTCCGTTCATTTTAAGTGCCATAGGGTCATTTACAGTACGATGGTATGTCTTTTCCATACGGTAAAGCCCTGTATCTAATTTAAGTACAGAATCAACTACAGGTCGTGATTCCGCCATAAAGTCAGTATATGAACTTCTTGAACTGTACCACACCTCTTGATTTATATCTTCAAACGTCATAAGGGCATTTGAAAAAACTTCAAGCATTATACAGCCAAGAAGCAAAGTAGCCGCAACTTCACGGTTCTTTCCAATGCTTACATAGTACAGTACAACAGCATATATTCCAAAAACGATAACCGATAGATACAGTGTCGCAAATACTTTAACGTATTCAATATTTAAGTACTGTATCACGGCAATCATAAACAACAGACCGCCAAAAATCTTGAAAATTCCACGATGTCCGTTATTCTCAACAAATTTAAGTGCGTCTGCAGAAGCACTTAACATAAGAAATGATGCAACAAAACTATATCGGTAGTTAAGCCAATTTGGTGTGCGAAATCCGTGCATCGCAATTTCCGTAATGGATATATTCATAATAGCAAATATCGCAAGGAGTAAGCCTGCCATGCAAATCTTATTTCGCACACGAATTTGCGGAGTAGTAAAATACAATGGTACAAGGAAAAGTGCAAGTGATGTGCAGTATACAAACGGCATACCCTCAACATTTACCGAGTCATACGAGTTAATTAGTAGTTTGGATAAAAACTCTAAAAAGTCATAGCGTAAGTATACCTCATAATTAGGTGCTGAAAAGCCCATCTTACCAAGGGAAAGTGAGTAGTAAATCGGTAGAATAATAACTGCTACGGCACACGCTGACAGTATGGATACACCGCCAAACAGTGCCACACGGCGTAAACGTTCCTTGACACCATGTAGTCTATTTGTTGCTATTAGGTATGCAACAAAATACAACACAGAGAAAATACATATCATATAGCCGATATAATAATTTGCAAATATAGTCAGTGCAAGAGATAAAAAATACAGTGTATACTTCCCCTCGTCTACTAATTTTCGTATGCCAAGTATAATAATGGGAAGATAAATTACTGCATCAAGCCACATGGGATTCATTGCATTTACAATTACGTATGACATCATTGCGTATGCAACTGACAATATAACAATGTAGTATTTGTACATAGGCTTTGCTTTATAGAGAAAATATCCGAAGGTAACGCCTGCCGCACCGACTTTGCAAACAGTCATTACTAAAACAGCCTCTGTAATATACTCTTTTGGAAACAGTAAAATAATAATTGTAAATGGACTTGACAGATAGTATCCGTAAATGCCTATCATCTCACCGCTTAAACTTTGACTCCATGAGTAAAGGATACTTTTACCCTCATATACAGCCTGACGAAATGCTTCAAAGTAGTATATATACTGGGCATTCAAGTCAAGTGCAAGTACAGAATTGTCGCCAATCGGGAATACGCCTCGACACAGGTAGCCGATAAGCATTAAAAACGTTGGAATAATGAAGCAGTATTTAAGAAAACTTTTATCTTTTCGTTTTGGATTCATCTGTTTCTCCTTTATTAAAAACTTACCCCTGCTTTTCCCATTCTTTCCAAACTTCAGGGCAATAACCTACCGTTGCCTGTTTACCGTTTCTTACAATTGGAGTCTTAAACAGTGCGGGGTTTTCAAAAAATTTGTCCTCTATATCTTGCTCGTATGCCAAATACGCAATATGCTCCTGCTCGTATGCTCGGCTGTCACAGTCAAGTAATTCTTTATACCCTCCCACAGCTTTCTTTACACTTTGATACTCGCCCTCTGACAAGCCGTAACGGAGAATATCAACCATTTGATATTTAATTCTACGTTCCTTAAAATATCTCTCTGCTTTTTTTGTATCAAAGCACTTGGATTTTCCAAAAATCTGTATGTTCATATTCTTTACCCCTTTATAATCAGGCTTGCTGACTCAACTTAATTTCCGATTCAAAACATCTTCCACCGTCTTTGTCACCGCATACGTAAATTGAATTTGTATCTCTAACACTGGAAACGTGTATCGTTTCGTGAAGCAGACACTCCTTTACAAAATTAAGACGAAAATGTGAAACAAATAAGTTCTTTAACTCTTCTGCCGACAATGCATCAAGCACTATATCTCCATACTTTGTATTATTCAAATGGCAATTAACATCAAGATCACTTAACTCTACACGTCTATCGTGAGAAAAGGAAAGATTTTGCGGAATATGAAGATTTGAAATTTCAATTACCTCTCCACGTTCACCGTAAAGGAAATCGTTAGTAATACCGACACTTGCAGGTCTAAGGATTTTTCTCGTTTCATAGTCTGCCGTAATCCAACCACTTTGTGCATCACCGACACACTCATCACCGACAAAAAATGCAAAATCACGATTGATAATCGCACCTTTTATATTTCTTGCCCACGTTTCAACAGTCAATAATTCACCGGCACAAACGGGTCTTGACAGGTGATACTGAACTCTTACAAGCATCCAAAAGGCATTGTGCTGCTCCATAAGTATTTCTCTGCCATTACCAAGAATTACAGAATGATTGCCTGCCGTGTCCTGCATACGTGCAAGAAGTTGTGATGGCTTAATATTGCCTGCAATATCAGTCTGGGTACTGTCGATTAAAAAAGTCTGTTTATATATTTTCTCCATTTGTATCACTCCGACAAAAACTATTTATTCATTATACTCCAAAACACCGTAAAAATAAACACCATATATGTAAAATTATGTAAATCTGATTAACTAAATTAAAATTCGAAAATAGCCGACAGATAAGATTGTTCTGTCGGCTAAATTTATATTCTACTATCTTGTGCCGTATACACGGTCACCAAAATCACCAAGTCCGGGTGAAATGAATCCGTATTCATCAAGTTTGGCATCAACAGCAGCACAGTATACTTGAATATCAGGGTGGTCACGATGGAGTATTTCAAGTCCTTCAGGTGACGCAATCAATGAAACGAATTTAATATTCACCGCACCATAGTTTTTTACAAACTGAACGGCAGCAGATGCACTACCTCCTGTTGCAATCATCGGATCAAGAATGATTACATCACGCTGTGCAATATCGTATGGCAACTTACAGTAGTATTCAACAGGTGACATGGTTTCAGGATCACGATATATACCGATATGTCCTTCCTTTGCAGCAGGAATTAACGCAGCAATACCGTCTGCCATAGTAACACCGGCACGAAGTACAGCAATGAGGGCAAGTTTCTTTCCTGCCAACTCACGACCAAAAGTTTCACCTAATGGTGTGCGAATTGCAACATCTTGCATTTCAAGGTCACGAGTCGCCTCAAATGTCATAAGAGTTGACAACTCTCGTGTAACCTCACGAAACTCTTTTGCACCTGTATTCTTGTCACGAAGAATAGATAGTTTATGAGTAATGAGCGGGTGGTTGACAATATGAAACTTATCCATTGTATATCCCCCTATTTATTTTCCAGTGCAGTAATCATATCTATACGCTTTTGATGTCTTTCACCGCCTGAAAACGGGGTGGTCAAAAACACTTCAGCAATTTCACAAGCAACACCATCACCAAGAGTACGGCCGCCAAGACAAAGCACATTTGCGTCGTTGTGCAGGCGTGTATACTTAGCATCAAATTCGCAGCCAACATGGGCAGCACGAATACCTTTCATCTTGTTTGCGGCGATTGAAATGCCAATACCTGTACCGCAAATCAAAATACCACGGTTACATTCACCTGACGCTATAGTCTTACCCATTTTTTCCGCAATTAACGGATAGTGACATTTTTCCGGGTCAAGAGTGTCATATATACCAATATCGTATAGTTCATAATTTTTCTCTGTAAGATACTCTATAAGTACCTTCTTCATTTCAATTCCGCCATGGTCTGAACCGATTGCAATTTTCATCATAATTCACGCCTTTTCCTTTAATTTTTGTAGTCTTTCCCGCTCTGCCTGTGGCAGTCTGAGATACTTTGGTACAAGTAACGATGCATCGTAGTTTATATCACACGAATACAGACGTTTTGCAAGTTGTGCTACTCCGTATGCATTTTGATACATAAGATTTTCAGGCACAACAACAGTTTTTGAGTGTTCCAAAAAACTATGACTCATAGTTGCACCATCACCCACAAGATATATTATCTCATCAAATGTCGCAAGTTCTGTCTTTAGTTGGTCAAGGGAAATGGCTCTGTCATCACAAAGTCGCTGGATATTTCCGTCTGACAAGCGAAAAAGTCCGTTATATACCTGCCCAACACGTGCGTCCATACAAACGCATACTACACCTGATGTATATGGCAACCCATACGCCATTGCCTCAATAGTCGATACACCAATACATGGCTTATCTAAGCCATAGGCAAGACCTTTTGCCGTTGCAACACCTATTCTAAGTCCAGTAAATGAGCCTGGCCCTTCACTTACAGCAATTAAATCGACCTCTGACAAGTTGTGACCACAATTATTAAGCATATCCTCTACCATTGGCAGAAGCGTTGTACTGTGAGTCAATCCACTTCTTTGGTAAGCACTTGCAATAAGTGTATCATCTTTAATTAAGACGGCTGATGCCGCTGTAGCGGCACTTTCCATCGCCAAAATTATCACGGCAATTATGCCTCCTTAAAAATCAATACCACATATTTCAATTTGACGAGTATTGTCATCAATGCGGCGAATATCCAAGCGGATTGCGTTATCGTCAATAGCACCACTAACACGTTCTGACCATTCAACTACGCAAACTCCACCCTTGCGGATATAATCCTCCCAGCCAATATCGAACAAATCCTCTTCAGAGGTTAAGCGGTACATATCAAAGTGATATAATGGTAGTGCACCAAGATATTCATTTACAATGGAAAATGTTGGACTTGTAACACGTGCCTTTAATCCCATACCTTTAGCAAGGCCACGAACGAAGGCTGTCTTTCCTGCACCTAAATCGCCACTCATGGCGATAATCATATTAGGACGTACAACTTTTCCTAAGCGTTCTCCAAGTACTTCTGTTTCTGCAACACTATTTGATACAATAACCATACTTTACTCCGCTACTTAGAACAATCCGTCAATCTTACCGTTTGCGTCTACGTCTATATTGACAGCAGCCGGTACTTTAGGCAATCCGGGCATTGTCATAATATCTCCCGTCTGTACCACTACAAAACCAGCACCTGATGCAAGACGTACTGACTTTACCTGCAAGGTAAATCCTGTCGGTCTGCCAAGTAAATCTGCCTTATCCGACAAAGAGTACTGAGTTTTTGCCATACATACAGGAAGATTTCCATATCCCATTTTCTCATAACGGCGAAGTTCCTTTGAAGCGTCGTCACTAAAGGAGACCTTTGCCGCACCATATATATTGACAGCAATCGTTTCAATTTTTTTCTTTAAGGGTAACTCTTCCTCATAAAGCATACGAAAATCGCTGTCGCTGTCTGCAATAGTACACACCTTCTTAGCAAGGTTTATACCGCCCTCGCCACCATTTGCAAACACTTCGCTAAGTTCCATATCTGTACCACAGTCAGCACAGACTTTGGAAATAATATCAAGTTCAGCCTGAGTATCTGTGTGGAAGCGGTTAACAGCCACAACAACAGGCACACCAAACGATTTCAAATTTTCAATATGCTTTTCAAGGTTTACACAGCCTTGACGAAGAGCCTCAAGATTCTCTTCTTTAAGTGCGTCTTTCTCTACACCGCCGTTATACTTAAGAGCACGAACTGTTGCAACAAGTACAACACAAGACGGAGTAAGCCCTGCCTTACGACACTTGATGTCAAAGAACTTCTCTGCACCAAGATCCGCACCAAATCCAGCCTCAGTAATAACGTAGTCGGCAAGTTTGAGTGCTGTCTTTGTTGCACGAACAGAGTTACAGCCATGTGCAATATTGGCAAAAGGACCACCATGCATAAGACACGGTGTACCCTCGAGGGTTTGTACAATATTTGGCTTAATAGCGTCCTTCAAAAGAGCCGCCATTGCACCATTTGCCTGTAAATCACGGGCAAATATCGGCTTATTGTCGTAAGTGTAGCCTATAAGTATATCACCAAGACGATTTTTCAAATCTTGTAAATCGTCTGCAAGGCAAAGTATTGCCATAACCTCACTTGCAACGGTAATCATGAATCCGTCCTCACGAGGAACGCCATTCGCTTTACCGCCAATACCGATGAAAGTATGACGCAGAGCACGGTCATTCATATCCATAACTCGCTTAAAAATAATACGGCGAGGGTCAATACCAAGAATATTGCCCTGTTGGATATGGTTGTCAATCATCGCACACAGCAAATTGTTTGCCGATGTAATAGCGTGCATATCACCTGTAAAATGCAGGTTTATATCCTCCATTGGAATAACCTGTGCGTATCCGCCACCTGCCGCACCGCCCTTTACACCAAATACAGGGCCAAGTGATGGCTCACGCAACGCAATTACGGCATTCTTACCGATTTTTGCCATTGCCTGTCCAAGACCAACTGTTGTTGTCGTCTTTCCCTCACCTGCAGGCGTTGGGTTAATTGCAGTTACAAGAATAAGTTTTCCGTCTTTATTATCACGAACACGCTCCCAAAGTGAATCGGACAGTTTAGCCTTATATTTTCCGTAGTATTCAAGTTCATCTTCAAAAATACCAAGTTTTTTTGCAACAGTACCGATGTGCTGAGGTATCGCCGCCTGTGCTATTTCGATATCTTTAAGCATATCTTATATCTCCTAAACTATATTATTCGGAAGTTAAATGGTCAGCGGCAAGCAAAATTCCAAGTTTGCCTGACTCATAGGTTAATCCGCCTTGCATATACACAATGTACGGTTCACGCATAGGGGCATCAGCAGACAGTTCAATAGACGAACCTTGTACGAACGCTCCTGCCGCCATAACAACGTCACAATCGTAACCGGGCATTGCCCACGGCTCAGGTGTAACGTAAGAATCTACAGGTGCACCTGCCTGAATACCACGGCAAAACCGCAATATAGGTTCAGGCTTACCAAAGCAGACAGTCTGAATAATATCGTAACGTGGCTCATGTGGCAACGGATTTACTATATAACCCAATTCCTGCATCATCTGTGAACAGAAAACGGCAGTTTTAAGTGCCTGTGCCGTAATATGGGGGGCCATAAAAAAGCCCTGATAAAGAGAACGGTTTTGTCCCATTGTACTGCCACATTCTCTTCCAATACCGGGAACTGTCATGCGGCTTGCCGCACGTTCTATACATTCTCTTTTACCTGCAATATATCCGCCTGTTGACGCAAGACCACCACCCGGATTTTTAATAAGTGAGCCGGCTATTAAGTCTGCACCAACTGATGTTGGCTCGACAGTTTGAGTAAATTCTCCGTAGCAGTTGTCTACTACAACACGAATATTCTCATCTACCGTCTTAACTGCCGCAATAATCTCCCCTATTTCCTCACAAGAAAGGGTTACTCTATCGGCATATCCCTTTGAGCGTTGAATAAATACGGTAGATATTTTTTCTGTTTTACACTTATCTAAAACGGCAGACAAATCAACTTTACCATCTACCATCTCAACTACTTTAGTTGTAACACCATATTCCGCCAAAGAATTAGGTGCTTTTTCATAGATACCGATTGCACCAATTAGTGTATCGTAAGGCAAGCCAGTTGCACAAAGCAGTGTGTCCCCCGGCTTTAACGCTCCGTAAAGTGCCGTTTGTATTGCATGAGTACCATTTACAAAACCAATACGCACAAGTGCATCTTCTGCATCAAACACTTGGGCGTATATTTCCTCCAACGTATCTCTGCCACGGTCATCATAGCCGTAGCCTGTCGTACCTGCAAAATGTCCGTCACTGACACGATGTTCTTGAAATGCCGCCAACACTTTCTGGCTGTTTATAAATGCAATTTTGTCAATTCGTTCAAAGTATGGTTTGACCTTGCTCTCGACAATTTCACCGAGAGCAAGAGTCGATTCTTTAATATTAAGTGTTTTCATTAAAGTGCATACACCTCATCGGCAGATGCAAGAGTCATGCCGTTATTTTTAAGAATTTCTGCCGCACGTTCAATTTCATTGACACGTACAAGTACATAGGCAGTTTCCTTACGTCGAGAAATGAATGCATATCCGTACTCTATACTTATGTTATGTTGGGATAAAAGTTCAAGTACAGAATGCATAGCCCCCGGCATGTCGTTAAGTGCTACTGCAAGTACAGACGTTTTTGTAACGGCAATACCATTTTCACGCAGTACGTCTTGTGCTTTGTCAGGGTCATTGACAATCAGACGAAGAATACCGAAGTCCGTCGTATCTGCTACGGAAAAAGCACGAATATCAATTCCTGCATTAGCAAGAATACCTGTTACTGTCGAAAGACTTCCCTGCTTGTTTTCAACAAAAACTGAAATCTGACTGACGAGCATCGTACATACCTCCTATAAAGTCGTATCGGATTATTACTGATTGTATCCTAAATCAAACGCTTTAAGATTCATATCAAGGAACTTTGCATTGATAGTTGCCTTCATTGCCTCTATCCACGCTTCCTTGTCGTAACCAATAACCTTAGCCGCAGCACCAAGCAGTGCTACGTTGGCAGACTTTGTATTACCTGCCTTAAGTGCCGCCTCAAGTGCATCAAATGCAACTACTTGAGCACCCTTTTCACGGATAGTTTCAACAATATTCTTAGGATATGCTGCAGCACCTGTAAGTACAGGCATCGGATTTATCTGCTGAGTATTGACAACAATCGTGCCATCTTTTTTAAGCCAAGACAGGTAACGCATTGCCTCTAACTCCTCAAAGGAGATAATTACATCTGCTTCACCCTCTGAAATAAGCGGAGATGCAACACGCTCACCTGCACGCACATAAGTAACGACACTGCCGCCACGCTGTGCCATGCCGTGAACTTCGCTGAGTTTTACCTCAAGACCTGCGTTAAGAAACAGAGTACCGAGAATACGGCTGGCAAGAAGAGAACCCTGTCCGCCAACGCCGACAATCATAATATTTTTCATATTCTTTATCCCCCTTAGCCTTCAATACAGCCAAATTTGCACAGTTTTTGGCACAATCCGCAACCATTACAAAGGGAAATGTCAATCTCTGCAACGCCGTTTACAAAACTGATTGCAGGACATCCAATCTTCATACAAGCACGGCACTTCTTACACTTGTCAGTATCTACTTTGTAAGGAGCACTATGCTTAACATATTTAAGCAATGCACATGGACGGCGTGCGATGATTACAGATGGCTCATCTGCCGCTAACTCGGTCTTAAGTGCATTTTCAGTTGCTTCAAGGTCATAGGGATCGACAACTGTAACACGATTTACACCGACAGCACGGCAAAGTGCCTCTAAATTAACTTGTGGTGCATCCTGCATCTTGAGGTTTTTACCTGTGGTTGGGTTCTGCTGATGACCTGTCATACCTGTAATTGAGTTGTCAACAATAATAATTGTAGACGGAGTATTGTTATAGACAACATTTACAAGACCCGTAATACCGGAATGCATAAATGTAGAGTCACCAATAACTGCAACGCTCTTACGTGCAGTTTCTTCACCACGAACTTTATTCATGCCGTGAAGAATAGTAACTGATGCACCCATATCAATAGTAGAGTCCATTGCATTAAGAGGTGGTGTTGCGCCAAGAGTATAACAACCAATATCACCGGATACGGTAAGTTTCAACTTATTAAGGACATAGAACAGTCCTCTGTGGGGACAACCGGGGCAAAGTACAGGAGGACGGATAGGAGTTTCCTCAGGCTTTAATGTATCAGGTGCAGGAGTACCAAGAATAGCGGTACGAATCATTTCAGGAGTATACTCACCAAGAAGTGTGAACAACTCCTTACCCTTACAGGGAACACCTAACTTACGTACATGAGTTTCAATAATATCGTCAAGTTCCTCTATAACATAGAGTGTATCTACCTTTTTGGCGAAATCAGAGATTAAAGTTGTAGGCAAAGGATTTATCATGTTAAGTTTCAAATAACTTGCATTATCACCAAATGCCTCACGAGCATACTGGTAAGCAATACCGGCGGCAATAATACCAATCTTGGTACCACCCATTTCAACACGATTGACTTTATCGGTATTTGCAAGTTCAGTCATCTTACAAAGACGTTGTTCAACAATGGGGTGACGTTTTTTTGCGTTACCCGGCATCATAACATACTTTGCAGGATTTTTTTCATGTGCCTTTAGAGGAACTTCATTACGTTCCGACAAAGTAACTACACTCTGAGAGTGGGAAATACGAGTAGACAGACGAAGAAGTACAGGTGTATCGTATTCTTCAGACAAGTCATATCCAAGTTTTACAAAGTCAAGACATTCCTGACTGTCAGACGGTTCAAGCATGGGAACTTTTGCGGCAATAGCATAGTGACGGCTATCCTGCTCATTTTGAGATGAGTGCATACCCATATCATCGGCAACAGCCATAATAAAGCCGCCATTTACGCCTGTATAGCCTGCTGTAAAAAGAAGGTCAGCAGCAACATTCATACCAACGTGTTTCATTGCAGAAAAACTTCTTGCACCTGCAATGCAAGCACCAAAAGCAGACTCAGTAGCAACTTTTTCATTAGTTGCCCATTCTGCATAGATTTCATCATAAGTACCGGCAAACTCCGTAATTTCAGTACTGGGTGTTCCCGGATAACTGGAAACGAAGGTACAGCCTGCCTCGTACAGACCACGAGCAACTGCCTCGTTGCCAAGCATCAACTTTTTCATAGTTATTCCTCCAAATATGTATCAATTAAAATACATTCTTAGTCTTATCTCTCAAATCAAGTACACGTTTTGCCTTGCCCTCTGAACGAGCAATAGTGCCAGGTGCAACAAGAGTTACCTTTGCATCAAGACCAAGAATAGTGCGAAGTCTGTTTCTAATTTCATTTGTAAGTTTTTCAAGTTCAGAATAACTTTCAAGAAGGTCATTGTTTGCAAGTTCAACTTGTACTTCAAGAGTATTCATATATCCTTGACTGCGTACAATAAGCAAATACTGTAGACCAATACCCTGCATACCGAGAATAACGCTCTCAACTTGTGACGGGAATACGTTTACGCCCTTAATAACGAGCATATCGTCAGTTCTGCCATGTACTTTATCCATACGCACATGAGTTCTGCCACAAGCACACTTTGCATAGTTAAGACGTGTAATATCACGTGTTCTGTAACGGACAATTGGGAAAGCCTCTTTCGTCAGTGACGTAATAACGAGTTCACCCTCTGAACCCTCAGGCAATACCTCACCTGTTTCTGGGTCAATAATCTCTGCAATAAAGTGATCTTCTGCAATATGCAAACCACAACGCTCAGGACATTCACCAGACACACCGGGTCCTATAAGTTCGCTCATGCCGTAGTTGTCAGTTGCCATGATGCCGAAGTTTTCTTCAATCTTTGCACGCATCTCTGCTGTACAACCCTCACCGCCAAACAGACCGACACGGAGTTTTAACTTGTCGGATATGCCACGTTCACGAGCAAGTTCGCTAAGATATACTGCATAGGACGGAGTGGCAATCAAAAGATTGACACCAAAGTCCTCCATAATCATAAGTTGTTTATCGGTATTTCCACTGGACATGGGGATAACTCCGACACCGATTTTTTCGAGGCCGTGATGAAGACCAAACGCACCAGTAAATAGACCATAACCAAAAGAAATCTGTGCAATATCTCCTGGGCGAGCACCTGCAGAATACGCAAGACGTGCTACACAGTCAGACCACATATCCAAGTCATTACGAGTATAACCAACAATAGTTGGCTTACCTGTTGTGCCAGATGAGCCGTGATAGCGTACTATCTTGTCACGAGATACTGCAAGCATACCGAAAGGATAGTTGTCACGCAAGTCGCTTTTCATAAGAAACGGCAACTTTGACAAATCCTCAAGACAAGTCAGATCTTCCGGCTTAAAACCAATCTCATCAAATTTTTTGCGAAAGTGCGGCACATTTGTATAGCAATGTGCAAGACTCTTTTTAAGTCTTTTTAACTGGAGATCACGAATCGCACTGCGATCCATTGTTTCAATTTCTGGTTGGAAATACATTGTTACACCTCATTTTCTTCTCCGACAAGTAAAAAACAAGTGGCGGACGAAAACCGCCGCCACTGCAATAGAAAATGCCACAATTGTACCCTTATAGGCAATATCTTCATTTTACGCACAGTTCCCTGTCGGTTCTCTACCGTATCTCCTATTTAATTGCTGTATCGGTCTTCCATACTACAAGCATCGCAAATATTTATAACAAATGCTTTAATCAGAGATATTATACAACAAATAAATACAAATTGCAAGGGCAGATGATATTATAACGCAATTTTCGTGAAAGAAAAGCATATAAAGTTAGAGAAGCGGCGTTCCGTTTATATTGAGCCTAAATCGAAGTCCTAAAAAAGATGCAGCATTTTTACACATTAGCATACGAGTTGTAAAAATAACGAAATAATCCATTACAGGACATACGGTTGTGTCAATATCAATATGCAATTCAATCGTATCCGCACTTTCTCCATAGGTAAGTTGTGATGAGCGGACGGCATAGTTAACTCTGTCGTGAATATCCGATTGAATTGTCTCTATATTTTCCTTACGTACACGAGTACGGCGAACATCGCTTTTATCTGCCAATATTACAGCCGCCGCAATACGACTTACCGCCGTACCTGTTCCCTCATCATGGTTACCGATTGCAGTTGTAATTTGTGCCACCTCGTGAGGAGGCATATTAAGTTTGTCAAGGATACGAAACGCAATAACGGCTCCTGTCAATGCATGGTCATTTCTATTGACCATATTGCCGCAATCGTGCATATACGCTCCAATTCGTGCAAGTTCCACTTCTCTTTCGTCTGCACCGATACCCTCTAATATATAAGCCGCCGTTTCTGCAGTCTTTGCCGCATGAGCAAAACCATGTTCTGTAAATCCAAGCACTCCCAAAGCATCGTTACCTGCCTGTATATATGTTCGTACCGCTTCATTATTGACAATATCCCTATATGAAATATGTGTGTACTGATTCATATTTTTCTCCTTTAATTCTTTTGTTTCCTCTATTATAGATTATTTTTCTGCCTATGTAAAGAAAAGTTTCTGTGACTAAAGCCCTAATCTAATTAGCCATCTTTTTAACAGTTGAGATATACCATCAAAATCCATACACGGCTTGTATGCTTCCTCAAGTTTATCATGCCACATCTTTGCCTCACTTAATTCTGACAAGCCACGCTTTATCGCCTCTTTCCTACTCTTTTTGAGTAACTTGATACGATTTGTCTGTGATTTATCTCTGTATACATCAACATAGTGATTTAAGTTGATATTTTTATGGGTTGAAAACGTATTTTCACCATGTCGCACAGACACAAAGCCAAGACGCAATGATGGAATAATCAAATGTTCAATAAATGCTTCTTTATATAGCGGAGACAGGCACTCGTATACGTCAATGCCTCTGCTTTGTACAGCATCGGATATTTTTCTAAATGCCACATTGCACATTCCAAACTCGTCTGAAAATGCAATAACTCGGTCACACATATTGGAAAGTGTATCATCAAATGTCGTGTATCCCAATGGAGTAAATCCACTTAAATACCTTACATATTTTTTACCAAGCACACAGTTTTTACATTTCTTTGGAAGTTCACGGGAAATTATCCCGTCTATACGTCGTAAGAATGAATCATTTTGAGCATTGTCGCAATATCCTCTCAAAAGGCTGTCGTAAATACCTCCGCATGAAAGATGGGCATAGGCATTTTTGTAACACTTCTTTACTTGACTGTCAATTTTAATTATTTCATCACGTCTTTGTAACAGTTGACTTTCGTCCCAATAGGGAGAAAAATCAATATAACTCTCCGCTACCCCTGCGTACTTTGGTTCAATTGCGTGGGGTGCTGTCCCGTCAACAAAGCAAATACCCAAATCGTGCAAAATAATACCGTCAAGAGAGTCAGGGTCTGAAGAACATCGTATTTCTTCGCACTGACAACCACGATTTTTAGCCGACAATAAAATTTGCTTCATAAATGTAGACTTTCCGCTACCTGCACAACCCTTTATAATATACTGATGCCGATAATTAGCAAATTCTCTTAGTTCATCGAAACGAGAGAAAAATCCGTCCCGTGTATTTGCACCAAGATAAAATTTACTGCTGACGTTCGGTTTTGACATATTCATCACCTCACGCCATACTATGCAAAATAAATTGAAATTGACTAAAACATCTAAAATCTTACTCTGAGTATCACATTAGTAATATACCTTTTTCTTAAATATAAGAAAGATAAATCTATGTAGTTTCAAGTTTTATGAACAAGGAAAATAATTCTTCACTTTTAATCCTGAATCGTTTACGAGTAATTTTACTTTACAAGAATCAACATCAAAAAACATATAGGGCAGACGAAAAAGGTCTGCCCTGTAAAATTCTTTATGGATTTACAACACATCTGTTTTGTGTGTTTAACCTTTCACTCTCAAACATTGTAAGATTGTCAAGTGCCTTTCCACTACCAAGCACGGCACATAGTGAGGCTTTTTCCGCAATGTGAGCAGTTATCCCTACACGTTCGGTAATTGCCCTGTCAATACCCCATAAAAGACTACTTCCACCTGTCAAAGTAATACCGTTTCGTGAAACGTCCGCTACAAGTTGTGGTGGTGCATTTTCCAACACACTATATATTCCCTCTGCGATACTGTCTATTGTTTCTTTCATAGCCTCCATAGTGTCATTTGATGTGACTTCAATAGTCTTTGGCAGACCAGTCGTAAGGCAACGTCCACGAAGTTCGATAGTGAGTTCATTAGGTCGAGGGGAACCACAACCGATACTTTCCTTTAGCATTTTGGCAGTACGTTCACCAATGAGTAAATTGTACTTTCTTCTTAAATACCTTATAATTGCCTCGTCAAACTTATCCCCTGCATAAAATATAGTTTTAGACTCAACAACTCCGCCTAATGATACAATTCCTATATCGCAGGTTTTACCTCCAATATCTACTACCATATTAACTTCTGCATTTGTAATGTCAATACCTGCACCAAGTGCTGCTGCAACAGGTGAATTAAGCAAAAACATACGTCTTGCACCTGCCTGCATTCCTAAATCAATTACCGCACGTTCCTCAACGTCAGAGATACCGCCGTGTATGCTTATAACTACATTGGGTTTGAACAAATTAAACTTACTCACCTTTTTTACAAAGGCTTTAAGCATTCGTTCAATTAAGGCATAGTCTGATATTATGCCGTTACGTAGTGGATAGATAACAACTATGTTTCCTCGTGTTCTTCCAAGAATCTCCAGTGCAGAATTTCCAACTCCTACAAGTTTCTGACTCGCCTTATCTATGGCGACAACGCTTGGTTCTTCAAGGACAACACCCTTCCCTTTAGCGTAAATACGCACACATGAAGAACCTAAGTCGATTCCTATAGTTTTTGAAAACATGAAACCACCTCCAATAGTACAATTATGTACCAAAAAAGGTGGTTCAAACGCTTTTCTTTCTATTTTTTTCAGTTCGTGCAACTGTAACTGCAATACACTCACTTGCACCACCACGAAGTAGAATATCAACACACTCATTTATCGTTGCACCAGTTGTACGAACATCGTCAACGATTAAAATACGCTTGTGCATTATTGCATCACTACATGCACGATACTTGCCACGAACATTTTCAAATCGTCTATCTGCACTAAGTTCCGATTGACGTTTTGTATGCTTAAATTTTATAAGTCCACGCTTTACAGGAACACCCATTCTCTTTCCTAAAGCATTGGCAAGTAATTTGCTTTGATCGTACCCTCTCTTTAGTCTGCGAAGTGTGCTTGTAGGTGCCCATGTGATTAGGTCAAACGCATCCTCATTCTCTACGGCACGATGAAGAAAATACGCTAATGTCTTGGCATACTGTATTCTACCTCTAAACTTAAACCTGTGGATTGCAAGTCGCATGTTGTCAGCATATACAGACGCACTAAGGCAACGTGTATTCGTTTTATCTGTAATAGTCTTTACATCAATTAGTTTTCTCTCACAATCACTACAACACAATATATTGTCGTTGAGATTATCGATATACGCCTTGCAGAAGATACAGCGTTTAGGATAAAATATCTCTTTTACAAAATTAAGAATACGCCTCATTTACATTCCGCCTCACTTTTACAAAGCCTGCGTAGACGTACTCTCAGTGCTGTATACCGTTTGTGTTGAATATTGTTCTCAATCATTTGCTCCAAAACTTCCTGAGTTCCAACAATAACAAGATACTGTTTTGCTCTCGTTACCGCCGTGTACAGTAGATTTCTTGACAGTAATCGTCTTGGTGCATCAACTGCGGTAAGTACAACAGCAGGAAATTCACTACCTTGTGATTTGTGTACAGTGATTGCATAGGCAAGTTCCAACTCACCTAACAATTCTGTTGAGTAGGTGGCGAGTTTGTCGTCAAAACGGATTGTAATAAGTTCTGTTTCTGGATTTATCTCCTCTATAACGCCAATATCCCCATTGAAAATGCCAAGACCCGCCTCGCTGCCGTCTGCCTTGTGCCAATTTATATCGTAGTTGTTGCGTATTTGCATTACCCTGTCACCAACACGAAAAATAGTCTCACCATGCTTTTTCTCATTTCTGTCACTTCTCGGGGGATTAAGTGCAGACTGTAAACTGCGGTTTAATGAATATGTACCTGTTTCACGCATTTTTGACGGGCTAATAACTTGAATATCACGTGGTTCGAGATTAAAATATGACGGCAGACGAGTCTTACACAATTGCGTCACCGTTTCAACAATGTCATAAGGTTCAACTCTACGCATAAAGAAGAAGTCCTTACTACTTTTAAGGTCAATCTTTCCCCCTGCATTGATAGCATGAGCGTTCATAACAATCATGCTCTCTTGTGCCTGTCTGAAAATCTCCGTAAGATGTGCCGTTGGAATACAGCCACTTCCAATTAAATCTCGAAGAACATTGCCTGCACCGACACTCGGCAACTGGTCATAGTCACCGACCATTATAAGTCGTGTGTTTGGACGAAGTGCGTCAAGGAGTCCACGCATTAGTTGTATATCAACCATTGAAAGTTCGTCAACAATAACTACATCTGTATCAAGTTGGTTGTCCTCATTTCTTCCAAACATCTGTGAAAGACCATCGGGAGTAAATGTAGTTTCAAGAAGTCTGTGGATCGTCTTTGCTTCACGTCCGCACAACTCACTCATACGTTTTGCAGCACGTCCTGTCGGTGCCGCAAGGGAAATACTAAGTCCCATTTCCTCAAACATATATATTATGCCACGAATTGTAGTCGTCTTTCCCGTACCGGGTCCACCTGTCAATATCATCACTTGATTTGCAATCGCCATACGAATAGCATCACGCTGACAAGTGGCATAAGTAATATTAAGATGCTCCTGGGCAGCATCAAGAAGCATATCCATATCCGACAGTTTTTGAGGAAGTCTGATAAGCGAATATAGTTTTTCTGCAACACTACATTCCGCATCGTACATGGTTTCAAGATAGCAGGCGTCTTGCTTGCATATTGTTTCACGAACAATATCGCCACGCTCCTCGAGTTCCGCCATTGCCTCATCATATAACTCACGAGATACGTTTTTCAGAAGTTGAGCAGTTGCAGTAAACAGTTTTTCATAAGGAATAAAAACGTGTCCGTTTGAACCGTTAAAAATCAAAGTGTATCGTACCGCTGCCTCAACACGCATAGTTGAGTCAGGGTCAATACCAAGTGCTGCAGCAAATCCGTCTGCGTCGTCAAAAGATACGCCATAGTAGTCGTCTACAAGGATGTAAGGATTTCTACGCACTGCATCTACAGCAAGAGGTCCAAGTCGTGAGTATAAACGCATAGCCACATCAGCAGTAAATCCGTAAGAAAGCATAAACTCCAAAATTCTGCGTAAATTAAGTTGTTCAGAAAAATTTGCTGTAATTTCAGATGCTTTCTTCTCAGTAATTCCACGCACTTGTGAAAGTTTTTCTGGATAGCCTGCCAACACATCAAACGTATCAGTACCAAACATATCCACTATACGTTCTGCCAAAGTATTACCTACTCCCGGAATTATGCCGGAGCCGATAAACATCGCAATTCCTTCCTCGTCATCGGGTAAACTGCGGTCAAAACGCTCCGTCTTAAACTGAGCACCATAACTTGGATGCTCTGTCCACGTTCCCACAAGTGTATAATACTCCCCCGGTGCTGCACATGGAATACAGCCAACAACAGTAATTGTCTGACCATCATCAGTTTCAAATTTCAGTACAGAATATCCGTTTTCCTCATTTCTAAACATAACGGATATTGCACGGCCGTCAATACTTATCAACTCGTTGGAAGCCATTTGGTTTACCTCGTAATTTTTTTAGTATTAGGTGATATATGGAAGAAACAGAGTAATAAATTGCTACACAGCATAAGTAGGAAATCAGCCCATCAAAGAAAATCATATTATACACCCCTACTTTATACTATGACAAAGTAGGGGTGTGTTCCAATCAATTCTTGATATGCCCCTTGATAGCAGTATAAACAAGGAAGGTTATTACTGAATTGAGCGTAAATTTTATCAGATTAAATGGTACAATTACAGGAAACAGCAGTGATTTTACTGCCTCAATAGGAGTACCATACATTGGAGTGAAAATAAGATTCAGCGGAATCATAAGGAAAGTTGCAACTAAAATACCTACTATAAGTGCAACTACATTTCCAATATTAGACTTACACTTTCGTGAAATAATGCCTGAAACAATCACCAACGCACCAGTTGCAAAGAAATGCATGAAAAATCCGATTATTCCTGACGAAGCACTAACTGTCATAGCCTGAATTGCACAAGTAACAGCAGTCACCAATAAACCTGCTACAGGTCCATACATGAATGCAGCAATCATGAGAGGTATATCAGCGGGATCATATTCAAGATACGATGCGGCAGGGAAAATTGGAAAATGCACAAGATACACTAAGACCACTGAAATTGCCGCTAAAATTGCCATTGTAGTAAGTTTTCTCGTATTCATAACTTTTACTCCTTAATAAATAAAATACCCTGAATTTATTTCAGGGCAAAGCAAAGGAGCAGCAGAATAAAACCGCCAACAATTTGCAACTTCTTTCATCCAGACTATACTGTCGGCATCGGAATTTCACCGATTCAGCAAAATGCTCGTGGGCTTTGGCAACACATGCCATTTACCACCGGTGGGGAGTTACACCCCGCCCTGAAGTTTACATAGTAAGTATACCATATTCAAATCTTTTTTGCAAGAGTGTAGGTAGATTTTTTGTAGACAATATATATTTATGTTGCAACACTTAAAGCGTTAAATAATTATATACTGAAACAAAAGTATAATGCCACAAAGGACAACCCAGAAAAAAAGTGCTGTCCAGAAGGACAGCACTTTAATTATTTAGAAATTAGTTGCACTTTGTAACAACGCCAGAACCAACAGTTCTACCACCCTCACGGATAGCGAAGCGGAGACCCTCTTCGATAGCGATAGGAGTGATAAGAGAAACGTCCATCTCAACGTTATCACCAGGCATACACATCTCAGTACCCTCGGGAAGAGAAACTACGCCGGTAACGTCAGTTGTACGGAAGTAGAACTGAGGACGATAGTTGTTGAAGAAAGGAGTATGACGGCCACCCTCTTCCTTGGTCAAAACGTAAACTTGACCATGGAACTGAGTAAGGGGCTTGATGGAGCCGGGCTTAGCAAGAACCTGGCCACGCTCGATATCAGTCTTGTTGATACCACGAAGAAGAGTACCAATGTTATCGCCTGCTTCTGCATAGTCAAGAAGTTTACGGAACATTTCGATACCAGTAACAACAGTCTTCTTAGGAGCATCCATAAGACCTACGATTTCAACTTCTTCACCCATCTTAACAACGCCACGCTCAACTCTACCGGTAGCAACAGTACCACGACCGGTGATGGAGAATACGTCCTCGACAGGCATGATGAAGGGAAGGTCAGACTTACGCTCAGGAGTGGGGATATACTCGTCAACAGCGTTCATGAGTTCTACGATAGGAGCATACTCAGGAGCGTTGATGTCGTTAGAAGCACACTCAAGTGCCATAAGAGCAGAACCACGGATAACAGGAACGTCATCACCCGGGAACTCGTACTCGTTGAGCATCTCACGGATTTCCATCTCAACAAGATCAAGAAGTTCAGGATCGTCAACCTGGTCAGCCTTGTTCATGAATACTACGATGTAAGGAACACCAACCTGACGAGAAAGCAAGATATGCTCTCTGGTCTGAGGCATGGGGCCGTCAGCAGCGGAAACAACAAGGATAGCACCGTCCATCTGAGCAGCACCGGTGATCATGTTCTTAACGTAGTCGGCGTGTCCGGGGCAGTCAACGTGAGCGTAGTGACGAGCAGTGGTCTCATACTCAACGTGTGCGGTATTGATAGTAATACCACGCTCTCTCTCTTCGGGAGCCTTGTCGATCATGTCGTATGCTTCGTACTTAGCCTGGCCGAGGAAAGCAAGAGTCTTGGTAATAGCAGCAGTAAGAGAAGTCTTACCATGGTCAACGTGACCGATAGTACCAATGTTAACGTGGGGTTTATTTCTTTCAAATTTAGCCTTTGCCATTGTAAATCCTCCTTATTTATGCGGACATTATTTTAATTCCACACTTAAATAAAATACATTTATATTTTAATACAAAGATTTAAATTTTGCAACTATTATTTTGAAAATTTTTGATAGAAATCACAAAAATTATCAACTTTGCTGCAAAAAGAGGTTAAAGTTACGCTTCCTTACGACCGTTTGCCGCAATAATCTTTTCAGAAAGACTCTTAGGCAACTCGATGTAGTGAGATGGTTCCATAGAGTACTGACCACGACCCTGTGTACGAGAACGAAGGTCAGTAGCGTAACCGAACATCTCGGAAAGGGGCACAAATGCGTCAATCTGCTCAACGCCATTACGTGCTTCCATACCTTGAATCTGACCACGACGAGAGTTAAGGTCACCGATTACGTCACCCATGTACTGCTCTGGAACGATAACTGCTACCTTCATGATAGGCTCCATGATAACAGGCTCTGCCTTACGGCACGCTTCCTTAAATGCCATAGAACCGGCAATCTTGAACGCCATTTCAGAGGAGTCAACTTCATGGTATGAACCATCATAAAGTGTAACCTTTACGTCAACTACGTTGTAACCTGCAAGTACACCGGACTGCATAGCACCCTGAATACCTTGGTCAACAGCGGGAATATATTCCTTAGGAATAGCACCACCAACGATTTTGTTGACAAACTCATAACCCTTACCAGACTCGTTAGGCTCAAGAATGATCTTAACATGTCCGAACTGGCCACGACCACCGGATTGACGAGCATACTTCACGTCAACATCAGCAGTTTTCTTAACGGTTTCCTTATAGGCAACCTGTGGCTTACCAACATTAGCCTCAACCTTAAACTCACGAAGGAGACGGTCAACGATAATCTCAAGGTGGAGTTCACCCATACCTGCGATAATAGTCTGTCCGGTTTCTTCGTCTGTGTAGGTTCTGAATGTGGGGTCTTCCTCAGCGAGTTTGGAAAGAGCGATGCCCATCTTCTCCTGACCAGCCTTGGTCTTGGGTTCGATAGCAACACGGATAACAGGCTCGGGGAATTCCATAGACTCAAGAATAATGGGATGCTTCTCATCACAAAGAGTATCACCTGTGGTAGTATTCTTAAGACCTACTGCAGCAGCAATATCGCCGGAATATACCATAGAAATATCCTTACGGTCGTTAGCGTGCATCTGAAGGATACGACCAACACGCTCACGAACACCCTTTGTGGAGTTGAGAACGGAAGAACCGGTCTCAAGTGTGCCGGAGTAAACTCTGAAGAAGCAGAGTTTTCCAACATAGGGGTCGGTCATGATCTTGAAAGCAAGTGCTGAGAATGGCTCGTCATCACTTGGACCACGGCTGTCAGCGTCACCTGTGTCAGGATCAATACCATCAATAGCCTTCTTATCAAGAGGAGAAGGCATATAACGAATAACTGCGTCAAGCATACGCTGTACGCCTTTATTCTTATAAGAAGTACCGCAGACAACAGGGATAGCCTTAACAGCAAGTGTTGCCTGACGGAGTGCTGCATGAATTTCGTCCTCGGAGATTTCTTCACCTTCAAGGTACTTCATCATAATTTCGTCATCAAACTCGGAGATGCTCTCCAGTAAGTGACTTCTGTACTCCTCAGCCTTCTCAAGCATATCAGCAGGGATTTCTTCACAACGAATGTCCTTGCCCTTATCATCATAGTAGACATAAGCCTTCATTTCGATAAGGTCAACAACACCCTTGAAAGTTTCCTCAGCACCAATTGGAAGTTGAATCGGTACAGGATTAGTCTTGAGACGATCCTTCATCATATTGACAACATTGTAGAAATCCGCACCCATGATGTCCATCTTGTTGATGTATGCCATACGGGGAACATGATACTTGTCAGCCTGATGCCAAACTGTCTCTGACTGGGGTTCAACACCACCCTTAGCACAAAATACGGTAACAGAACCGTCAAGTACACGCAATGAACGCTCAACTTCTACGGTAAAGTCAACGTGTCCGGGGGTGTCAATTATGTTGATACGGTGATCTTTCCAATGACAAGTGGTAGCAGCAGAAGTGATAGTAATACCACGCTCTTGCTCCTGCTCCATCCAGTCCATTGTAGCGTTACCCTCATGGGTCTCACCAATTTTGTAGTTTACACCGGTGTAGAACAAAATTCTCTCGGTGGTTGTGGTTTTACCAGCATCGATATGCGCCATGATACCGATGTTACGGGTCATTTCCAAAGAATATTCTCTGGGCATTAGTCATTGTCTCCTTCCACGAATTATGAGCGTCGTTCAAGTCGCTCCGCAACGTGTTTCTAAATAGAATTTGTACGGTAACCGCCAAAACGATACGCTTAGGTACGAATAGAGACTACCATCTGTAATGTGCGAATGCCTTATTCGCTTCAGCCATTTTGTGGGTATCATCACGCTTCTTGACAGAGTTACCGAGATTGTTGACAGCATCCATAATCTCGGCTGCAAGGCGTTCCTTCATTGTTCTCTCGCTTCTTGCACGAGAGTAAGTGGTTATCCAACGCAGACCAAGTGTCTGACGTCTTTCTGGGCGAACCTCCATAGGAACCTGATAAGTAGCACCACCAACACGTCTTGCCTTGATTTCAAGAACAGGCATGATGTTGTCCATAGCGGCTACGAATACTTCCTCCGGGTTCTTGCCGGTTTTTTCCTTGACGATGTCAAATGCTCCGTAAACAATTTTCTGAGCAACGCCCTTCTTACCATCGTACATAATGTTGTTAACAAGTTTGGTTACCAACACAGAATTGTACACAGGATCGGGCAAAACGTCTCTCTTGGGAACAAATCCTCTTCTGGGCACTTTGCTTCCCTCCTTCACAGTATGATTTCATAGGTACTCGATAAAGTGCATAGTTAAACTATAACACATCGGCACTTTCTGCCGATTCGTGTGCGCCCTGCCGTTACACAGTCTTTGACATATCCAAGAACAAAACTTTTCAATCAAATATGGTATCGGGCAAAGCACGGAAAGGTAAATTACCTTTCAGACATGCGTTTTTACGCCGTCAATTACTTCTTTGCAGCGGCCGCCTTGGGCTTCTTAGCACCATAAAGTGAGCGGGACTGCTTACGATTTGCAACACCCTGTGTATCAAGAGTACCACGGATGATGTGATAACGGACACCAGGAAGGTCCTTAACACGTCCACCACGGATCATGACAACGGAGTGCTCCTGCAAGTTGTGGCCGATACCGGGGATATATGCTGTAACCTCGATACCATTGGTCAAACGTACACGGGCAATCTTACGCAAAGCAGAGTTAGGCTTTTTCGGGGTAGAAGTTCTTACTGCTGTGCACACGCCACGCTTTTGGGGAGAACTCAGGTTTGTCTGCGACTTATTCAGAGTATTAAGACCCTTTTGGAGTGCAGGAGCAGTAGACTTGTAGGTAACTTCCTCTCTGCCCTTTCTGACAAGCTGATTAAATGTCGGCATTTGTACACCTCCTTTGAATAAAATTTTTATATTGACCACAGTATGTCGCTTAAAACAGCGACATACTGTGATAAATAACAACTAAGGAATAGTTTTCACACGAATTGATACTTTTATACCATTTCGTATCTGCGTAATCTATTTAAGCAATACAGCGACGGCTGCACCAACTTCAATTCCGCAGGCATCTCCCAACAAACGCATCGTATCTACATACACTATCTCAACGCCATGCTCTTGACACAGTGTCTCAATAGGTGTAGTCAGCCGTTGTTCTGCATCTCTTGCAAGAAAACACAAACAAGCAATTCCGTCAATGATTGCTCTCTTTGACTGCTTGAGACCAATTACCTTGCTTGAGTTTCGGAGTTTCGACAACATGGTATACCTCCGCCTTTCATGCCGCAACGAAACAATTATATCGAAAAAATATCGTTTCGTCAACTGTTATACTGTACAAATTTGAGCACTTCCGGCTATTGTACGTCTACATCTGCGTCTACATCTACCTCAAAACCCTCACGATAGATGTCCATACCTGAACCTGCAGGTACAAGTTTACCGATTAGGACGTTCTCTTTAAGACCGATAAGTGGGTCAACTTTACACTTAATTGCTGCATCGGTAAGAACTCTTGTAGTTTCCTGGAAGGAAGCCGCACTAAGAAACGACTCGGTAGCAAGAGATGCTCTTGTAATACCGAGAATAACAGGAGTACCTCTTGCAGGCAGAAGACCTGTTTCTCCATTTTGTATACGTGCTTCAATCTCCAAGTTCTTTTGACGAAGTTCAAATACGTCAACTTGTGAACCGATAAGCAAGTCAGTATCACCTGCATCGTCAATTTTGATTTTACGCATCATCTGACGGCAAATAACCTCAATGTGCTTATCGTTAATGTCAACACCCTGCTGACGATACACTTTCTGTACTTCTTGGATAAGGTATGCATGAACTGCACTGACACCTTTAACACGAAGTACATCGTGAGGATTAAGTGCACCCTCAGTCAATTCCTCACCGGCACGAACTGTATCGCCCTCGTGTACTTTCAACTTAGCACCAAATGGGATCTGGTATGAAACGGCCTCACCAGTCTCCTCATTTGTAACGGTAACATTTCTCATAGTACCACGGCGGATTTCCTCAATGGAAATCTTGCCTGAAAGTTCAGTAAGAGTAGCAACACGCTTGGGTTTTCTTGCCTCAAACAGTTCTTCAACTCTGGGCAGACCTTGGGTAATATCGTCACCTGCGACACCACCCTGGTGGAAAGTACGCATGGTAAGCTGAGTACCAGGTTCACCGATAGACTGAGCAGCGATAATACCAACTGCTTCACCAATTGCAACAGGCTTACCAGTTGCAAGGTTAACACCATAACACTTGGAACAAACGCCGTAGCGGGAGTTACATGTGAGTACAGAACGAATTTTAACACGCTCAATACCAGCATCAATAATACGTTGTGCGTCTTCTTCGCTGAGCATTACATCCTTAGATGCAATCAATTCGCCCGTCTTTTCATCTACAAGATCATCTACAAGGTAACGACCTACAAGACGATCGAAGAACGGCTCAATAAGTTGCTTACCTTGAGTAATATCGTAAATTTCAATACCATCTGTGCAACCACAGTCAACCTCACGGATAATTACATCCTGCGATACGTCAACAAGACGGCGGGTAAGGTAACCTGAGTCAGCAGTACGAAGAGCCGTATCCGCCTGTCCTTTTCTCGCACCACGAGAGGAGATAAAGAACTCAAGAACTGTAAGACCTTCACGGAAGTTAGCCTTAATTGGAATTTCGATAGTCTTACCAGACGTATCTGCAAGCAGACCACGCATACCGGCAAGCTGACGAATCTGAGTCTGGCTACCACGAGCACCGGAGTCAGCCATCATGTAGATTGGATTATATCTGTCAAGGCTGTCGCTAAGTGCAGCAGATACCTTCTTTGTACAATCATCCCATTCTGTAATAACAAGGCGACGACGTTCATCATTAGTAATGAAACCTCTCTTGTACTTTGCATCAATTGATGCTACACGAGCCTCAGTTTCATTGATAAGCGTGTACTTAGCCTCAGGAATAACCATATCAGAAACGGAAATCGTCAACGCACCACGAGTAGAATACTTAAAGCCCATAGCCTTGATTTTGTCAAGGATTTCAGCAGTATCAGAGAAACCATGAACACGAATACAACGGTCAATTATTTTACCGAGTTGCTTCTTACCAACGGTAAATGTTACTTCAAGTTGCAAATGGCTTTCCGGAGTAGTACGTTCAATAAATCCAAGGTCCTGCGGAATATTAGCATTGAAAATAAGACGTCCTACAGTTGCAGGAATAATACCGGTAATCGTCTTACCGTCAATTTCCTTAGAAACACGAACACGAATTGGTGCGTGAATTTTAACAACGCCCTCACTGTACGCAAGAAGTGCCTCATCAACACTTGCAAATACCTTGCCTGCACCCTCCTCGTCCTCACGCTCATAGGTAAGGTAGTAAGAACCGAGAATCATATCCTGTGTAGGTACAGAAATTGGGAGACCGTCAACAGGCTTTAACAGGTTGTTAGCAGACAACATAAGAATACGTGCCTCGCTCTGTGCTTCCGCAGACAAAGGTACGTGAACAGCCATCTGGTCACCGTCAAAGTCAGCGTTAAACGCAGTACAAACAAGTGGGTGAAGTTTCAATGCACGGCCTTCAACAAGTACAGGCTCAAATGCCTGAATACCAAGTCTGTGAAGTGTCGGTGCACGGTTAAGCAAAACAGGATGCTGGCGGATAATCTCCTCCAAAGCGTCCCAAACTTCAGTCTTTGCACGCTCGACCATCTTCTTAGCACTCTTAATGTTGTTGGCAAGACCATCATCAACAAGTTTCTTCATGATGAAAGGCTTAAACAACTCAAGAGCCATTTCCTTGGGAAGACCACACTGATAAATTTTAAGTTCAGGACCGACAACGATAACGCTACGTCCGGAGTAGTCAACACGCTTACCAAGAAGGTTCTGTCTGAATCTACCCTGCTTACCACGAAGCATATCGGACAAAGACTTAAGGGCACGATTATTGGGTCCTGTTACAGGACGGCCACGACGACCGTTATCAAACAAAGCGTCAACTGCTTCCTGAAGCATACGCTTTTCGTTACGCACAATAATGTCAGGTGCACCTAATTCAAGAAGTCTTTTTAAGCGGTTGTTACGGTTAATAACACGGCGGTACAAGTCATTTAAGTCGGAGGTAGCAAATCTGCCGCCGTCAAGTTGTACCATGGGACGAATATCTGGTGGAATAACAGGTACTGCATCAAGAATCATCCACTCAGGACGATTTCCTGAACCACGGAACGCCTCAACAACTTCAAGTTGCTTAACAATACGCATTTTTTTCTGTCCAGATGCGTTCTTAAGTTCATCATGAAGTTCAGCAGACGTTTTCTCAAGGTCGATCTCTGCAAGAAGTTCTTTAATTGCTTCTGCACCCATTCCTGCACGGAAATCGTCCTCGTACTTTTCTCTTGCGTCACGATACTCCTTTTCAGAAAGAATTTGTTTCTTCATAAGGGGCGTATCACCGGGATCGGTAACAACATAAGACGCAAAATACAATACCTTCTCCAAAAGACGTGGAGACATATTAAGAATCAAGCCCATACGGGACGGGATTCCACGGAAATACCAAATATGAGATACGGGGGCTGCAAGTTCGATATGGCCCATACGTTCACGACGTACTGCCTTTTTCGTAACTTCAACACCACAACGGTCACAGACCTTGCCCTTGTATCTTACCTTTTTATACTTACCACAATGACATTCCCAGTCCTTAGTCGGACCAAAAATTCTCTCACAGAACAAACCATCACGTTCAGGTTTTAATGTTCTGTAATTTATGGTTTCAGGCTTCTTTACCTCTCCGTAAGACCAGTTACGAATCATTTCCGGGGACGCAAGGCCGATTTTTATAGCTTCAAAGCTTTGATAAGCCATCGTTCACCTGCTCCTTTAACAAAAGTTGTCCGTTTGCTGTTTCAAATTAGACATGAGTTATTTCGTTCGGTTAGTTTTCCACACGGCACAGCATTTCGTGCCGTGTGGAAAAGTTATTCAGCTTAAAAAAGCCTAAATATCCGCAAAGAAGTCATCGTCATCGAGTTCGTCGCTATCCTCATCATCCATCAGGTCGTCGAACAAATCATCGCCACCTGCGGACTCAACAGAGTAGCCCTCATCTTCAAAATCACGATCCTCAACATACTCTTCCTCGTGGGAGATATGCTCATATCCGTCATCTTCGTCATCGTCATGAAGATCAATTTCCTCCATGTTGCGATCAAGAACCTTGACGTCAAGACCAAGAGACTGAAGTTCCTTAACAAGTACCTTGAAGGACTCAGGAACACCTGCTTGAGGAATGTTGTGACCCTTGACAATTGCTTCATAAGTTTTGACACGTCCAACAGTATCGTCAGACTTAACTGTAAGCATCTCTTGGAGCGTATATGCAGCACCGTATGCTTCCAATGCCCAAACTTCCATCTCACCGAAACGCTGACCGCCAAACTGTGCTTTACCACCCAAAGGCTGCTGAGTAACAAGTGAGTAAGGACCAGTGCTTCTTGCGTGAATTTTATCGTCAACAAGGTGGTGAAGTTTCAAGAAGTACATAACACCGACAGTAACAGGGTTATCAAAAGGCTCACCGGTTCTACCATCGTAAAGTATAGTCTTACCGGACGGATCCATACCTGCCATTGCAAGTGTCTCGGCAATATCTTCTTCTCGTGCACCATCAAATACAGGTGTTGCAATCTTCCAGCCGAGTTTCTTAGCCGCCATACCCAAGTGAACTTCAAGTACCTGACCGATGTTCATACGAGACGGAACGCCAAGGGGGTTCAAGACAATATCAACAGGTGTGCCATCAGGCAGGAAAGGCATATCTTCTTGTGGCAAAATGCGAGAAATAACACCCTTGTTACCGTGACGACCAGCCATCTTATCGCCGACAGAAATCTTACGTTTCTGTGCAATGTAGCAACGAACAACCATGTTGACACCAGGAGATAATTCATCGCCGTTTTCACGAGTAAATACCTTAACGTCAACAATGATACCTGACTCGCCGTGAGGAACTTTCAAGGAAGTATCACGTACTTCACGTGCCTTCTCACCGAAAATTGCACGAAGAAGTCGTTCTTCAGCAGTAAGTTCAGTTTCACCCTTTGGTGTTACCTTGCCAACGAGAATATCGCCGGGGTGTACTTCTGCACCGATACGAATAATACCACGCTCATCAAGATCCTTAAGAGCATCTTCACCGACATTAGGAATATCACGAGTGATTTCCTCCGGTCCGAGTTTAGTATCACGAGATTCTGTTTCGTATTCCTCAATGTGAATAGATGTATATATGTCATCTCTTACAAGACGTTCGTTAAGCAAAACTGCGTCCTCGTAGTTGTAGCCTTCCCATGTCATAAATGCAATGACCATGTTACGACCAAGAGCAATTTCGCCCTCATGTGTAGAAGGACCGTCAGCAATTACATCGCCCTTCTTAACTTTCATACCAACGCTGACAACAGGTTTCTGATTTACACAAGTGCCTTGGTTGGAACGTATAAACTTAATAAGTTTATGAGTCTTTTCTCCTATTCCATCATATTTGATGGTAATTTCACAAGCAGAAACCTTTGTGACAACACCATCGCCCTCAGCAAGAGGAACGACACCGGAGTCAGTTGCCGCACGATACTCAATACCGGTTGCAACAATAGGTGCTTCAGGAACGAGAAGCGGTACTGCCTGTCGCTGCATATTAGAGCCCATCAACGCACGAGTTGCCTCGTCGTTTTCAAGGAACGGAATCATAGCAGTTGCAACAGATACCATCATACGAGCAGAGCAGTCAACATAATCGACACGCTCACGGTCGAATGCCATAATTTCATTACGATAACGACAAGTGACACGCTTATTCTTAATTCTACCCTCTTCGTCAAGTTCCTCACGAGCCTGTGCAACAATAAATTCATCTTCGATGTCAGCAGTCATATACTGCACTTCGTCTGTAAGTTTACCTGTTGCCTTATCAATCTTACGATAAGGTGCTTCAATAAATCCGTATTCATTTATACGTGCGTAACTTGCAAGATACGAAATAAGTCCAATGTTAGGACCTTCAGGAGTTTCGATTGGACACATACGACCATAGTGGCTGTAGTGAACGTCACGAACTTCAAAGTTTGCACGGTCACGGGACAAACCGCCGGGACCAAGTGCTGACATACGACGCTTATGTGTCAACTCTGCAAGAGGGTTATTTTGATCCATGAACTGTGACAACGGGCTTGAACCAAAGAACTCCTTGATTGCCGTAGTTACAGGACGTATATTTATAAGAGATTGAGGTGTGACAATATCAAGATCCTGAATTGTCATACGCTCACGGATAACACGTTCCATACGGCTAAAGCCAATGCGGAACTGATTTTGCAAAAGTTCACCGACAGAGCGAAGGCGACGGTTACCAAGATGGTCAATATCATCAGGTAAACCAATATCAGATGCAAGACCGTTAAGATAGTTAATAGATGCCAAAATATCCTCAACTGTGATATGTTTAGGGATAAGATCATCTATACGATCCTTAATAGCAGTCTTCAACTCATCACCTGAATACTGTTCAAGGAGTTGTGTCAATACGTCAAAACGCACCTTTTCACGAACGCCAACTTCTTTAGGATCAAAGTCAACAAAGTTCTTCATATCGACAACATTGTTGGCAAATACTTTTACCTTCTTGTCACCGACTTGTACCCATGCAACATTGACACCATGTTCTTCAAGCATTGTAGCCTTCTCACGGTTAAGGTTCTCCCCTGCCTCAGCAAGAAGTTCACCAGTCAGCGGATCGACAACAGGCTCAGCAAGAGTCTTACCTGTTAATCTCTTTGCAATAGAGAGTTTCTTATTGAACTTATATCTGCCTACGACACTCAAGTCATATCTTCTTGGGTCGAAGAACAAGTTGTTAATCAAAGTCTTTGCACTGTCAACTGTTGGAGGCTCACCGGGACGCATACGCTTGTAAATCTCAATAAGTGCTTCCTCTGCAGTATGTGCCGGGTCTTTATCAAGAGTAGCAATCAAACGCTCATCCTCACCGAACAATTCGATAATCTCAGCGTTTGTTTCAATACCAATAGCCCTAATAAATGAAGTAACAGGCAATTTTCTGTTTTTGTCGATACGGACACTAAAAATATCGCTAAGATCCGTTTCAAACTCAATCCACGCACCACGATAAGGAATAACCGTTGCGGTATACATAGCCTTCTCGCTCTTGTCGTTGTGGACATCAAAGTACATACCGGGAGAACGAACAATTTGGGAAACGATAACACGCTCAGCACCGTTAATAACAAACGTACCGCTGTGAGTCATCAGTGGAAAATCTCCCATAAAGATTTCCTGCTCTTTAATTTCCTCTGTTTCCTTGTTACGCAGACGCATACGCACTTTAAGGGGCGCAGCATAAGTTGCATCTCGCTCCTTACATTCCTCTACCGTATACTTGGGCGTTTCCTCAAGGGTATAGTCGAGAAACGACAACTCAAGATTTCCGGTGTAGTCAGTAATTGTAGACACATCACGAAATACTTCACGCAGACCTGTCTCCAAAAACCACTTGTAGGAATCCTTTTGAACCTCGATGAGGTTCGGCATCTGAATCGGCTCCTCGAGCCGTGCGAAGCTTTTACGAAGCGTTCTTCCGCAACGTATGTCCTTTACCATTTGCCGATCACTCCATTCCATAAGATTGAACTCCATGACTACCGCCATCGGCCGCAATTTGAACACACGGGTTTGTTGTTACTTTTGTACTCCAAACTGTTGTCTAATCGCAAAAAACGAAGTATAATAAAGCGGTTGATATGGATATGTACACTTTTGCATTATGATACGGAATATTATTATATCATGTTTTTGTCAAGTAATCAATGACACATTCGGACAATGCTACAACAATGGCGTTGTTTTTTTTATGCATTTTAACAATAAATCGTGGAACTTATCGCCAAAATTCGCCTTTTCACATCTATTTGTCTGTTTTCTTTAATACTTGAACACCTATTTACTAACGCAAACGATACTAAACACAAAAACCTGTGATTGCATATTTACAATCACAGGTTTTTTAATACAGTTAACCATTACAATATAATATTTATTCAAGTTCAAATGCACCTGTATATAAGCGGTAGTATACGCCTTTTTCTGCAATTAGTTGGTCATGACTTCCACGTTCAATAATTCTTCCCTTGTCTAAAACCATAATTACATCAGAATTTTTTACTGTTGACAACCTATGGGCAATTACAAATACTGTTCTACCCTCCATAAGTGAATCCATGCCACGCTGTACGATTGCCTCTGTACGTGTGTCTATAGAGGAAGTGGCCTCGTCAAGAATCATTACAGGTGGGTCTGCAACTGCCGCACGAGCAATAGATATTAGTTGTCGCTGTCCTTGTGATAAACCGCTTCCGTCACCTGACAGTATTGTGTCGTATCCGTCAGGCAACATACGAATAAATCCATCGGCATTGGCAAGTTTTGCCGCCTGTATACACTCTTCGTCTGTAGCATCAAGTCTGCCGTATCGAATATTCTCCATAACGGTTCCTGTAAAAAGATTGACGTCTTGAAGCACAACACCAAGGCTTCGGCGTAAATCAGACTTTTTAATTTTATTGATGTTAATACCGTCATATCGCACTTTGCCGTCAGCAAGGTCATAAAATCTGTTTATAAGATTTGTAATTGTCGTCTTGCCTGCACCTGTTGCACCTACAAAAGCAATTTTCTGTCCAGGTTCTGCGTAAAGGGATATATCGTGCAAAACTGTCTTTCCCTCAACGTATGCAAAGTCAACATTGAAAAATCTAACTTCGCCTTGAAGTTTTGTATACGTAAGTGTTCCGTCTGAATGTGGGTGTCTCCATGCCCATATACCTGTCTTTTCACTACTCTCAGTAAATTGGCCTTTTTCATCAAATCGTCCGCTGACAAGTGTTACGTATCCGTTGTCCTCCTCCGGCTCTTCATCAAGAAGTGCAAAAATTCGCTGTGCACCTGCAAGTGCCATCATAACGGAGTTTATTTCTTGAGATAACTGAGATACGGGGTTTAGAAAACTTCGTGACAGTTGGAGAAACGATGCAAGCATACCGAGTGTCAGTACCCCAAAGCCTGTCAAAGAAAGGTTTGTAACGCCAAGAATTGCCATTGCACCCCCTGCCGTTGCAAGTACAACATACAAAAGATGTCCAAAGTTATTGAGAATCGGACCCATTATGTTTGCAAAGCGGTTTGCCGATGTCATATTCTCGCACAGTTCTTCGTTTCGTCTGTCAAATTCCTCTTTCGCTTTTTGCTCATAACAAAAAACCTTAACGACTTTTTGACCGCTTATCATTTCCTCAACGTAACCGTTTACATCACCCATGGATTTCTGCTGTTTTACAAAAAACTTACCACTGTTACTGCCAATATAACCGGCAAATTTAGTAATTAAAAATGCACTCAACAGTACAAAAAGCGTCAGCCAAATACTGTTTGAAAGCATCGCAAACAGTACGGATACAATAGTTATTACAGATGAAATTGACATCGGTAAACTCTGTGAAATCATCTGACGTAATGCGTTGGTGTCAGATGTATACCGACTCATAATATCGCCGTTTGTATTCGTATCAAAATATCGAATTGGCAATTTCTGCATATGGGCGAACATCTCGCTTCGGATATTATGAAGCGTACCTTGTGATATAGTTGCCATAATTCTATTGTAGGTAAAACCGGAAACAACACCTACAAGATATATAACTGCCATAATACCAATAGTTCTAAGAAGTCCTGAGAAGTTTGGTGTTGCTTGCAAAAGCAGCGGTGAAATGTAATCGTCAATAAGAGTACGTAAAAACATTGACGATATAACCGCCGTAACAGCACTTAAAACAATACACAATAATACGACTAACAGACGGAAACTAAATGGTTTCAAATATGAAAGCATTCTCTTTATTGTCTTAGGCTCAATCTTTACGTCAGGCTTACCCATAGGACGTCTGCGGCCACCTGGGCCATACATTGCTTGTGGAGGACGGGTGGTTGAAGGTTTATTCATTTTCGTTGTCCCCCTTCGTCTGAGATTCATATACCTCACGATAAATATCATTTGTATTCAAAAGTTCTTCGTGGGTTCCAACACCACTTACCTTACCCTCGTCAAGAATAATGATTTTATCCGCATCCATCACAGACGAAACTCGCTGCGCAATGATAATCTTTGTCGTGTCAGGGATAATCTCCTTCATAGCCTTTCGTATTAGGGCATCAGTTCTTGTATCTACAGCACTTGTGGAATCGTCAAGAATAAGAATGTGAGGTTTTTTAAGAATTGCCCTTGCAATACAAAGACGCTGTTTCTGACCGCCCGATACATTAGTGCCTCCCTGCTCAATATATGTATCGTATCTATCGGGAAAACTTTCTATAAATTCAGATGCCTGTGCAAGACGGCACGCCTCACGTATTTCCTCGTCGGTGGCGTGCTCGTTGCCCCAACGAAGATTTTCTTTTATTGTACCTGAAAACAACACATTCTTTTGCAAAACCATTGCAACACAGTTTCGAAGTGTGTCTAAATCATATTCTCGCACGTCCACGCCACCAACTGATACACTACCGCCCTTGACATCATAAAGACGAGGTATCAGTTGTACAAGACTTGACTTTGCCGAGCCTGTCGCACCGAGAACACCTACCGTTTCACCTGACTTGATACGAAGATTTATATCAGACAAACAGAGTTTCCCATCTTGTCGACCATAAGAAAAATCCACGTGGTCAAAACATATCTCACCGTTTTTAACATTCATCACAGGATTTTGAGGGTTTACAATATCGCTCTTTTCACTTAAAAGTTCCACGATACGCTCGCCTGATGCTTTTGACATAGTCAGCATAACAAAAATCATGGAAAGAGACATGAGGCTTGACAAAATCTGCATAGAGTATGTCAAAAGGCTCATAAGTTGACCTGTCGTCATGCCAAGTTCTGGATTACCACCACTTGCCACTATCATACGAGCACCGAACCACGATATTAAAAGGGTACAAGTATACATGGCAAACTGCATCATAGGCATATTACACGCAAGAAGTTTTTCAGCCTTTATAAATCCATTTCTAATGGTTTCTGAAATGCTTTGAAATTTCCCAATCTCGTAGTTTTCTCTGTTAAATGCCTTCACAACACGAATACCTGCAAGATTTTCCTCAACAGTACCGTTGAGTTTATCGAAAGTCTTAAAGATACCTATAAATGTCGGGTGTGCAAAGCGTATAATCACATATAAACCGAGAGCAAGAATCGGTATTGCCCCAAGAAATATAAGAGATAGCGTTGCATTTACACGAAATGCAACAATAAGTGAAAACACCATCATTATAGGACCACGAAACGCCATGCGAATCATCATTTGAAACGCCATCTGTACGTTTGTAACGTCAGTTGTAAGTCTTGTAATGATGCTTGCAGTTGAGAACTTATCAATGTTTGAAAATGAAAAACTCTGTACGTTATAAAACATTGCCTGTCTGAGATTCTTAGCAAATCCTGCCGATGCAGTGGCGGCAAATCGTCCGCCAAGTACACCAAAGCACAAGGATAGTAATGCAGAACCAAGAAGTGCCACACCCATTTTCAAAATTACAGGCATATTGCCTGCATCAATTCCATAGTCAACAAGGTCGGCCATAAGTAGCGGAATGATAACTTCCATAACCACTTCAAGCACCATACAAATCGGTGTAAGCACAGTGGCTTTCATATACTGTTTAATGTGGCTTGCTAAAGTTCTAATCATACTTTTACCTCTAATCAAAATTAAAAAGCATTATACTTGAATATGAGCCTTAAACATATATCAAGGTTCATACAATTAGTTAAACTCATCAAGTCCGAGCACATTTTCAAGAGGCACAGATATAACTATTCCCTTTGTTTCGCTGTGTACTCCGCACTTTTCACCGATTGCTTGCATAATGGCAAGTTTCTTTTCAGTGGGTGTAATAATCAAAACGATGTCACGTTCCTCTTGAACACTCAGCCCCCACACAACCGCACTATCGCCAATACAACGGCTACGAATCACTGTACCGCCGGTCGCTCCTACTGCTCGTGCAGCGTCCATAACATTATCACTGTAGCCCTGATTTACAATAGCAGCAATCATTGTATATTTCATATCCGACACAGTAGTTTCACCCTTTCTTTCACCAAGATTTTCGTCACCCTCCAACGATTGAAGCATACGCAATATAAGAGCATTTGCTCCCGATACACTAAAGGAAAATACAATACCGCTGTTAGGAATTCCTAATTTTAATTCTCTGCGAAGCATACGCATCATTTCATCGGCAAAGCCTTTTGGCAGTACACCGATTAGAATATGTTTCTCAGCACTCACCATACCAAGAATATCCATCATTTCACTGGATACTGTACCATATCCGTGAAGCATATAATACATCGGTACATCGTTTTCCTTAAATATTTCCGTTGCACGTGCCGACAACTTAGGGTTTACTATAAGTACCAACACTCGGTACGCAGAATGTTTCTCATGTAGAGTCATATACATATCACCTCTTGGGGAATAGTACTTTAAGAATTAATTGTATTAAACAATTTATTCATCATCAAGTTCGACAATTGCATCGCTATCTTCCGGAAGAAGATCGTCAGAAATTGTCATAGATTCAAGTTTATTGAGTTTATACTGGTATCTAAGTCCCATGATTTGAATTGCAATTAAGGGGGTAAGTGCAACGAGTGCGACAACTCCAAAGGCATCAATCATAATGTTACCGCCAAGCATTTCACAAGTTCCTATACAAAGAGGAAGAAGGAATGTAGATGTCATAGGTCCGCTTGCAACTCCACCTGAATCGAATGCAATACCTACGAAAATTTTTGGCACAAACCTCGACATAATAAGTGCTATAATATATCCGGGAATAATAATCCATTGGAGTGGGATTTGGAACAAGATACGGGTCATCGCCAAACCGACACTTACAGAAACGCCGATGGATAAACACAAGTTCATAGATTTAGCAGATATAGTACCATTTGTAACCGATTGAATTTGCTGATTGAGAACCTGTATTGCCGGTTCTGCCTTGACGATGAAATAACCAATCAACATTCCAATAGGAATGAGTAGCCACTGTTGAGCCGTACCTGCTAAGTCACGTCCAAGAAGTGTACCAACAGGGGCAAAACCAACATTTACACCGCACAGAAAGAACACAAGTCCCAAATAAGTATACACAAAACCAATTAAAATACGAAGTTTCTGACGACGTTTATATCTGTGACTGATAGCCTGAAATATAAAAAACAAAACAATAATAGGAGTAATAGAGATAAATACCTCTTTTGCGTAATGGGGAAATTGACGTCCAAATGCAATGGCAACGTCCTGCATCGTATTGACAGATGCAATAAGTGCTGCATTGTACTCACCTGCCTGAGGTGCAAATATACAACCAAGTAAAAGTACAGCAAGAATTGGTCCTACACTTGACAACGCTACAAGTCCGAAACTATCACTTGACGCATCTTTGTCGGCACGAATAGAAGAAATACCGACACCGAGAGCCATTATAAATGGTACCGTAACAGGTCCAGTCGTCACTCCACCGGAGTCAAAAGCAACGGCAATAAACTCTTTTGGAATGAAAAACGAAATGGCAATTACACTTGCATAAAGTATCATAAGTATTTTTGACAAGTCGATTTTAAGAATAATACGTAAAACGGCAACTGCCAAAAAAAGACCTACACCGATACCAACAGTCCAAATAAGCGTAGCGTTGGGTATAGACGGTACTTGATTTGCTAAAACCTGCAAATCCGGCTCCGCCACTGTAACCACAATACCAATGAGTAAACTGACTGCTGCAATTATTGTACGTTTTTTTGTCTTGCTCAACTGTACACCGATACCCTCGCCCATGGGGCTCATGGACATATCAACACCAAGTTGGAATAATGCCATACCTACAATGAGCATTGCGGCCCCTACAAAGAACATCATGCTCGCTCCAACATCGAGAGGAACCATAAATATACTTAGAAGCAAGACAATTGCAGTAATGGGAAGTACCGCAGACAAGGACTCCTTGAACTTACCCATAAATTGCGACTGATAGTGCATAAATGAAAAAACCTCCGCTTCCGAGGAAAATGCGTAGCAATATTAACTCCAACCTTTCCCTCACCTACTAATTATATATGTATCCAAGTGTCCTTGCAAGCATTATTACTTTTTATTCTTAGAAAACTCTTATTTTTTTACAGTTTCTTAACGAGTGATAACTTCGTTTTACTAAATGCCGTTTTTAGTTTCATTAACCTCTTGAAAAGCCTTAAATATTACTGTATGATAGTCGTGTATAGTGCTTAATTTGTTTTTTGAGGAAATGAGGATCAATATGAGGCTATTGGCAAAAGCATTGATAAAATTTATATTGGGATTTATACTTGTAACTTTAATGCTGTTTATCCCGGCAGGAACTATTAACTGGTTGAATGGTCAGATATTTATGAGTATTTTATTTGCTCCTATGTTTGTGTTTGGTATTGTTCTATTCATTAAAAACCCACAATTATTAGAAAAAAGACTAAATGCAAAAGAGAGAGAGAATACCCAAAAAACAGTTTTGCTGTTAAGCGGACTTATGTTTATCGCAGGCTTTGTTATTGCAGGACTTAGTTATCGCTATAATTTTCTTCAAATTCCAAAAATCATTGTGATTATTGCCTTAGTTATATTTTTGTTTGCCTATATTATGCTCGGCGTCGTTGTTTATGAAAATACATATCTATCAAGAACAATAGAAGTAGTAAAAAATCAAAAAGTAATTGATACGGGACTTTATGGAATTGTAAGACACCCAATGTATACAGCGACAATTTTTCTGTTTCTTACTTTTCCCTTGATTCTGGGCTCTTTACTATCATTTTTTGTATTTCTTGTTTATCCTTTCATTATTGTCATAAGAATAAAAAACGAAGAACAAGTTTTAGAAAGAGAACTTGATGGTTACACAGAATATAAGAAAAAAGTAAAATATAAACTACTACCTTTTATTTGGTGAATAAAGATAAGTTTCAAAAGATTGAGGTGACAAAATGAAGTATTATATCACGCCTATTGTTTTAGGAATTATTTTAATTGTACTTGGAGTTATAAATGTTCGTGGTAACATAAGTACGATACATTGGTATCACAGACACCGATTGTCAGAGGAAAACAAGAAAGTTTTTGGAAAACTTGTAGGTTGTGGTACTTGTATAGTCGGTTTTTCAATAGTTCTATTTGGAATTTTTCGTTTATTGCACAAGTGACGGAAATTGAGTTTTTTACGATTGTTGGTGCAATCCTTGTCATTGTAGGTTGTATCATTGGGATTTCCTTAACTCTCTATGCAATAATAAAGTATAATAAAGGTCTCTTCTGATTAAGGTAGTAACATGACAGACATTCAAAACAAAGTACTTCCCGCATGGGTACATAACAAGACTATACAAAAATCAGTTGAAAGTTATCGGATAACAAGCGAGCAAAAGACGTATCTTAAGACGCTGAAAATTAAATGAGAGAGAATCATATATTAAACTTCATTACTATTCACACAAAAAGTGCCGTATCAAACGATACGGCACTTAATCTTACATTTAACTATTTTGATTTATTCTCTGTAGTGCATCTGCAATACGAAGAAAATCCAAGAACGCTTCAGGGCGTTTAGACGGATCACGCAACAGGGCTGACGGGTGATATGTCGCCATTATTTCCATCGTTTTTTTATCATACCAAATTCCATGTTGTTTCGTAATGCGAAACTCAGGATCAATTATACGACAGGCAGCAATTCTGCCGAGACACACTAAAAGTTTTGGACGTATTATTTGAACTTGTCTTCGTAAGTAGTCAATACATACGTCCTGCTCATCAGGTTTTGGATCTCTGTTTGATGGTGGACGGCACTTTACAATATTTGCAATGTACACATCTTCCCTTGAAATACCAACAGATAAGAGCAAATCATCAAGCAGATGTCCTGCTGCACCGACAAACGGTACTCCTGTATTATCCTCCTGCTCGCCGGGACCCTCCCCTACGAACATAAGAGTTGCATTTTCATTACCTGCACCAAATACAACATTCTTACGTGTTACAGACAGACCACACTTATCGCAAGACAAACACTCGGCACAAAGCGATTCTAAAGTTTGCAAAACTTACTTGTTACGGTCACTGAACAACTTCTGCAAGTCACTGTAGATGTCATCATCGGACTTGGAAGCAGTGTCCCAGGAAAAATCAACAGATGCATCATCATTACTTGTTTTACCTGCACCTTCGCCATCAAACTGAGTTGCGATAACAGTAACCTTAATCTCATCTTCCATGTTATCGTCAATAGATGCACCAAAGATGATGTGTGCAGTTTCATGTGCTGCTTCCTTAATCATTGTAGCAGCAGCGTCAACTTCTTCAAGAGTGATGTCGGGGCTACCTGTAAAGTTGATAATAACACCCTTAGCACCGTTGATCGAAGTTTCAAGGAGAGGACTTTCAATGGCCATCTTAGCCGCAAGTTCTGCCTTGTCACGACCTTGTGCATGACCAACGCCCATGTGTGCATAACCTGCACCCTTCATAATAGAAGTAACGTCAGCAAAGTCAAGGTTGATGATACCTTCCATAGTGATAAGTTCAGTAATGCTCTGGATTGCCTGACGAAGTACGTTATCAGCAACTTCAAATGCATTCTTGAAAGTAATCTTTTGCTCGCTTACAAGTTTAAGTCTTTCGTTAGGAATAACTATTAACGCATCGACTTCGCTGCTCATTGCAGCAATACCAAGTTCAGCCTGCTCACGGCGTCTTGGACCTTCAAAATCGAATGGACGTGTTACAACACCAATTGTAAGAATTTCACGTTCTTTAGCAACCTCTGCAACTACAGGAGCCGCACCTGTACCGGTACCGCCACCCATACCTGCGGTAATAAATACCATATCTGTATTCTCAAGAACTTTTGCAATTTCGTTTCTTGACTCTTCTGCAGCCTTCTTACCGATTTCCGGCTTAGAACCTGCACCAAATCCCTTAGTGAGTTTTTCACCAATCTGGAGTTTGTGAGAACAAGGAGAATGCATCAAAGCCTGCTTATCAGTGTTGACAGAAACATACTCAACACCTCGCAAGCCACTACTCAGCATTCTATTAACTGCATTGTTGCCACCGCCACCGACGCCGATGACTTTTATTGTTACAACATTTTCCGAACCTGTTTCAAATTCGAAGCCCATACCATTACCTCCACTTTTGTAAATAGCGTATGTTCAAAAAAATATCTAAAAACATACTTCTATAGTAATTACTGTTCTATATACTATACTATTTTAACTGTTTCTGTCGATTAAGTCAACACATAATGACAAAAAAATCATAATTTTTTCAATTTGAACTGAAATAGGGTGATTTTGACCTAATTTCAGCCTTTTTATCGTTATAATTCACAAAAAACTGTTAATTGGGAAGAAATGTAATGCTCTCGGTATTCTTTAGACTGACAGTTCCCTTGTCACTTTCTTCAAGTTTTTCCAAAACTTCATTAAAAAGTCGAACTTTTTTCGTAAGAGAATCTGCCTCACCGAGATCAACACGAAGTCTGCCATCGTACATAAATGACACATCATATAACTTCTCCATGTTAAGTTCCGAGATTCGTGGTGCTACATCCTCGTTAGTCATAACTTCACTTGCAATAGCACGCAGGCTTACAAGACGCAGTTCATCTTCTACATCAACAGTTTCACCAAGCGTTTGTGAAATAACATTAAGCCCCGTTATAACAGGATACTCAGACTTACCTGTAATCGGGAAGTATTCAAGCAATTTGCAATCCTTATCAATAACGTAGTAGACACCACCACAGGAGATCGCTGCCACAGGAACACATTCAGTAACGTCAAGAACTACAGTGCTGGGCGGTCTACGTTTAATGCGAACTTCGTCAACGTATGGAATTATCTTTGAAACATCACGGCTGATTTCAAATCCGTTGAGATAGAACAACTTGTCCCCATGTGCGATACCCGATGCAGAACGGATTTCGCTTGCAGATGTACGTTCATTACCTATTACCTCAATGTCCGACACCTTGAAAAATTGCGTAGTTGCAAATCCAATTGCCGCCACTAAAGCAATCGTCATAAGTATTGCGTAAATCAAGTCTCCTGAAATACCGCCGTCATATACGACACGCTTTTTCTTTACATTTTTACCGTGACGTACTGTCTTTTTATTTGTTTGTTTTACGTTGCGACGGTCGGAGCGTCTGTTTTCCGCTCCGTTGTCCGTCACATTTCTTCTTTTCTTCTGTTTCATTATATCCCTCAAATTCTGCGTACATCTCCGCCTAATTTTGATAATGCTTCGTCAAATCGTTCATATCCTCTTTCGATATGCTCCGTAGCACTTATACGACTCTTTCCATTAGCACCAAGTGCTGCTACTGCCAATGCCGCACCGCCTCGTAAGTCGGTGGCAGTCATTTGTGTTCCAGTCAACATATTTCCGCCAAATACTATAGCAACACGACCAATTACATCAATTCTTGCTCCCATACGAACAAGTTCTGGTACGTGCTGGTATCTTGCATCAAATATATTTTCAACAAAAACACTTGTATCTCGTCCAAAGCACGAAACAGCCATAAGTGGCGATTGGAGGTCTGTTGGAAATGCAGGATATGGCATAGTTTGAACCGATGATATTCCCTTTAGATTTCCATTAGAGGATAGTGATACGCTAAACTCCTTACAATCCACAACACAGCCCAACTCACGCAGTTTATCGCAAAGAGGAATGTAATGGGCCGGATACGTATTATGTAAAGTTATTTTTCCTCCAGTTGCAGCCGCCGCACAAAGATATGTGCCTGCTGCAATACGATCCGGAATAACACGATGTATAACGTCAGTACGTTTAATACACCTACTGCCTTCAATCGTAATTATTGATTCTCCGGCACCGCTGACATCATATCCAACGGCACGAAGATACGCCTGTAGGTCTACAATTTCAGGCTCACGGGCTGCATTTCGTATTGTGGTACGCCCGTTACAACCACAGGCAGCAAGCATTATATTCTCAGTTGCACCTACTGACGGAAAAGAAAGGGAAATGTCGCAAGCCGCCATATTTTTGCCATCGCAACTTATTTTGCCTGCATTTTCCTCAAACACAACACCCATACGTTGAAAAGAGGACAGATGTATGTCAATAGGTCGTGGCCCAAGACGACAACCGCCTGGCATATACAATTCACCACGTCTTAACCGTGCCAATATGGCACCGAGAAAGACGACTGAAGAACGCATTTTTCTCATCAATTTGTCGGGAATATACCCACAATTTACATTCCTTGAGTCAACAGTAACACAACTTCCCTCTCGTTTTACATTACAACCGAGAATCCTCAATATTTCTATCGCCGTTTCAACGTCTTGTAACTGTGGACAGTTATGTAATGTTGTTTTCCCTGATGTAACGATTGTTGCCGCTAAAAGTGGTAAAGCACTGTTTTTAGAACCTTGTACCTTTAATTCACCCCACAGCGGTTTTCCGCCGATTATCACCAACTCGCTCATGGCATAGCCTCCCGAATATATCACAAAAAGAATCCTTCGGGATATATTATGCCAATTAGCGATTATATGTGATTTTTCCGTGCAACTCCACGAATTGCCGTATAAATACGCTCAATAGCGTCAGGCTGTCCAAGTTTTTTTAGATTTTCAGACATACTTTTAAGTGTGATTTCGTCAGATAAAAGTCGGCACGCCTCGCTGTACAGCACATCTGCCGTACAATCCTTTTCCAATATAACAACGGCACCGCCTGCCTGTTCCAAGGCTCGTGCGTTCTTCTCTTGATGGTTTTCCGCTACGTTTGGTGATGGTACTATAATACACGGCTTACCAAGTACGCAAAGTTCTCCAAGAGTTGCCGCACCTGCTCTGCACAGTACCAAATCTGCTGCAGAAAGAACTCGTGCCATATCATAGATATACTCACGAACATCAATATTTGTATGTTTTGAAAGTTCAACGCCTTTTTTCACAATCAATTCAGGCACCCATGCGTAGCCGTGTCCGCCGATTGCGTGTATGAGATTATGACTGTCAGTTCGTGACTCTAACTCAATAAAGTCCACCATAATTTCATTCATTCGTTCTGCACCGAGAGAACCCCATACAGAAACGATAAGAGGACGTTTATCTATTCCTAATTCACTGCGAGATGTTTCCTTTTTTGCATCTAAAATATCTCTGCGAATAGGATTGCCTGTAACACACAGTTTCCCTGTATATGTGTCAAAATACTTTTTCGTATCTTCAAAGCCAAGCATTAAAAGCGAGGCTTTACGTGCAAGAACTTTTGTAGTAATACCCGGCAATACATTTACCTCAAGAACGGCAGTTGGGATACCCATACTCTGTGCCTGCTTCATTACAGGGTAACTTGCATAGCCACCGCAGCCAATAACAATGTCAGGCTTAAATGTACGTATAACTTTTTTTGCCTTACTTTGTGAGGATATTGCCTTTTTCAAAGATTTGAAGTTGTAGGCAATGCTTTTAAGGTCAAGTCGTCTGCGGAAGCCTTTGATGTCAAAGGTTTCAAGTCTAAACCCTTCACGTGGCACAAGTCTTTCTTCAAGACCACCTACACCACCACAAAAAAGAATTTCGCTGTCAGACTCCTCCATACATATTTTCTTTGCAATAGCGATTGCCGGATTGATATGACCTCCTGTACCACCGCCACACAATATTGCTCTCATAGAACACCTCTTAACTATTCGCCTTCACCTTGTTTTTTGGCAGGTATTTCTCTTGAAACTGATAGGACAATTCCCATTTCAGCAAATAAAATCAAAAGTGAAGTACCACCTGAACTAAAGAATGGTAGTGAAGCACCTGTTACAGGGAAAAATCCCGTTACAACGCCGATGTTAAAGATAGTCTGAACGGCAAGTTGGGTAATAATACCTGCAACAACGAGCGTACCAAATCTATCCTTTGCACGCATGGCAATCATATATCCACGCACAATAAGCAGTGCAAACAGTATCATAATACCTATAGCACCAATAAAACCAAGTTCCTCACTTACAACCGAGAAAATGAAATCGTTGTACGGTTCAGGCAAGAACATATGCTTTTGTCGGCTCTGTCCAAGACCAAGACCCCACAATCCACCTGATGCTATTGCGTACAGAGATTGCAACACTTGATATCCGTCACTTGAAGCATACGCCAATGGGTCAAGCCATGCATCAATACGGCTTTTGCCGTATTCCATTATAAATACCAACACATAACCTGCAAGACCTGCACCTGCACCAAGAGCAGTCAGATGTCCTAAATTAGCACCGCCAAGGAATATGATAACAATACCTGTTACAACAATAATAACTGTTGCTGACAAGTGTGGCTGACGCATCAAAAGGAAAGCAAAAATTCCAAGAATGAACATATAGGGCAAGATACCCCACTTAAACGTCTTCATTTTATCACTCATTTTAACGCAATAACTTGAAAACGCCACAATTATCGCAACTTTCGCAACCTCAGATGGCTGGAAACTGAAAAGTCCAAATACGGAAAGCCAACGAGTTGAGTTGTTAAATGTACTACCTACAATCAAAACGAGGATCAAAAGTATAAGTGAACCTACAATACCAATAGTATCAAATCGGCTCAAAATCTTATATGAACGGCGAGACACAAAAAGCATAAATACTATACCGCCAACAGCATAAATACCCTGGCTTCTGATAAAGTAATACGGATCACCGTACTTATAGTATGCTGCCGTGTAACTTGCGGAAAACATCATTACATATCCCACAGCCATGAGAATCAGCACAAGCATTAAAAATGGAATATCAAGACTTCCAAGTGCTTTTTTCTGTTTCTTTTTCTTCAGTTTTTTTGCCTTTTTTGCGTTGAATACTCCACGTCTACGTTTAGATGGTGTTGTATTTTGTGCATCACTTTCCGCTGTCACTGACTCCTGGGCAGAATAATTTGACCGCAATGCAGCCATATCGACTACAAAAGGGTTTTCTTCTTGCTGAGGCACGGCGTCAGCTTTGGTATTCTTTTTGAAGAATTTATTTTTCATGTAGGACTCCTTCCCTCAGTATATGCCGATATTTTATATAACAGTATAAATTCCAAAGTATGTAACAACGCACATAAATGCTGTTATTGCAGTGGCAACGGCAACAATTTGACGTTCTTTATAGCCACACATTTCAAAATGATGATGAAGTGGTGCCATCTTAAATATTCGCTTACCACCGCTGATTTTGAAATATAATACCTGCAAAATAACAGACAGGGTTTCTGCAATGTAAACAAGTCCAACAGGCACAATAAGAATTGGCATATCAAGAGCAAAGGCAAGTCCACATACCATAGCACCAAGAAACAGCGAGCCTGTATCGCCCATAAATACTTTTGCAGGATTGAAGTTGTAAATTAAAAATCCGCACAACGCACCGGCACAAGCAAATGAAAGTTGTGCTAAAGACACAGCCGAAATATGTCCGACGGTAAATGCCACAGCACCAAAGAAAATCATTACGGGAAGGGTGACGCCTGCGGCAAGTCCGTCTAAGCCATCTGTAAGATTGACAGCGTTTACTGTACCAACAATTACAAACGCCATAAATACGTTGTAAATTATCCACGGAATTTCAAATGAGACGTTAAAAAACGGAATAAATATGTTTGGTGTCACAATGCCTAAGTATCGCATAATGCTGATAAATGCAATAGAAACGGCAAGTTGTAAAAGAAATTTTTGACGTGCCGTTAAGCCAAGATTTTGCTTTTTCATGACTTTTTTATAATCGTCCAAAAATCCGATAGCACCAAAACTAAGTGCCATACAAAGTACAGCAATATACGCTTTTGCTGATACTGTACCTGATACTACTGCCATAATAATTGTAGCAACTACAATACCGATAATAAACATAAAGCCACCCATTGTAGGGATATTTTGCTTATTTAAGTGCCATTTGGGGCCAATTTCAAGAATTTTTTGTCCAACTTTCAATCGTCTGAGTTGTGTAATAACATACGGTCCAATTGCCGCAGTAATTGCAAAAGCAAGGACAAACGCACCTACCGAACCAAACATTCCTATTATTCCTCCATGAATTTTTCCAAAACTTCCTCTATTTTCATCGAATGACTGCCCTTAAATAGTATTGTGTCGCCTGATGTAGCAAGAGTTTTAAGGTATGCCGCCATATCGTCACGGCTATCAAATATTAAAATTCTATCCTCACTCATACCTCCACGAATTGCACCGTTTCGATATGCATCACTACCCTCACCATAGCAAAGAAGATGTGTTGCACAATTTGCCGCAATCTCACCGCAGGCAGTATGACCAGACACAGAATATTCACCAAGTTCGAGCATACCGCCAAGTACAGCAATACGCTTATTTGACGGTACAGATGCAAGTATCAAAAGGGATGCTTTAACCGCATCAGGACTTGCGTTATAGCAATCGTCAATTAACGTCATTTCATTGTGTTTGAAAATTCGTTGACGACCTTTGGCACTTTCATACGATGAAATGCCTTTTATAATATCTTCATCGCTAATGCCCATGGAGATACCAACCGCACAAGCGGCAAGGGCATTTTTTGCGTTATGAACTCCACCAACGGGGAGATAAATCGTAAAATCTCTGCCAAGACCACGTACCCTGATTGTCTGTGAAAGAGCATCAGAGGAAATAATCGAACCAACTACGTCTGCATCTATATTGTCAACGGCATAGTATATGGTTTTATGGGACATATCTCCTCGAATATCCCACAAAAGTTTCTCATCACCACTAAGTACCGCTGTACCGTCAGACTTCAAGCCCTCTAATATTTCAAGTTTCGCTTTGCGTATATTCTCTCTCGTTCCAAAAAACTCAATGTGAGCAGTACCTATTGAGTTAATTACGGCAACATCAGGTGTTGCAATCGCTGTAAGACGACTCAACTCGCCATACTGGGACATTCCCATTTCCATAACTGCCGCCTCATGCGTACTGTCAAGATTAAGAAGTGCATAGGGCAATCCAATCTGCCCATTCATATCGTCCTCAGTTTTAAGAAGACGAAAACTTGTCTTTAACACATCGGATATCATTCTGCAAGTCGTAGTCTTGCCAACGCTTCCGGTTACACCAACAAGTTTTACATTGTAGTTGTTTTTATAATTTTTCGCAATATCCTGTACGGCAGAAAGTGTATTTGAAACACGAATTGTCGGGCAGGCGGGTTTTATATCGTCACGGGCACACAGCGTTGCAACTGCACCCTTTTTCAGTGCATCTGAAATATATACGTGTCCGTCTGCACGAGCACCTATAAGAGGTGTAAACAGACAGCCTTTTGTAAGTGACTGAGTATTCCTGCACACATCGCTGACAATAATGTTGTCACCCTCAAGGGTTCCGTCACACCACTTAGCAAGTGTTAAGAGGGATTTTTTCTCCACGTTTTCGTTGCTCCTTTATCTCTTTGACGCCGTTTCCAAATACTTTCTTGCAATTTCACGGTCATCAAAGTGGTGTCTTACGCCTCGTATCTCTTGATAATTCTCATGACCTTTACCCATAATTAAAACAGTATCGCCACACTCTGCAAGAGAAATCGCCTTACCAATAGCCGCCTCTCTGTCAACCAAAACCTCGTATGGACATCTACTATCGCAAATACCCGGCAAAATTTCCTTAATAATCTCAATAGGTTCTTCAAATCTCGGATTATCAGTTGTGACAACTACATAATCTGAGTATTTTGCCGCCGCTTGTGCCATCTTCGGTCTTTTTGTGCGGTCACGATTACCACCACAGCCAAATACCGATATTATCTTGCCATTAGTAAACTCTTTTACCGCCTCTAACACTTTTTCCATACTGTCGGGAGAGTGAGCGTAATCCACAATTACGTTAAAGGGCTTTTCACAAGGAATTGACTCGATTCGCCCGGGTACACCGTGCATACTTGAAAGTGCCTTTGCAGCAAGTGACAAATCAATACCTAACAGTTTAGCACAACTAATTGTACTCATTGCATTGTATACTGTAAACATTCCCGGTATCGGAAGTGTAAAAGAAACATCTTCTACTGTAAAAGAAACACCGTCACCGCCAAGAAGTTTCACATTTTCGCCACGAAGCATTGCACTTTCATTGCAAATACCAAATGTAAGTTTCTTCGCCCACGTGTTCTCCATTATATATTCGCTTGCAGGGTCATCAATATTGACAGCACCAAGGTCGCTTATATCAAACAGTATGCTTTTTGATTTGAGATAATTCTCCATAGTGCCGTGAAAGTCAAGGTGATCTTGTGAAAAGTTATTGAATATTCCCACATTAAAACGGATATTTGTCAAGCGGTCAAATGCAAGGGCATGACTTGAAACTTCCATTACAACATGAGTACAGCCCTTCTTTTCCATCTGACTTAGCAGTGCTTGAAGTTGAGGTGCTTCAGGTGTTGTATTCTTTGCATTTTCAAGAATTTCTTCTCCCGCCATGTTGCATACAGTACCAATAAGACCGACTTTTGCCTTGACGGTTTTTTCAAGCATATACTTTATCATATACGCTGTTGTTGTTTTCCCTTTTGTACCTGTAACACCGATAATTGTCATACGTTCAGCAGGATTTCCATAGAGATTTCCCGACATTACAGCAAGGGCAAAACAGCCGTTTTTAACAACGACATTTGGGTAGTTGGGAACAATCTTTTCAGAAATAATGACTGCCGCACCTGCCGAGATGGCAGCATTTATATAGTCGTGGCCATCAGCGTTGGGACGTTTTGACGCTACATATACGCTCTTTTCATTTACCATGCGTGAATCGAAACAGACATCTGTAATTTCTGCACTTAAATCTGCGGCACAGGATACAATATCCACACCATGCAAAAGTTCTCCAAGACGCATTGTCCCTCCACCTTTCTGCCAACTACTATTCGACTGTCTGGGTTTTATCTACAAATTCTACTGTAATAACAGTACCTGCCTCAACACGTTCACCGTATGCAGGATACTGTGCAACACTCAACGCAAGAGGTGCGTTTTGCTTTGCACCAACAGCACGGACATAGAATACTGTTCCATCAAGCAGACGATTTATACCGCCAAGGGTCATACCTGTAATATTAGGTACTGTAAAAAGTGAACTTGACTTATATCTGCCTGCATACAGAACCATCTCAACATTCTTAGGTACAATAGCACCTGCTGCCGGTATTTGGTCTGTAATAATATTCTCATCGCCCTTGAATGTAATTGTAAGACCTTCGGATTTTGCCTTTGCCTGTGCCTCTTCACGAGTTAAGCCGACAAAATTAGGTGTATATACATCAAGCGTTTCTGCCTCATCCTCTGTGTATCGAGGTTCAATATTAAGGTATGGCAATACGTCTGACAGCACATTTGCAACAACAGGTCCTGCAAGATAGCCACCGCCCTTTATGTCGGTCATTGGCTCGTCAATTACGACTAAAACTGCAACTTGCGGATCCCATGCAGGAGCATATCCCAAGAAAGATGCAATACGAAGATCCTCACCGCCATCGGCGTCCATCTTCTGTGATGTACCTGTCTTACCGCATACCTGATAGCCTTTAACGTAAGCGTTCTTACCTGTACCTGTTTCACCTGATACAACAAGAGAAAGCACATTATTCATCAAATCGGAAGTTTCTTTAGTAACAACCTGTCTGATAGGTTCTGCAGTAAAGTCATGCTTAACAGTACCGTCAGCACCAACTACACGGCTAACGACAGTCGGCTTATACAGTGTACCGCCATTTGCAACAGCACTTACAGCAGATATAATCTGCAAAGGAGTTACCTTAAAGCCCTGACCGAAAGAAGAAGTAGCAAGTTGTGTAGGCACTTTAAGACCAGTCGCATCGTAGTAAAGTACAGATGAGCCACCTGCTTCACCAGGAAGTTCAATACCTGTCTTTGCTGTAAAACCAAATGAACGGAAATACTTAAAGAAAGTATTTGCGCCAAGTCGCTGACCGAGTGTCATAAATACGGGGTTACAAGAGTGCATTACACCCTCTGCAAACGTCTGACTACCGTGACCAGTCGTTTTCCAGCAACCGATACGCTCGCTACCTATCATCATGTGACCCGAACAGTTAAAGTGTTCAGATTGAGATACGAGGTTTTCCTCAACCGCCATAGACGCTGTAATAATCTTAAATACAGAACCGGGCTCGTATGTATCGTTGACAGCCTTGTTTCTCCAAAGAGTTTCACGAAGAGTCTTTGTTTCAGTTGCACGAAGTTCTTCATCCATCATATTAAGTGCAGCAAGAACTTCTTCGTCTGTAATTGTAAATGGATCGTTTAAGTCAAAGTCAGGTTTATTTGCCATTGCAAGAATTTCACCTGTGTTTACGTCCATAACAATACCATATACACCCTGCTGTGCATCGGTTGAAGCATAAGCCGTTTCAAGATGCTTTTCAAGGTAGTGCTGAATTACCTCATCAATAGTCAGTACTATACTGTCACCATCAGTTGCATCATAATACTGTTCGTATTCATAGGGCATATCGACACCGAGGTTGTTTTTAGCCGCTATAACACGACCCGGCTCACCTGCAAGCACATCGTCAAATTCATATTCTACGCCATAAAGTCCGTTGTTGTCTGTGCCGCAAAAACCAAGAATATGACAAGCAAAAGTGCCGTATGGATAATAGCGTTTTGTATCGTCATAAAGCGTTATGATACCACTTAGTTTATTGGCATCTATAAATGTACGAACTTCGTCTGCAAGGGGTTTTTCAATTTTTCGCATGATGTACTGATGATAACTCTTTGTTTTCTGAGTTTTTTCATATATCTCATCATACTCAAGTCCGAGAATATCAGATAGACCCTGTGCAACAAGAACTGCGGTGTCGTGTGCATCTTCCTCCAACGCCTTTATTGCGTTAGGATTTATTGCAACCGTTTCAACACTTGCACTTATTGCAAGTTCTTTCATATTTCTGTCGTATATAGCACCTCTTGCCGGTGTGATTATTTCATTTCGAGTCTGCTGTCCAACAGCCCTCTGCTGATACTTTTCAAACTCTATCATCTGTACTGAAAAGAGTTTTACTCCAAGCACCGCAAACATAACAACACCCAGAACAAAAGCGACAACTCTTGTTCTGCGTAAAACGGAAACATCTGTAACAGGTGCATTCTTTTCAGCGAATTTTATCTTAGGTGGAAAACTATGTTTAATCTTTGGGGGACGTTTCAATTTCTGTCCATCCTTTCTAAATCCGACATATTAATCATTCTTCAAATACGCAAAAAGGAGAAGAAATGACGATCATCCAATCGTGCATCCCCACTCCTTTTACTGTTTCATTATATTCTATATCTTCTACTTTAGAACTTTACCGTTTAGAATTAATCGAGGTTTTTAAGCACAGCATTGAAACTCTTGGTAAGGTTTGCAAAATAGTATGACAATTTTTCATTTTCGTTTGGAGAGATCATAGTAATCATCTCAGGGGCTTTAATCTCTATGTATTCAAGTTGACTGCGTTCAAGTTTAACCATACTGAGATTATTGACCGCATATTCTTCAATGCTGCTCAAGTCAAGACGTTTGTCATACTCTGTACGAAGTATAGACTCACGGCTTTGAAGTTCCATAAGTTCAGCCTGCTTGTCTGCAACTTGGTCTGTCAGTACAGTTAAATCAAGATAACTAAACAAAAGAACAAGAGCAAGTGCCGTAAACGCCAAACAGTATAATACGGCAGATAAAGAAATACGCTTAGGCAAAGACACAGCCCTTGGCTTCATGCCTTTCGCCTCGTTTTCATGACGGATAGCCTCTCTAACCGTATCACGACTGTCGAAACGGGACAAGTCAAGTTTTACTATATTATCAGTCGCAACGGTTTTTCCATCGGACGTTGTTTTCTCTTTAATATTTACCGCCAGGTTTGACGTGTTTGCCACTCATATCCCTCCGTTAATGTTTTTTTACAATTTAACTGCGGTACGAAGTTTTGCACTACGTGCTCGTGGATTTGCCTTAAGTTCCTCATTAGAGGGAACTACAGGCTTAGACCCTAAGAGTTTCAATGTCGGTTTCTTTCCGCACACACAAACTGGAAAGTCCGATGGACAGGTACAGCCTTTCGCATAACTTGCAAAACACTGTTTTACTATCCTATCCTCCAAGGAATGGAAAGTAATTACAAGAACTCTTCCCCCCGGATTAAGAAGTGCAACTGCCTTGTCAAGTGCCTCTTTCAAAGCACCAAGTTCGTCATTGACAACGATACGCAACGCCTGAAAAGTTCTCTTTGCAGGGTGTTGCTTTTCTCTGCGTGCTGACGGAGGCATTGCGGCTCTGCATATATCCGCAAGTTCTAATGTACTTGTAATTTCGTGTGTTTCTCTCGTCTTTACAATTAGCGATGCGATTGCAGATGCATATCGTTCCTCGCCATAGGTGTAAAGAATGTCTCTCAGTTCTTCAAAGGACAAGGTATTAACCAATTCCTTTGCGTCAAGTGCTTGGGTTTGATCCATACGCATATCAAGGGCAGCGTCCTGCATATAGGAAAAACCTCTGTCAGCCTCGTCAAGTTGAAATGACGATACGCCAATGTCAAACAATATTCCGTCTACGCCATTTACGCCAATATCAGTAAGTCTTTCTTTCATAAAGCGGAAGTCGCTGCGAATAACCGTTACACGATCCTTAACTGACTCCAACTTCTTTGCTGCCTCAAAAATAGCAACATCATCTTTATCAAATGCAAACAGATGACCGCTACTCAACTTGCCTGCAATATACGCACTATGTCCCGCTCCGCCCATAGTAGCATCTACATAGATGCCGTCAGGCTTCACATTAAGAAGATTAACGCTCTCCTCATACAGTACCGAAACGTGTTTTCGCTCCATTAAAATCCAAGTTCCTCCATCGCCTCGGCAATCTTTTCAGAATCCTTCTCCATATTAGAATTGTACTGTTGCCAGCGTTCTGCATCCCAAATTTCTGCTCTTTCTGATACGCCTATCGTACAAAGTTCCTTTTTAAGACCTGCATACTCACGCAAAGTCTGTGGAAGAAGAATTCGTCCCTGACCGTCACAAGTGCAAAGACAAGCCCCTGAGAAGAAAAAACGCTGTAAATCTCTCGACTTTGAAATCGGAAGTGAACGAATTTTGTCCTCAAACGCTTTCCATGCCTCGAGTGAGTAGACAAACAGACAGTGATCCAAGCCCTTCGTTACATAAAAGGACTCGCCAAGTTCTTCTTTAAGTCTTGACGGGAACATAAGACGTCCCTTCACATCAATAGAATGAAGAAACTCACCTGTCATATTGCCACACCACCCTTCGCCTTGTTGGTGGGTGTTTTTACCACTTTCCGCCACTTTCTTCCACCAACTACTTACTATTATAACAGCAATTTAGAAAAAAGCAAGAGGAAATTTTAACTTTTTTTCAAAAAAAATGAAAAAAATCACATTTTTTTAGGTTTTTTGGTACAGAACAAATGTTTCTACGAAGATTCCGAGGGTGTGGAGTCGGAATCTTCGTTATTTACATTTGTTTTTTACCTTACTTATTTACGTTTACAGCCTGATTAAACTGGGTACGCAATGTAGAAATATCGGTCAAAGACTTCTGTACTGCTGTTTCAGTTTTCTTAAGTATTTCTTCGCAGTATGCGTTTGTCATGTCCTTAATTTCCTTGGACTTTGTTTCAGAGTTAGCAATTATTTCATTTGCACGGCGTTTTGCAAGGTTAACAAGTTCACTCTCATCTACCATAGCACGTGCCTTATTCTCTGCCTCTTTTTGAATTGCATCTGCCTCACGCTTTGCATTTTCAAGAAGTTCATTACGCTTCTCAACGATGTCGTGTGCTGCCTTAATGTCTGCAGGAAGGTTGCCTCTAACCTCGTCCAAAAGGTCAAGAACTTTCTCCCTGTCTACCATTGCCTTTCCTTTGCCAAAAGGCACGATGTGTGCATCCTCCACCATATTGTACAAGATGTCAATGATATCTTCGATTCCGCCTGCCATGACTTTTGCCCCTTTCGTATTTTTATTTATTATTCGGTAGGATGTATCCTACCGTTTCACCGCATTTTGCGGAGATACACAAATTATTCTTTTGAGTAGAGCAATAACTCTCTCACACGCTTTGCCATTGCCTTTTCCACCTGTGGTGGTACAAAGTCAGACAAATCGCCGCCTAATCGTCCGATTTCACGGACAAGACTTGAACTTAAATACATATTTGCATTACTGGTCATCAAAAAGACAGTGTCCACATCTGGATTTAATTTTCTGTTGGCAAGTGCCATCTGAAATTCGTACTCAAAGTCAGATACAGCACGTAAGCCCTTAATTATGGTACAAGCACCGACTTTAGACGCAAACTCTGCTAAAAGTCCATCAAATGCCATAACCTCAATTTCGCAGTTTTCTACATGAGGGATAGTCGATTTCAGCAACTCAACTCGCTCCTCAACGGAAAAATACGGTTTCTTGTTTGAATTGACAAGTACCGCCACGATAAGTTTATCGTATAATGCTCCGGCACGGCTGATGATGTCGAGATGCCCGTTAGTAACCGGGTCAAAACTGCCGGGATATACCGCTATTCTCATTTCAACAGCCCCTTCTTTACGCTTTCTGCGTGTCATCAACACACGCATCACGCTTAATGTATAGTTGAATACGACTCTTACCGTAAAGATACTCTTTGCCTTTTTCGTAAGCACCAAATGAGTCAGGCATTTCCTCTGTACGAAGTCCCTCGCACACGATTAAACCGCCTGTCATAAGCAAATCACGCTTAAAGATAGTTTCAAGACTCTTTTGAAGCATTGAATTGCCGTAAGGAGGGTCAAGGAAAATAAGTCCGTAACTTTCAGCCTTTGCTCGTGAGAGAAAAGCCATGTAGTCGGTCTGATGGATCCGAGATACTGTTTCAAAGCCTGTATGTTTGACATTTTCAGTTATAACTTTGACACAATCTGCTCGCTGGTCAACAAAATCAGCAGACCTTGCACCTCTTGACAACGCCTCTATTCCCAACTGTCCCGTACCTGCAAACAAGTCAAGTACAGCACGTCCCTCTATATCGAATTGAATAATATTAAAAACCGATTCCTTTGTGCGATCACTTGTAGGACGAGTGTCCATTCCGTCAACGCTTTTAAGTTTCCGGCCTCTTGCGATACCTGTTATTACTCTCATTATTTGTTCTCCGTTTTGTTGTGATAGTGGTCATACACCGCTTTCGCAGCATTTTTTGGTACTGCCAGCGACAATTCTTCAACTGTCGCATTCCGTATCGCTTCAATGGTACGAAATCTTTTCAGCAACGCTTTTCGCCGTTGAGGGCCAATTCCATCAATAGCGTCAAGTGATGAACCTGTCATTTTCTTTCCACGCAATTTGCGGTGATAATCAATAGTATATCTATGAACTTCCTCTTGTATCGTGCCAATAAATGCAAAAACTGATGGTGTTGTCAAAAGACCTATCTCTCTGCCGTCAGGCGTCACAAGTGCTCGTGTACGATGCTTGTCATCTTTTACCATGCCAAGCACTGTCACCGCCACTCCAAGTTGTCTAAGAGTCTCAACTGCCGTAGCCGCATGAGTTGCACCTCCGTCAATCAACACAAGTTGAGGAGAGTCACTAAATCCTTTGTCAGCAGAAAGTAAGTTTTCAAATCGTCTTGTAATCATTTCAGCCATTGATGCATAGTCATCTTGACCTGCAACGCTTTTAATTTGAAACCTTCGGTAGTCTGCTCGGCTGAACTTTCCATTCGTAAGCACAATCATGCCACCTACGTTCTCTCCGCCCGCCGTATTTGATATGTCATACGCTTCAATTCGTGTTGGTAATTCACTCATATCAGCCATCGTGGCAAGAGTACCTAAAATCTTTGCTGTTCTTTCCTCAGTAGTAGTGGCAAGACGTGCCTCTTCATAAGCATTTTCCATTGCCAATTCTATAAGCCTACGTTTATCTCCACGCTTTGGGGTTTCTATCGTTACTTTATGCCCCGCTTCCTGAGAAAGCCAACTTGAAATTACTCCGTCTTCGTCAATCTCACAGTTAACTGCAAGAAGAGATGGAATCATAGATTGAACACGATAATATTGCTTGATAAATTCTTCCATGGCATCGGGCAAATCACCTTGTTCAAGAGTTGTATCTATAATCTCAATATCCTTTCCAAGCAACGCTCCGTCAACGTAGTGAAGAACTACTCCGCAAGAACGAACCAAGCCCGGATAAATACACACAATATCAATGTCAGGAACACGATTTGCAACAACTTTCTGTCGTTGACCGAGTTTCTCAATTGCAGCAATTCGGTCACGAATACGTGCCGCCTTTTCAAAATCAAGGTTCTCTGCTGCCAATTCCATTTTTTTACGTAAATCGGACGTTAAATTGCCACTTTTCCCCTCTAAAAGCATTATTGCTTGGCTAATAAGTTCATGAAACTGTTCGCTTCTTATACTGCCGTCACATACACAAACGCATTTTTCAAGGTGTTTATTAAGACACGGTCGTACCCTGCCAATGTCTCTTGGGAACTTCTTTGTACACACAGGCAAACGAAACGTATCGTTTAAGGTGTCAATAACCTCGTTTGCAACTCGCCGCCCTCGATACGGTCCAAAATATTTTGCACCATCATCGCCACGTTTCATGACAAGGGAAAAGGAGGGAAAGGCTTGGGACTCGTCTACTCGTATAAACGGATACCCCTTGTCATCTTTAAGAAGAATATTGTACTTAGGCTTGTGATGTTTGATAAGAGAATTTTCAAGCATCAGTGCCTCGAATTCAGTATTCGTAATGATGACATCAAAATCACTCACATGAGATACCATTGTAGCCACTTTTACCGTATGACTACCTGCTGCGTGGAAGTAGGAATATACCCTATTGCGTAATATCTTCGCCTTACCGACATACAGTATGACGCCTCGGCTGTTTTTCATCAAATATACGCCTGATTTCAAGGGTAAACTTAATGCTTTTTTTCGCAATTCAAACTCGTTCATAATACCAATTTCTTATTTAAGCAAATTTCCGTTTTTACAATTACTATAATACTACAAAATTTTCAATTCGTCAACAACTTTTGTAACTAAAATGTAACTTTTGTAATAATAATAAAAAACCCCCCAAAATATGGGAGGTTCTCCGTGATAACGTATAAATTTCACAAAAATTAGTCACTGAAATTTGATGTAACTAATTCAACAAGAGCAACAACAGCCTCTTGCTCATCGTTACCCTCAGCAATAATTGTCATTGTTTCGCCCTTACCGATGCTCAATGCCAAAATACCAAGTAAACTTTTAGCATTCACACGGCGTTCCTCTTTTTCAATCCAAATAGTACTCTTAAACTCGTTTGCTTTCTGGGTAAATAAAGTTGCGGGTTTTGCATAAAGGCCTACATGATTTAGAACCTGTACTTCCTTAGAAAACACAATTCATCGCTCCCTATTCCAAATTTTGGTTCAGCACAGCGAACTAATTGCCCGATTTACAAGCATAAACCTTTTTACAGGTCTGAACGCCACACATATACTTATAGTAGTATTATACCTATATGCTGTTCTCTATTCAATGGGTGAATTACACAATAATTATTGAAATGTACCATGTTTTTTCACAAAATAGTACATTATTTAATGTTTTAGAGAAAAAACTTTACAAATTTATCGCAGTTCAACGATAGTAACTCCGTTCTCACCTTCGCCATACATTCCAAGTCTAAAACTTTTTATTCGTTTGTCACGACGAAGAACATTATGAATTGCGGCACGAAGTACACCTGTACCTTTTCCGTGAATAATTCGTATAGATGGCAGATTCGCCATTATACTCGAATCCATAAAACGTGACAGTTCCATAAGTGCATCATCGCTATTTTGTCCACGCAAGTCAATTTCAGTTGTTGCATTCATAGTCTTTGAGCCTATATGAACAGAAACGCCAGGCGATTTACTTTGAATTATTTGCTGCACATTAGTCTTTTCAGTTTCGCACAACCGCACTTCATTTGACTTTGCATTGATTTTCAAAATTCCTGCTTGGAGTATAAATGTATCGCCCTTTGAACCAATTTCAATAACTGTGGCACGAGTGCCTGTTGACAGCAGTTCAACAGTATCTCCCACCTTCAACGGACGAGACGGTTTAGGTGCAGTTTTCTGTTTTTGATATGGCGACAGTTTCTTTTGTAAGTCGTTAAGCCCTTTGCCTAAAGCCGCCTTTGCCTCATACAAATTGTCATTTAATGCATCTGTCTGTGCCTTTTTACGCATCGTTTCAAGTTCTGCATATACGACCTCTGTTGTTGCCCTTGTATCGTCAAGAAGTGACTGGGCATCTTGACGTGCTTTGTCAAGAATACGCTCCTTATCCCTTGAAATTGCCTCACGGGATTGTTTTGCACGACGGCGTTCCTCTTCTGCATCACGTTTTGCAAACTCTGCCTGTGCCAAATCTTTTTCCATCTGCTGACGCTGACGTTCCAAGTCATTTAATATGTCTTCAAACTTTACATTGTCTGCATGAAGAAGTGAGCGTGCCTCTTCTATAATATTCTCGTCAAGTCCAAGTCGTTTTGAAATAGCAAAGGCATTAGATTTTCCCGGGATACCGATAAGAAGTCTATAAGTAGGACGTAGTGTTTCCACGTCAAATTCACACGCCGCATTCTCAACACCTTTTGTTGTAAGAGCATAACTTTTAAGTTCCGCATAGTGAGTAGTTGCCGCAACACGTGCCCCTACTCTGCGTACATTTTCAATTATTGCCGTTGCAAGTGCCGCACCCTCAACAGGGTCAGTACCTGCCCCAAGTTCATCAAACAGAACGAGGCTTTTGTCATCAATTTCCGACAAAATTCCCACAATATTTGTCATGTGAGATGAGAATGTAGACAGAGATTGAGATATACTTTGTTCGTCTCCTATATCGGCATATATACTGCCTGTCAAAGATACACTACTTCTCTCACTTACAGGAATGTGGAGTCCACACTGTACCATGAGCGTCAACAGTCCAAGAGTTTTAAGTGCAACCGTCTTACCACCGGTATTTGGGCCGGTGATAACGAGTGTATCATACGTTTTTCCAATGTGTATATCAATAGGTACAGCCTTCTTCTTTTCAAGGAGAGGGTGTTTTGCACGTACAAGGTCAATACAGCCATCATCTGTTACAGTCGGCTTAACGGCATCAATTTGCAACGCATACTTTGCCTTTGCAAATACGCAGTCAAGGTATGTTAACACACGCATATCATCTATAATACCCTCAGCAAAGCCTGCAACCTCATCACTAAACTCAGCAAGTATCCTCTCAATTTCCTTTTGTTCACGTCCTGCAAGCATTTTCAGTTCATTGTTTGCCTCAACGACAGATACAGGCTCTATAAATAAGGTGGCACCGCTTGCACTTACGTCATGGACAAGGCCCTGCACTTCACCACGAAACTCCGCCTTTACAGGTACAACAAATCTGTCACCACGAACAGTTATTATATTTTCCTGCAAGTAACGAGAGTAATTTGAACTTGATATAATTTTATGAAGTACTTCACGAACACGATTATTAACAGACCTCATTTGACGGCGAATATTTAGAAGTTCTGACGATGCACTGTCTGATATTTCATCTTCCGATAGAATTGCACTATCAATCTTTTCTTCTAAATATTTGTTTGCCGACAGCATACGAAACATCTGATCAAGAGACGTTTCCCGCTCCTCGTCTGCGTTGTAATCTTTCATTTGCCGTGCAGTACGAAGAAGTCGTGCAATACTAAGAAGTTCTGCCATATTCAAAACGCCACCCATCTGGGCACGTTTAATAGATGCCGTCAAATCTTTAAGTCCTGCAAATGCAGGCGTTTGACGTTTGAGCATAAGACGCATAGCATCTTCACACTCTGTCATTTTCTTTTGAATATCCTCTACATAGCGAAGTGGTTTTAAGTTCATAAGTTCCTCTTTCGCCATTTCACTGACTGCTTGTGCCGATAATGCATTAAGCACAGCATCCAGTTCGAGAGTTTTCATTGACTTTTCATATAGTGTCATATACGATTGCCTTTCCAATATAACGTATGTTTAAGTTTCAATACCTGCTACCGCAGAAAATGCCGTTACCGATTTATATACATCAAGGCTACGGTAACTTCTGTCAAGTTGTTTAAGTACGTATGCTTCACTCGCTGCGGACATTGAGTTTTCAGACTCTTTACCAAGCGTAAAGCGAAATACTTTCTCTACAGGTGCAGTAAGAACATACCGCATAGCCTCAAGTGCCGACGGTGTAAGTATACACTCTGATATGGTTTTCCTTTTGCACCGCATACATACAAGTACACCGTCAGTGACAGAGAATCGAGCCTCTCCCTCTATAGGGCAGCCACACTCACCGCAATACCAGAATTCAGGCTCATACCCTGAAAGAACCATAAGTCGTAGTTCAAATACCGCTTTGACAAGACTGTGATTGCACCCCTGTTTTGTAAGGGCATATAATGCATATAGTGCAAGACGCAAAATTTCACCGTCTGCCACTCCTGCAATAGCCACATCAGATAAGAGTTCACAAAAGTATGATGCTACCGCTACATTCTCAACAGACTCCGACAGTTCAAAAAACGTCTCCACCGTATCAGCCGTTTCCACTTTATAATATCCGTTACGTTGTGAGAAATTAAAGTCTGCACAGGCAAACAGCCTTGTTTGTGCTGAAATTGGGCTTGATGTCTTTTGTGCACCATAAGCCGTCGCTCTTATAAGTCCCTCACTCTCAGTCAAAACGGTAATGTATCGGTTACTCTCCTTAACGATCTGCTCACCTATAACGAGACCTCTCGTTTTAAGATTCATATCCAAAACTCCGCATTAAGTATCTGTTGTCACGCCAGCCCTCTTTAACCTTTACCCATAGAGTCAAATATACCTTAGTATCGGTAAATTTCTCAATATCAGCACGGGCAAGTGAGCCAATTTTCTTTAACATTGCTCCCTGTTTACCGATAATTATACCCTTATGGCTGTCCTTTTCACAGTATATAACCGCACCAATTTCCAATGTTCCGTTGTCACGTTCCTCAAATTTTTCAATTTCAACAGCAATACCATGGGGAATTTCTCTGTCAAGTAAACGCAACGCTTTTTCACGAATATACTCGGCAAAAATAACCTTTTCAGGCTGGTCACTTAGCATATCCTCCGGGAATAATGCTCCACTTTCCACAAGATATTTGTCAAGTTCAGACAAGAGAATTTCAAGTCCGTCACCCTTTTGTGCCGACACAGGAATAATCGCATCAAAATCGTGAAGTGTATTGTAATCTGCGATTATTTCAAGGAGTTTTTCTTTCTCTATCGTATCAATTTTATTGATAATTAAAATAGAGTTCACTCCACTCGACTTGATATTTTCAGCAAGGATTTCCTCCTGCTTGCCGTGTAGTTGAGGTTCAACCACAAGAAGCACTACATCAGTATCGTTTACAGACTCCTCAACTACATTTACCATATAGTCTCCAAGTCGTGTACGAGGTTTATGGAAACCGGGTGTATCAATAAATATATACTGCTTGTCATCACGATTGACAATGCCTGAAATACGATTTCGTGTCGTCTGTGGTTTGTTTGATACAATAGCAATCTTCTCCCCTGCCAAAGCGTTGAGAAGCGTACTTTTCCCCACATTTGGTCGACCTACTATGGAAAACATACCCGTCTTTGTAATATTCAAAAATAATCTTCCTCTCTTTTGTCTATATAAATACTTTAGTCACGTAAAAGTCCGAGACGTGACATAATCGCCTCTTCCTTTTGTCGCATAACTGCCTTTCTCTTTTCATCGTCAACATGGTCATAGCCAAGAAGATGGAGTATTGAGTGTACCGTCAAATACGCACATTCTCTGTCAAAACCGTGTCCAAACTCCTCGCCTTGCTGTCGTACTCTGTCAACATTTATCACCATGTCACCTAAGAATACTGTATCATTTTCAGGGTCAATAGCATCTTCACCTGGCTCGTCACCATCTCCATCATACCATGAAAGCATAGGAAATGAAAGTACGTCCGTCGGGTTGTCAATTCCTCTCGTTTCCAAGTTGATGGCAGAAATCCCCTCGTCATCGGTAAGCATTACCGCTACTGAACAGAGAAACTCTACTTTCTCAAATTCAAGAGCCTCACGTATAGCCTCTTTCATAAGCCTGCGTAGTGCAGGTGTTGAGCCAAGATGTGATTTTTCGCTGTGTATTGTAACTATATGTTTCATAATTATTCCTTTTCCTTATGCACAGTATATTTTCGCTGTGTCTTTCGCTGTGCTTTTTCCTTGTCGTACTTTTCATAGGCACGGATAATACGCTGTACAAGTTCATGACGTACAACGTCCTTGTCTGTAAATTCGCAAATTGCAATTCCCTCAATATCACGAAGAACTTTTAATGCCTCTTTCAAACCACTCTGTTTTCCGTCAGGCAAGTCAATTTGAGTTATATCTCCGTTGACTATTGCACGTGAACCAAAACCGATACGAGTTAAGAACATCTTCATCTGTTCAGGAGTGGTATTTTGTGCCTCATCAAGAATAATAAATGAGTCGTCAAGAGTTCTACCACGCATATACGCCAAAGGTGCTACCTCAATATTGCCACGTTCCACATACCGCTGATACGTTTCTGCACCAAGCATATCAAATAATGCATCATATAACGGTCTAAGATAAGGGTCAACCTTTGACTGTAAATCACCCGGTAAAAATCCAAGTCGTTCACCTGCTTCAACGGCAGGACGAGTGATAATAATTCGATTTATCTGCTTGTCACGAAATGCCGCAACGGCAGCCGCAACGGCGAGATATGTTTTACCTGTACCGGCAGGTCCCACACCAATAGTAACTGTATTTTTACGAATTGCATCGGCATACTTCTTCTGACCTATCGTTTTTGGTTTTATAGGCTTACCTTTTATAGTAACACAAATTACATCTTTTGCAAGATCGGATATTTTACTTTCACTACCTTCACGTACAAGACTGATAATATACTGTACCGTTTGGGCGTTAATACGCTCACCACGTGCCGACAACGTCAAAAGTCCGTCTATCGCCTTTCCTGCAAGCATTACATTCTCAGGCTCACCGCTGACCTTTATTTCGTTATCTCTATTTACTACCGATACATTCAACTGAGATTCAATCAATCTGATATGCTCATCAAACGAGCCAAATACGTCAATCACTTGTTCATAGCGTTCCGCATTTATTATCTGTTCCATTATCAGTTACTCCTTTCGTATATCGTCTTAGAAGACTTTATCCCAAGGGGACGGTTTCCCCAATTTGTATTGTACACTCTTTTATCATCTTAGTAACTAAAACGCCATTGTCCACTGTTGTATCACAAGACAGTAGCGTTGTCTTTGCTCCTCGTGACAATTCGTCAATCATTGTATTGGCAACTGTCTCGCCGCACAAAGTTACACGTTCCTGGTCGAGAGTTCCTTGAACGCACTCATATTCTTTGTATGTTTCACGAACAAGAGCGATAGGTAAAACTGTCTCTCCTACCCGTAACTCATACCTATTTATTATTTTATCATATTTCTCATATAAATTACCACTATTTATTGAAAAATTTATTCGATTCGTGCCAAAAATAATTCCCCACCGTTCAAAAGAACGATCTGTGTATCGTTTTTCATTCACAGATAGCGGTGTTACAGCACTGACAGTACGCCAAACACGTGCGTATACCTCCCCCATTGCGTGTACAGTTCGTACCTCCTCCGTATTCGTTACAGGTACGCTGTGGCTTATAAGCAAATCTCCTTTTATAACAAGGTCCCCTTTTTTCTTCATTGGCTGGCCTTCCTTTGCAAGCATCATAGTCACAAGACCTGACTGAGATGCAACCACGTCGCACGGCTCATTTAGCGGTATAATTTCAGGCTTTTCAATTCGTTCTCGAACATCAACTACCGCATGACTTCCTTGTACAGTAACTGTCAGCCACGACAATTCATCTAACTGTAAAAGAATTCTGTTTCGTAGTTGTTCAGGGTGTATCTTGTCGGCACGAACACCGGGTGCAATTCCCTCAGCCTCCAACGCTGCAAGGACTCGTGATGGACTTATCGTTTCGCAACCTGTCACCTCAAACGTCCATACGAAATTAGAAAATGAAACGCACATAATAAAAAACGCTAACGCACCTGCAAGTAAACCATACCGTTTCTTTACTCGTTTTGATGTAAAGTATACACCATTTTTCTTGAGTATTTTTGCCCGACAACCTGTACGTGCAGAAAAGGCGTGAATACGCACAAAGTCAGACGAGTATATAGTTGCGTCAAATCGTCCAGGTTCAACAGGTGTCAATGACCAAACATCAATTCTTTCTGACGCACACAAATTGAGAAACCGTTCAGGATACGGACCGAGAACGGCTATACGCAAAGTACCTTTCATATACTGAAAACTACGTTGTAGCATACTCACCCTCCTAATAGGAAAACTCTATACCGATAAGTTGACCGACTACCGATATCGCATCACCATTCATGGCTTTTATAGTAAGACCAAAACCTGTTATTTTAACAGTTGCCTTTTGCGTTGCAATACATATTCGTTCCTCACCGTATTCTGTAATTCCTTTGTGGTTATATATTACCGCCTCGTGATAGCCTTGTATCGTAATGCGTGGTTGATTCGCCGTAACGTCCAAGGGCAAATCAAGTTTTTCTGAAATCTTCTCATGTAAAGACTTTTTATATTGGCTCATATACAACCTCCAATGCCCCATTTTATCTTTTCTACTTCTTGATTTAGTATCGTATGGAATATACTTATACCACTTATAAAAAAGGAGGGCATAAAAAACTATATGTCACACATCGAAAAAAAAGGACGGCTAAAAGGCTTTGCCGTCACTGTTTTTCTGTCACTTTTTGCATTAGGTCTGCTATTTGACCCAAAAGGCTGTGGCATCGCTGCCCAAAGCGGTATCGTGCTGTCTATTGAAACTGTTATACCATCTTTATTTCCATTCTTCGTTTTATCAACTATCATCATGAAACTTAATACGTCAAACGGAATTGGAACTGTTGCCAAACATACAGTATGTCGTCTGTTTCGTATAAATACAGACTTAGGCTGTGCATATCTTCTTGGTGTAATCGGTGGCTACCCTGTAGGTGCAAAAAATGTATGTGCCGTATACAGATGTGGCGGTTGCAGTAAAAAAGAGGCTGAGCGTGCTATTTCATTTTCAAACAACTGTGGTCCTGCATTTATTCTGTCGGTTGTGGGAATATATCTTTTTGACAGTGTATTCATAGGTGTAACTCTCTATTTAATCCATATAATCTCATCGGCCGTAATAGCCGTTATACTTCGTCCAAAGAAACAAATATGTTATACAAAAAGTCAAAATAAATACGAAAACATTCCTTTTTCCAAAATATTTGTAACGGCAGTAAAAGACAGCACTATAAGCATCGCCAATGTATGTTCATTCCTTGTTATATTTGCTGTACTTATACACATATTAGAGTATTTTCATGTTTTTTCAATAATTCATATTAACTCCCAACTTCTTACCGCTACACTTAAAGGTCTAATTGAAGTTACAGGCGGTATTCGTGAAATAGGTAATTTGACACCTACTCCGCTATCAGTTATTGTCTGTTCGTTTTTACTTGGATTTGGCGGTATATGCGTCCATTGTCAAACATCATTTTCCGTATCAAATACTGACATTTCCATGAAACTATATTTTATATCAAAGATCGCACAAGGTATAATTGCCGCTCTTTTGACGTGGCTTTCACTTTCATTATTCCCCGCTTTTTTTGATAGTGTAATTATCACTTCACAACAAGCATTTAACCTAAACATTCCCATATATATTGTGTCAATATCCTCTGTTTTCATATTTATTTTTTGTACAATGAGAAAAAGAATAAAAAAAGTCTTTAACTTTTTGCAAAAATGCTGTATTATAGATATGAGGTGCGGGCACAATCAAATAAAATGAATTATTTTTTCCTCGTATCTTGCAATACGTTTCAAACAAAGGAGTGGCAAATCGTGCTTTTTAACAAAGAGTCTGAGAAACGCTGTGGACTGTGTGAGCGTGCAAGTATTATCGACGAAAATGATATGTTATGTCGAAAATATGGTGTTGTATCATGTAATTATCATTGCAGAAAATTTGAATATGACCCGTTAAAGCGTATCCCAAAGAAAATGAAAATGCCATCATCTGATCGCTTTGATACGAAGGATTTCTCTCTTTTTTCAGACGATAATGACGGTAAAAATGCAACTTAAGGTAGTTTTTTCAGCAAGTATTGTCTAAAGAGTAGATAACCTTTACAAAAAGATAATGAATATTAAGCATTTTAATATTGACAGAACCACCTAAAATTTGATAGTATTATTTTATGCGATAATCTAAATAAAATAATTTAATTAAAGGAGCATTATTATGACCAACAACAAAGCAGTGCTTGATTGGGTAAATGCAATGGTTGCTAAGACCAAACCCGATCGTGTCGTATGGATTGACGGCAGTGAGGCACAACTTGACGAACTTCGTGCAGAGGCTTGCAGCACTGGCGAAATCGAAATGCTTAACCAGGATCTTCTCCCTGGCTGTTACTACCACAGAACAGCGGTAAATGACGTTGCACGTGTTGAGGGTAGAACCTTCATCTGTGCTCCCACTAAGGAAGAAGCAGGTCCCACAAACAACTGGATGGATCCCAAAGAGATGTATGAGAAACTCTACAAACTCTACGAGGGTTCCATGATTGGCAGAACTTGCTACGTTATCCCCTACTCCATGGGTCCTGTCGGTTCTCCCTTTGCTAAGTATGGTATCGAACTTACCGACTCTATCTATGTTGTACTCAACATGGTTATTATGACTCGTGTGGGCAAGAACGTTCTTGAGGCTCTGGGCGACAGCCCCGATTACATCAAGGGTCTTCATGCAAAGGCTGACATTGACGAAGAGAACCGCTACATTGTTCAGTTCCCACAGGACAATACTATCATGTCCGTTAACTCCGGTTATGGTGGCAACGTACTTCTCGGTAAAAAGTGCTTCGCTCTGCGTATTGCTTCTTACCTTGGTAAGAATGAAGGCTGGATGGCAGAACACATGCTTATTCTCGGTATTGAGTATCCAAATGGCGATATTAAGTATATCACTGCGGCATTCCCCTCTGCATGTGGCAAGACAAACCTTGCTATGCTTATTCCGCCTGAGTACCTTCAGAAGAAGGGCTATAAGGTATGGACAGTAGGCGATGACATCGCATGGATTCGTGTTGGTGAGGACGGCAGACTTTATGCTTGTAACCCCGAGAATGGTTTCTTCGGCGTTGCTCCCGGTACTAACAATAAGTCCAACCCCAATGCACTTGCTTCCACCAGAAAGAACACCATCTTCACCAATGTTGTTAAGACTGCTGATGGCGGCGTTTGGTGGGAAGGTCTTGATAAGAATCCTCCTGTTGGCGTTAACAACTGGAAAGGCGAGCCTTGGGATCCTACAGACGGCTCCAAGGGTGCACATCCCAATTCCCGTTTCACAGCACCTGCTATCAACTGCCCCTGCATCTCCAAGGAATTTGAGAATCCCCAGGGTGTTCCGATTTCCGCTATCGTATTTGGTGGTCGTCGTGCAAAGACTGCTCCCCTCGTATACGAAGCACGTTCCTGGAACCACGGTGTATTCGTTGGCTCTATCATGGCTTCCGAAACAACCGCAGCAGCATCCGGTGCAGTCGGCGTAGTTCGTCGTGATCCTATGGCTATGCTTCCCTTCTGTGGATATAATATGGCTGAGTACTTCCAGCACTGGATTGACATGGGTAAGAAGATTACCCATCAGCCCAAGATTTTCAACGTAAACTGGTTCCGTCTTAATGAGAACGGCAAGTTTATGTGGCCCGGATTTGGCGACAATATGCGTGTTCTTCTTTGGATGCTTGACCGTTGCGAAGGCAAGGTTGACGCTGTTGAAACTGAAATCGGCTTTATTCCTAAGGCTGAAGACCTTGACCTTACAGGTCTTGACTACACCATTGAAGACGGCCACAAGTTTGGTCTTGAAGATCTCAAGAGCATCTTGACCGTTGAAAAGGATTACTGGCTTGAAGATGTTAAAGGCATCAAGGAGTTCTATGCAAAGTTTGATCCAGCAAAACTTCCCCAGGAACTTAAGGCAGAACTTGCTACTCTTGAAGCAAATCTTTCCAAGTAAAAATAGACTTAACCGCCGTGGAACATTCCACGGCGGTTTTTGTGTAATTCATTTATATTTTACACAGTATATCTAAATAAACTTTTCGTTTGCCCTTGAATCTCAATTTTAACTGTGCTATACTACACTTGCGAGTAAGCAAAACAATCGCGCTGTACAATACCGAAAGGTGATACAGTGAGGAAAGTCCGGGCTCCATAGGGCAGGGATAACGGGTAACGCCCGCCGAAGGCGACTTCAGGAAAAGTGCAACAGAGATATACCGCCATGTCGTTCTTGCATCGACGTGGTAAGGGTGGAAAGGCGAGGTAAGAGCTCACCGACCATCGGGAGACCGAATGGTCCTGTAAACTCTATCCGGAGCAACACCGCAGAAGAAACCGATCTTAAGTGATCAACGCTTGCCCGGCGTGTTTCATAGGTGGCATGAGTTGTGTGGCAACATACAGCCAAGATAGATGATTGTTCTCGACAGAACCCGGCTTACAGGCTTAGTCGCACCAAATTAAAAGAGTGTCAGAAAATTTCTGACACTCTTTTAATTTATTTCAAATCAACACTTTTTGTATGCACCGCTATACCACTCGGCGTGTAATACACTTCATTTTGTTCTGCACTTGATGTCCATAAAAGACCTCCGGCAGATCCATAAAGAACTATATCGTCATCATCACTTACAATTTCACCTATCGTATCGCCGTACACATCAAATACCGTGATTTTTTTGTCAGTATTTTGTACCGCATACAGACCGCCGCCAAGAGAATGTACTTGATTATTAAATCTAAACTCCTCTGTTCGTAAAACTTTTGCCTCATTTTCCCCATCACAGTATAGTATATCGTATTTTCGTGGTGAGTCGGACACCCAACCTATATACAAGTTTTCTCCAAAACGCTCCATTTTGTTTCTATACTCTTTAGACAACGCTTTTCCGTCACCTGAAACAATGTGATAAAAGCCATTCTCCTCTACCACAGAGCCTTTATAAAGTGGTGTTGGCAAGACAGGTGCAGGAGAGATATAGTCCTTGATACTTACTCCTTCATAAACCTCGTTTGTAGTAAGGTCAACGAGTTTCACTTCACCATTATAGCGAACTTCAGCGTAAGGATAAAAGATTTTAACATCGGAAAAATATCCGTCTGCATCCCATAAATCTCTCAAAAGGCGGTTGCCAGCCTTATCAATTATATTGAATCGTGTCGCTCCAACGCCCGTACTTGCAATAATTACACCAACTACGCTGTCAGGATTTGGAAGATGACCTAACTCGTCTGTACTGTGTTTTTCTAAAGACGAGTCAAGCCAATATGAAACTGCACGAGTATTTACACCTTCATATATTGGATAGAAATCCTTTGGGTTCTGTGCATTTTCTATTGCACGTCCATTTTCATAGTAAAGGCGAAGAACCGTTGCAATAGCCTGCTCTCTCGTAAAAGAGCCATTTGGCAAAAAATTGTTTTCTCCAACACCCGACATTACATTATGGCGATAACACCACATAATCTCGTTTCTTGCCCAACTGCGTATCTCGTCGCCATCTGCCCAAATATGGGGCAGTTGCCAAGACGTTATACCACGAAATGCCGTGGTAATCATATCGTCCTCACGTACAACGTGTTCAGCAAGTACAGAACACGCACGTTGCAATATCTTTGCTGCCTGCTGACGTGTCACAGGTGCATTAGGCAAGAATTGATTGTTGCCCACACCGTCTACAATACCAAGTGAAGCACAAAACAAAACTGACTTGTCTTTACAATCTGTAAATGGTTCATACTCATTAGATAATTCATTGACTTTTTCCTCTGATACGGAAGAAATACCCTCAGCAGCCCACGCCTCCCAAAGAGAGTAAATAAGAGATGTAAATTCACTTCTTGTAACTGTATCTTGGTAGTTACTCTGTAATTTTTTAGGAACAATTCCCTTAGAAATCGCACTTGAAACTATACTTTTTGCCCACTCTGACGGCTGATTTGATACGGCAAATGTAGTAAAACAAGTCGAAATCAAACAAATAGACAGCAAAATGGAAATTAATCTTTTCATTTGATAATCCTCCTAATCGGAAAACAATTATAATCTTATACCTTTTTTGACGTCCTAACATATAATAAAGTTTCAACATTTGCCTAATAATTGAAACGAGTAAGTATTTTGTACTTTTTTTATCAAATACTTTGTGGTACAATAAAGAAAAGGCTTAGTGGAAGGAGGCATAATATGTTTCGTCTGATTCTTGGTGGTATGACTGCTCAAAAGGAAGAATACATCTATAAATTAGCAAAAGAACACGCACGTTTAGGGGCAAGTAAGCAGATTATTCTTGTGCCTGAAACGTGGTCGCACCATGCAGAACGTATGCTTTGTGCGTTTGGTGGAGATAGTGTAGCACAGATGTGTGAGGTTTTAACTTTTACACGTCTTGCAAATCGTATTTTTAGCACCTTTGGTGGTATTTCTGACGAGGTACTTGACGAAGGCGGTCAACTTCTCAATATGTATCGTGCCTATACACTTGTGCAAAGCCAACTTAAAGTGTACAATCACTGCGAAAACATGACAAAACTCCTAAAAAACCTTCTTTCAATTACGAGTGAATTAAAACAAGCAGATATATCCCCGTCCCATTTAGAAGAAATATCTGCACTTTGTAGCCTTAGATTAAAAAATAAACTTTTCGACTTACATCTCATCTATTCTGCCTACTGTAGTCTTTGTCAGCGAAGTGACCCTCGTGACACACTCACTCGTGTTGCCGACACATTAGACGAAAATCCAAATTACTTCACAGGTGCACAAATCTACATATTTGGATTTTCAGGCTTTACGACACAGGAAAAACGTATTGTTAAGCAGATGATAAAAGGTTCAGACGAAGTATATGCAGCATTCGATTGCATTTCCCTTGACGATGCGTCAGAAGAAAACGTCTATCTTAAATCGGCTAAAAATGCGTTGTTCTTCTATTCCTACGCCGCCCAGCAAGGTAAGCGATGTGATATAGTCTCCTTGCCTACTCGTCAAAGCCCTGCACCTTTAGCATTTTTGGAGGACAACATCTTTACATATAACGGCAAAGTCTATGACTCACCTGCCGAATGTGTACATCTTTATACTGCACAATCACCATACAGCGAATGTGAGTATGCAGCAGCATATATTCGCAATATTCTTTATGACGGGAATGCTCGACTTCGTGATTTTGCCGTTTTGTATGCCGACCCTGAAAGTTATCATCAGACGCTCTCCGCCGTATTTGAACGATATGACTTGCCTATTTTCGATGGTGTAAAAAGTGATGTTATGGCAACTCCTGCCGTTGTATTCATTGACGCTGTTTTGAAAACAGTAACTAACGGATTTGACTCAGATGACATCTATCGTTGGTTAAAAACAGGATTGACTCCCATAGACAATGACAGTATACACACTCTCGAAAACTACACACTCCAGTATAAACTTACAGGAAATAAATGGCGTAGCGAAAAGGCGTGGCACATGAATCCCGATGGTCTTTCTTCCCAAATGAACGATGATTCAAAGGCACGTCTTGACAAAATCAACGAGATACGTAACGCAGTTTGCAAGCCACTTATTGACCTATATCACAGGTTATCCAGCAATAGTACAGGACGTGAAAAGGCAACTGCATTTTTCCATTTCCTTGAGGATATGAACTTTGCAAATGCGTTAAATATGCGAAGTGACAAATATCGTGAAATGGGAGAATTAACTGTCGCAGATAAATACGATAGACTTTGGGATATCGTATGTACTTGCTTTGACAGTTTTGTTGATACTCTTGGCGATATGCCAATGTCACCCACTCAGTTTTGCGAATTATTTTTAATGTGCCTTGCTTGTTATGATGTAAACGTCATACCATCATCAATTGACCGTATACATACAGGCAGTATTTCTTCTATCGGTTTCCATCACCCAAAAGTATTGATTATTCTCGGTATGTCAGATGGTGTACTGCCGGCATCTTCTTCCACAAGTGGAATTTTGTCAGATACAGACCGCACACAGTTGGAGGAGTTTGGTGTAGAACTTTCAGACACTCCTGCACTTCGTATGGTACAAGAGCAGTTATCACTGCTTCGTGCTTGTGTTGCACCGACACAGACGTTAATATTATCAAGAAGTGAGACGTCAGGTGACGGCTCTATTTGCCATGTTTCTCCCTATATGCGTCAAATTAAAAATATGTTTCCACTTTGTAAATGCGAGTCAGAAAGTGAGTTAAAACCTTATAAACTCTACTCATCATCTGCAACCCTTGCCTATGCCATGGGTAGAAGTGACTCCCTATCCCGCTCACTTTTTGACGTTCTTAAAAAGAGTGATAAGGCAAAGGAACTCATTGAAAAAAGCAGACCAAATCGTGATTCTCTTACCGATGACACGATAAAAACTGCTCTCTACGGCAAAAAACTCCGCCTTACCGCCTCTCGTATTGATTGTTGGAGTTCATGTAGATACCGCTACTTTTCTCTCTACGGACTTCGCTTAAAGGCACGAAAAAATATCGCCTTTGATGCACCTGAAGTCGGCACATTCCTCCACTACATCTTAGAGCATACCATACGTGAATGTCAAACTAAATTCAAACGATTTGGTGACGCACCAATCGACGATATACGAATTGTTGCAAATCGTCACATCGACGACTATATACACAACTATTTCGGTGATTTTGAAGGTAAAAGTGCACGTTTTATCTATCTATTCTCACGCCTTAAAAACACAGTATACGGTCTTTTGGACAATCTCCATACGGAATTTGCTCATTCTCAATTTGTCCCCACAGACTTTGAATTACACTTTGGCGGTCTAAACACCGATGAAAAGTCTTTGCCTGCCGTATCAGTCCCACTCGATGATGACAGGTCTGCAGAGTTTATCGGCGTAGTTGACCGAGTAGATACGTATCTTAAAGATGATACCCTGTATATTCGTGTCGTAGACTATAAAAGCGGTACAAAGGTATTCTCATTTGGTGATTTGGCAGTGGGTTTAAGTTTACAAATGCCGTTGTATCTTGCAGCACTTGAAGATACATTTGAGCAATACAAATCACTACATAGTGAGTTTGCAGATGCCAAATCTGTATCAGATGCAGGTATTCTTTATGTTGCTGCACGTCTGCCTGTCATCTCGTCGCAGCGACACAAAAGCGATGAGGAATACTTAAAAGAGTATTTTGGTGCAATGGGACGAAGTGGCGTTGTAACAAATAATGCTGAAATTCTTATGGCAATGGAAGACACAGCCAATACATCTTCTCGTTTTTTGCCTATTAGTATAAACAAAGATGGTACTCTCAGCAAAAATTCAAATGCCATTAACGATACAGAATTTCGCCTACTTCGCAACTGTGCTCGTGATACTTTACGTGATACGGCAAAAAGTATTCTTGACGGACATGTTGAGGCAAATCCGATTTCGGACAGCACTCGCAATTCAATATGCGATTGGTGCGACTATTATAGATTTTGCAACTTCTCGGACATTTCAGACAAACGCCGTGTAAAGAGGAGTATGAAAGCAGAAGAATTTTTTGATTTCCTTGACTCTAAGAAGAAAGGAGATGAGGTAAATGGCTGATGTATCCTGGACGTTAGAACAACAGCAGGTGCTTGATCATCGCAATTCTACACTTCTTGTATCTGCAGCGGCAGGTTCAGGTAAAACTGCCGTACTTGTAGAACGTCTTATTCGCCGTATATGTGATAAGGAACAAACCAATATCAATGAGTTCTTAATTGTAACATTCACAAATGCGGCGGCGACAGAGATGAAAGGCAAAATATATTCTGCCATTACAGATAAACTTATTAAAAATCCGTATAATCGCAGACTTCGCCGACAACTCTCACTCCTTGCTGATGCACAGATAAATACTGTACACGGATTCTGCCAATCTCTTTTACGTGAGCATTTTGAAATGTGTCACCTTGCCCCCGATTTTCGTATTGCAGACGACCAAGAGGCGAAAACATTAGAGGAAACTACACTTGATTCTCTTATAGAAGAAATGTACACAGAAGGAAATCAAGATTTCCTTTCACTTGTTGATGTGTTAAGTGCTGAACGTGATGACAGAAATTTTGTGGCAGTCATATTGGACATGTATAAAAAACTCCGTTCCCACCCATTTCCTGAACTTTGGATAAGTCATCAGTTGAAAGAACTTGACGCTGCTTGTACGTTAGATCCTGCCCAGACAATTTTTGGCAAAACTATTATCTCCTATGCTCTTTCTGAATTGAAGCGTATCCGCACGTCATACAAATCTGCCCTTGATACAATAAATAACGACTCTGAAATATCAAAAGCCTATGGTGATGCGTTTTTAGCAGATCGTGATGAAATGGAAACACTTCACACAATGCTTGAACACGGTAATTGGGATCAAATATATAATACCCTTTGGAACATTGAACACCTCTCCCTTCATGCAATACGTGGATATGAAGATAAAGCGACACTTGAGGCTATCAAAAGTGTCCGTGAAAATTGGAAGAGTTGTGTCAAAACATTTCGTGAAAGATATTTTACGGTCACTGCCCAAGAGGCACTTTTAGATTTTCAAAGAACATCTCCTCTCTGCCACGCTCTATTTAACATTGTATCTGCATTTGACAAACGATTTAGTGACGTAAAACGTCAACATAACGTGTTGGATTTCTCCGATTTGGAGCATTTTGCCGTTTCTCTCCTTGTGGAAAGTTATCACGATGGCAAAGTAACTCCCACTCCTCTCGCCGTTGATTTATCACAGCGATATGCAGAGATAATGGTTGACGAGTATCAGGATACAAACGAAGTGCAAGACGCTATATTTAAGGCAATTTCAAAAAAGGAAACAAATCTGTTTATGGTAGGTGACATTAAGCAAAGCATCTACGGTTTCCGTCTTGCCGACCCATTTATCTTCCTTGACAAATATCTTTCCTTCTCTGATACGCCAAATGAGTTCGAGGCAAGAAAGATACTTTTGTCAAAGAACTTCCGCTCACGTCCACAAGTCCTTGATTCAGTCAACTATATTTTCAAGTCTATTATGACATCTCAATTAGGTGATGTAGACTACTCATCTAAAGAGTATCTATATCATGGCAAGCCATATCCTGAAACTTCTGCAGACCTTTCTTCTGAATTACTAATAGTTGAAACGAAAGATTTGGAGGAAAAAGGATCTTTCGCAGAAGCAAAAGCGGTTGCAAAACGTATAAAAGAACTGCTTGCCGAGCATTTTCCTGTAACTGACTCAAACAGTGGTGAATTACGAAGTGTAGAGGCAAACGATATTGTTATTCTGCTACGTTCCTTATCTACAAAGGTTGATGATTATATCGATGCATTGGCACAATACGGCATACCATGTCGAAGCGAAGTGTCACAGCCACTTCTTGAAACGCAGGAATGTAATACAGCGTTGTCATTTTTAACTGTCCTTGACAACCCCGATAATGATATCGCCCTCGTTGCCATACTACGTTGCCCTGTATACCGCTTTACAACTGACGATTTGGCTCGTATTCGTGTTGCAAACAAGTACGTTTCCTACTATACCGCACTGCGTACCTATGCAGAAAGCGGAGATTCTGAGAGTCTTAAAAACAGATGTATCTCACTTCTTTCCGACATTGACGAAATGCGTATGCGTGCAGGAGATATGACTGTAGGACGTTTTTTGTGGTATCTATACGACAAGACAAATCTCCTTTCTGTGTATGGTTCTTTCCTGGACGGTACACAGCGTCAAACAAATTTAGTCGCACTTTTTGACCTTGCAAGACGATATGAGCAGGCAGGATATAAGGGCTTATACGCATTTACCCACTTTATTGAACGGCTAAGAAGCAGTGCTAACTCTACGAAAATCGGCACGCCAAGTCAAGCAGATACAAAGTCTGTACGCATTATGAGTATTCACAAGTCAAAGGGATTAGAGTTCCCCATTGTCTTTGTGCCCGATTGTGCAAAGCAGTTTAATATGAGCGATACTCAAAATACGGTGCTTCTCCACGCAAAACTCGGTATTGGCTTTAAGGCACGTGAGGAATCTCGCCGTATTGAATATCCAACTATTGCACGTCATGCCATCTCACTTTCCATTCGACATGAAACCTTATCTGAGGAACTTCGTATTCTCTACGTTGCAATGACTCGTGCAAAAGAAAAACTAATACTTTCTGCAAACGTCAAGAACTTTGACAACTATCGGTCAAAACTTGAGACTACTCTAAGTCACGAAACGATTTCCCCTGCCCTGCTTATAACAAGCAACAATATATTACCTTGGATTATGTATCCTCTTGTTTTGTTGGACAAGTCCAACTTGTCAACTAATGAGGATTCAGGTGCTTATTGGAATGTTCGTGTCTTTACGTCGGAAGATGAAAGTGCAGATACAATGACTAAGTTTACAGACAATATGGAAACGTCAATACCACTTGATACAAAGTATCAAACACTTCTTGAAAAGACAGAAAAATACGTTTATCCTTATATTGATGCAACAAATACACCGTCAAAAGCAACTGCAACAGAACTAAAGAATAAAAACTTTGTGACCATTCCAAATGAAGACGAAGTTACAATTTTAGTACCTAAGCCAACACAAAGAAATCGCAAACCATCTTTTCTGTCGGATAAAGCGTTGACTCCGTCACAACGAGGAACAGCACACCACCTTGCCATGCAGTTTATTGACTTTGACCGTATTTGGAACATTGAAAGCATACAAAAGGAACTTCTAAGATTGCGTTCCTTTGGCTTTTTGACAAAGGCTCAAACTGATGCAATAAATCCTCAAAAACTCCTTGCCTTTTTTGAAAGTGACATTGGAAAAGCCCTTTTAGGTGCAAAAGAATATTTCCGTGAACGAAAGTTTTCACTTCTTGCCGCACCTGCCACAGTTGATGCAGTTCTGGAAGGGAAACCTCTTGACCCAAAGGACGAGGATATTGATTTTAATGACAAGTTACTCATACAAGGAGTTATTGACTGCTATTTTATATCAAATGGCGAAATAACGCTTATTGATTTCAAAACTGACCACTGTCGTGTCGGTATGGAAACGGAAATTGTCGAAAGGTATCGTACTCAAATGAGGCTTTATGCCTATGCATTGGAGCGAATTACAGGTATACCTGTTACTAAAACTTATCTCTACCTTTTCGATGCAGACCTTCCGCTACTTGTTTAGCCATTTGAGTATTATACGAACCTGCCTCAAATGGCTAAGGTTAAGATAGGAGGACAAAATGAATTTGTTATCCATAGGCGTTATCGGTGGTGCAGACGGTCCAACCGCTATCTTAGTTACATCCAATATATCAACGGAGTTGATTATAATTGGAATTGCCACCATAGTCGTATTGATTGCCATTGTAGTTTGGATAATCAAACGTCATAAAAAGAAGTAGAACAAAGGGGCTGTAATAAAAGTCCCCACGAAAAATGAAGTGAACCCCAAAGTTTAGACAAAATTAAATATTAAATTGTAAGTGAATGAGTTCGGTATTGTACCGGGCTCATTCCTTTCAATTTCAAGGAAATCATTTCATTATTGTAGTAATAAATATATTTCTGCAAGTATCATCAGAGGAATCTACTCATTATACCTTGATGGATAGGCTTTGGACTAGCATTTATTGATGAGGAGACACACTGTTCAAAATGCGGGAAAATTTATCAAAACTGTAAATGCATTAGCTTGATTGATAAAAATGTTTTCGAGGAAATTAAGAGTTGTAAATTGATTGGAGCCACATGGACTAAATCTACTATTATGCCTGATGAAGCAGAATTGGCGGATTTTAATGATGACAATAACTAAACTTAAAAAAAGCATTAGCGAACAAAGTATGGTTGATTCTTTTTTAAAATCTTCGCACTTTAGGACTGCTAATTTATACACAGAAGTACCAGTCTTTAGTAGATGTGTTGAAGACTTATTTACAAAATTAGATAAATGTGTTAAAACACAAAGTTATTGGAAAAAGTATTCTTTTATCAAAGTAATTGAAATAAAACAGTACATTTTGCAATTATTTATTTATTACTTTGGTAAAAAGAATATTGAATTTAAAATAGATGAAAATTATAGATCTTTTGCTACATACGTTAAAGACAATTGCCCTTCTATTATTACAACGAATTGGGATACTATATGTGAGCAGATATATGAAGCCGTAGGAATTAAGTATGATAATTGTTTGAGTTGCGATTCGTATTATAAGAAAAATATCAGTAGAGTCAAACCACAAATTGCCAAGATTCATGGATCTATAAATTGGTTTTCGTGTTCTAATTGTGATTCATTAATAATAAAACCAAAGGGCAAAGAAACTGAACTGCTATTAAGCGACAAAAAAGTTCAATGTGCTAAATGTAAAGCGAAACAAAAGAAAAATGACATTCTTTTTGTTCCCGAAATTATTACACCAACAATGGTAAAACAGTTTACCAAGCAAATGTATATAAACATATGGCAAAACGCACAGTATCTACTTAAAAACGCGAATCAAATAATCTTTGTGGGTTATTCAATGCCGTTGGCGGATTTTGAATTTAGATTTATCCTTACAAAATATATTTCGCCAAATGCGAAAATACATGTCGTTTTACACGAATCCGATAAAAAGGAACCGGGAGAAAAGCATGAAGTTCCCGAAGATAGATACAGATGTGCTTTCCCTAAAAATAATATAGAGTTTCACTATAAAGGATTTACGGATTATTTTGATTCCAACCTTTAGCTTTATTAGCAAAAAGTGTTTCTCCTTCTATTAAATGATATTTAACTTTTATTTTTCTTTTAAAGAAATCCTCTTTGAAAGCTTCTCGCTAACAAAGAGGATTTTATATTTTAATATTAGACCCTTTATGAAATAGGTTACAAAAAGAAGGAAGGCGGTGCAAATTTATGTGCCGCTACAAATTTTGTTATAAATTATTTATCATATTTGATCCTAAAATAGTCTAAATAGTTTTTAAACGTATCTTGAGCAGATAGGCAAGTGTCGGTAAGATATCCTTTTTCCTGATTCCATTCTTTCAGTCCGCGGTAGTAGAACATTTTTATTTTATCTTCAATAATAAATGGAACAATTCCGTGTTTTAAGCATTCCTTGAACATAATGAGTCTACCGACACGACCGTTACCGTCTTGGAACGGGTGGATTCGCTCAAACTGCACGTGAAACTCAATAATATCTTCAAGAGTTATATTCTCCTTGCTGTTATAATCGGCAAGGAGTTTTTTCATTTCTGTCGACACATCTTCGGGCAGAGTTGTTTCATTTCCCCCAACCTCGTTAGGTAACTTCTTATAATCACCGACTGCAAACCAATCTTTTTTAGAATCAGTTGTACCGGTTTTTAAGATAAAGTGCAAATGTTTTATAAACTTTTCGCTGAGCTGTGATTTTGCGTTTTCAATAATTTCATCAATGCAGCGGAAGTGTGTAGCGGTTTCAATAATATCATCTACACGTACACCTTCCTCGGTTAAACCAATGGTGTTAGTTTCAAAAATATAACGAGTCTGATCATGGGTAAGGCGACTGCCTTCGATATGATTGGAGTTGTAGGTCAATTCAATCTGTATTTTATGATATATTCCGCCGTGTACCTGACCACGCTTTTCCTCTTTCAAAATATCAAGTAAAGTCTGCGGTGCAGGTTTACTTTTATTGCTTCTTTCGGGTTTTTCGGCATTTTCGGGAATGTTCCAAGTCTTGCCAGTAAGGAAAGCACCAGGGACACGACCTGCGGCACAATAATTACGAACACTACGTTCGGATGTGTTCCATAATATAGCAACCTCTTTAACGGACAGATATTTCATATTCCTACCTCCAAATTTATTGTTATTAGTATATCACAATATCGGCAAAATGTCAATTAATCAATCGTTGGATTTATTTATATTTTTGCCGATAACGGCATTTGATTTTCAAATTAAACTATTAATATTTTTGCCATGTGAGACTTCAAAAATATGAACTGTATATATTATTTTTGCTATATGAACGGGTTAAGAGGTCAAAATTATTTTAAAATCTTATTTTCAAAAATGTGAGATTTAAGCATTGCTAAAATGCCTGCTGCTGAATCTGTTAGGCTTCTTTGAATCCGAAGAAGGCAGACAAGGATTTAAAAAGTGGAAAAAGGAACAATCTAAAAACCTAAAGAATAGGTAACGGCGGTACGAGTTTTCTCCGTACCGCCTTACTAAAAGCAATGTTCTATTGACAACAATACTTGCAAGCTGTATAATCATATTGGAAATTTACAACTATTATTTGTTGTTATATTTCAAATTACCACGAAACGCAACAGGTGAATACTATGTTAAAACAAAAAGATAAGATAGAACCTGAAATCGAAACTAATGAACTTTTGGATGATACTTTTGAAAATCTATTATCAAATCCACCAAATCAAAATGTAGCTATGAATTTGGAAGATGAGGATTGCAAAAATGGTAATCACATCAATCTGTGTGAGCATTCTGCTTATGTAGCTGAACATAAATTGTATTATGAGATATATTATGAAGAGTTGAAATTATTCTATCAAAAGACAACAATTTTTACAACCATACAACTTGGTCTCTTTACAGGCGTTATATTGAAATATGAAGATTTGTCATCATCCCCGTGGTTGATGTCATCTTGTTTATTATTTTTAATTGTATTCTCTATCTTTCAATTGTTGGTATCAATAAGAGGCAATCATGTTAACAATGCAGTTATTGAAACTATAGCTTCTTTTGAAAAAAAGACTGGTTTTACTTTCTTAAATACATTTCAAACAAATGTTGCCAAAGGAAACCGAATCAAGAAAATGAATTTCCCATCATTAATGATAGTGGGAATTAACATTCTTTTTATTTTTGTTTGGTTAATAATAGCAATGGCTTTTGTGAAATCTATAATTCCTGAAAATGCGATTCATGATTTAATTACATCCACCACTAACACAAAGAAATATATCAGTTATTTGATTCCAATATTTTCATGTCTATTTGCTGTTACAATGAAAATTGCTGATTTACTGGATGAACATGGGTTGACATTATTTAAATATGCCGATATTCTATTTGGTGTGTTATGGGGAATTTTTGGTGCATTGTTATGTTTAAGTCATACAATAATAGCTAATGTTATATTTGCAATGATGATTGGTTTTGTTATTAGAAAACGCTTAGATTATATTAATCATATCATTGCATTCCTTATAATAACAACAGTATTTTTTCTATCTTCAGATTTGATCAAGCCAACATATTTTGCTTTTTTATTTACAATTATAATTCTAGGGTGTATAAAGGATCTAAAGTATAAAAGTCATAAGACAAAGATATCGAAGATTGTTGAAATAGTATATTTATATGTCCCCTTAATTTACGCCTTGCCTTCGCTTATATACAGTATAGTATTTAATGATTGGATGGTTTTTATAGCGTTTTTTGCATATGACTTTACATATAATATCACGAGATTGATAGTAAGACAGTTGCCTTGGTACAAAGAAGATAATCATACATAGCATAATATATATATATATAAAGCCATAGCAGAGGAATATTCCTCCGCTATGGCTTTATAACTAACTTAATTTAGCTGTTAAAATAAACAACAAACCCGAACGTTTCACCGATTGGTAAAAGGTTCGGGTTTGAATGCTTTGGTGCAGGTAACAGGACTTGAACCTGCATGAAATTGCTTTCACATGGACCTGAACCATGCGCGTCTGCCAATTCCGCCATACCTGCATATTAAATTATAACCTCATAATTTTTACACGGGAGAGGTAACCCCGAGGAGGAGCAAAACCGCTTAATCCTCATATATGAAAACGGATAAACCGAATTCAATCACTTTTCACCGATATGACGCGAGCAGAACCATGCGCGTCTGCCAATTCCGCCATATCCGCATATACAATAAATTTGATGTGAATACAACCCCCATAACATAATAGAGATTGTACCACATCACAATTTAAAAGTCAACATTTTGCAGTTAATTTTATGCTTATTCTCCGCAAATGTGTTTTACTTCTTACAGTAAGGCCTTTAATTCGCTCTCTGCATCTAAAATACCACCTGCATTGGAATATTCGGAAGCCACTATAAGTCCTCATTCGGGAGTTATCTTCAATTCATTCAGTACAAATTCTGATGTATTTATCAGCATTTTCTCCCCAAAAAACACTTTGGCTATATTACTGTTTTATTTAACATTTTTCTCTCTTTTTCCGACTTTTTTGACTTCACTTATCATAAACTGTATATTCCAGATGCCAATCTTTGTCGATAGTTGTTCATATTAGATTGTAACTAAAACCTAAATATATTTTTTGATTTTATCGTATAAATTTGTTTCATAACATTCAAAGCCTACATCATTTGGATGGAGTCTTAAATCAGCAAAATATTTTTCATCTTTAGGAACAAAATCAAAACCTGAAATCACTGTAATATTTTCAATATCCATTACTGCATTTCTTATGTACTGCTCAACTTTTCTAAAATCTCCGAATTCTCTATATTCGATCATATCTTTTCTCCAAATAGGCGTAATTGCAAATATTTTCGAGTCCGGATAATTTTGTGATAGATTTGTATAAAATGCTTTACATTTGCATTTGAAAGTTTCTTTGTCTATACAACTCCAATCATTTGTGCCATAGGCTACAGTTATGTAATCTGGAACAAATGTGTCTTTCAATTCTGCAAGCTCCGGAAAAAATCTTTCTCCTCCTATTGCTTTGTTAAATTCTTCCGCCCCAAGCCTGTCAGCAAGCTTTGCAACATATCGGTTAGACGGGCGTAATGCATCGTACCCTTGCGTTATTGAATCGCCATATGCCAACAATTTCTTCTTAGGTTTTATTCCTTCAATAAATGAATTGTCATCAACAGAAACTTCTTCAATTAACATTTTAACCGACCAAGGTAAATGGACACGCACTGTTTTTTCACCATCACCCAGTTCAAATTTTTTAGAAAATTCACCCAACAAAAACTCCTGTTTTGTGTAATCCTGTGCCAACTCTGTATTAGAGAAATTATCAATATAACCTATAGGACAATCATTGACAAAAACATCAACAGAAAAGTACTGTCGCGAAGACGCACTCATTGTTTTAAACTTAAGAAATAAACTTTTGCTATCTGTTCTAAACAATAATTTGATTCCTGCAGTAGAAAAAGTATTAACATAAAAATCCTGATTTGTTGCTTTGTACAGATCTTCCTGTTCCTGTGTAAACCTTTTCAACAAGAGCATAGCATTTTCTTCTTGAGCCTGTACCGCTCCTGTTGTAATTTCTTTTATTTGATCAAAACTTAATTTCATAATATTACTCCTTGCTTTCAACGATGTTTGATCTCTTTCTATTATTTTGTCAAGTTAGGGACAAAATTTTTGTCGATATGCAATCTTCAATTACACGATATGTTTGTTATAGTAAAATCGATATGTTTTTCGGGCAATTCGTAAATTGCCCGAAAAACATATCGAATCTTTTAAGATATATAGAAAATCTCGCAAGAGATTTATATTGCCGCAGTTGCCTTGCAACCGCACTAGGCCCGTATCAATTTAGGAGAACAATTATGTTTATAAGGCCGCATAACTGTTTATAGTTCTATTTCTTAAAAGGTAGGAATCTATCTGCAATGTCGGGAGTATGCAAAGGTCTGTCTGCACTTTTGTGGTCATTCCACCAGGATTTTTCTTCGTAAAATCCTCTTTCTTCCGGAGTAGGGCCGTGGTACTCGTTGGGAGTTCCTTTAATATCAATACCCTCTTGTGAAACTGTAACAATTGCAAAATTGGGTTTTTCGTAAGGTGCGGTATATTTAATATTGGGATAATCCTTATCAATTTCCTCGCCGTAAACATTTTCTACAACGAAATCTGCATCCATCCACAGACAGGACATACTATTAAGGCTTATGTACCATATACCTTCCTGCTGAACTTGAAAATCCCAATGTTCATGACCGTTGAATGACGCAAGAACACCTTTAGGTGCATTTATTAAAACTTCTCTTATCTCCTCGTTGTTAAGAACAGACCATGCATTACCGGCTCCCAGTCCCTGATGAGAAAATAAAATTGACGGGTATGCTGCATTTGCAAGGTCATTTTTTAACCACTGGAGTTCTTCTGGTGGCATATAAGGAAGAACCTTCGGTTTGTGATAGGATTCATCAAAGTAGTTGCCGTTTGAAAAAGCAATATATTTTCCGTCCTTCATATAATAACTGTTGTCCAGCACAATAAAATGGAACCCGTTCATATCAAATGAATACCAAGAACCATTTTTCATTCCTAAAAACTCAAGAGTTTCCTCTTTGGAGCAAACATCGCATTCATGGTTGCCAAGAACGTGATATGAAGGCTTTTCGAAACTGTTGAACATATTTACAATTGCGTGTTTATCAGCCTTTGTAGTAATAGTCAATGCGAGTTTAATGTTAGGTGGCATTTTTTCCGGCTGACATACCACCTTTCTATTTTCGTCACGGTAACAAAAATCACCCAACTGAATTATAAAATCCACATTTTCTTTACGACATACATTCAAAAAACTTTCGAGTCTTTCAGTTGCATCGTGAATAATATCAACATGTAAATCCGCAAAAACACCAAATTTAACTTTTTTCATTGTTGGTAAATCCTTCTTTCTTCCTTGAACATATTCTTATGCATACCCAACCCTTACACACCCTTGTTGCTGATATACAGAATATAATATATGAAAGAATTGGTTAACTCTTAATAGTCGTAATATGCCTTGCAGTTATATTCTTTTGACGCCTTGTCGGATATGAAAGAATCTGTCTTTTTAATATCTCACACGCCGACAATTTCTACATTTTCAAATGATGCGCACTTGTTGCATGCATTGAAAATATTACCGCAACCTACATTCCAACTCTAAGAATTCTTAATTTCTTCCAAAACAAAGGCTAAAGATTCTACGCCATCTTTAACTGTAGCCTTTTCAACTGCTTTTCCATTCTTAGCACAATCTGTGAAATATACAAGTTCGTTGTAGTATCCGCCAAGATCAGATATGTTGCCTCCATCAAAGCCGTCACCAAGGCCTTCTTTCTTTTCGATTACTATTTCCTTTGCCTCACTGTCGGTATAGAGCATAAACTTGCCGTTTGCATTCTCAACAACGCCATTTTCAAAAACAACTCTGAAAGTTGCTTCAAAAGGATGTGTACCTGGAAGTGCCCATGTACCCTCAACACTTACAACGAAATCATCATACTCAAAAAGCGAATTGATATAAGAAGATTTTTCGCCCATCTTATTTTTCACAGTTTTAACTACACTTGGTGTGCCAAACTGTGATAATACATAGTCAACATCGTGAATATGTAAATCCTGTGCGGCACCGCCTGAAAGTTCGTTCTTAAGAAGCCAGTCTTCCCAACCCCATGTTGGAATCGGACTGATTCTTCTGAAGTTTGCATTGATAACCTTTCCGTAAGTACCTGCCTTTATGATTTTTGCAAGTTCAACGTATTCATCCCAGAAACGGATAACCTGGCCTACTTGAACATTTGCTCCTGTTTCCTGTGCTTTTTTAATCATTGCTTCGCCCTGCTCTTTTGTGAGTGCCACGGGCTTTTCTACGAAAACATATTTTACCTTGTCCATAGCCGCTATTGCATATTCGCTGTGGAGGTAGGTTGGCAAGCAGATATCGATAATATCTACATCTGCATTATTGATTAAATCTTTTCCGTCGCCGTAAATTACAGCATTGGTTCCCTCGCTGAGTTTTTCGGCACATTCTTTTCTTATGTCGGCAAGGGCAACAAGTTCTACACCCTCGATATTCTTATAGCAATTTGCGTGCATTGTTCCCATAAAGCCGCAACCGATTAATCCTACTTTTATCATTTTTTATTTCCTCCCTAAAATTTTGTCCATTGAATTTGATGTGTTGTAAAGAATTGTTTCAGGATAATATGTGTACGGTGGAAGCATTTCCGCAGTTACCCAGTTATCGTAACCGACGCTTTCAAGTTGAGCCATAACGGCAGGGTAATTTATCTCTCCTGCTAAAAGATCAACGAATCCGTAAAGGTCGCCTGCTGCACGTCTGTAATCCTTGAAATGAACTTTTTTTATTCTCTTGTTAAGAATCTTGATCCAATGCTCTGGATAACCACTATACAACACATTTCCCACATCGAAATAAGAACCAACGTGAGTGCTTCCCACTTTATCGATAAAATCTCTCATTTCCATAGGTGAGAGCAAGAATCTGTTCCAAACGTTTTCAACGCCTATATGTACATTCAATTCCTCTGCTATGGGGGCTAATTCACGAAGTGCTTCTAATGCTCTTTCATAAGCAACATCGTACTCTACTACTTCACCTGGGTCGAAAGCAACCTCGACTGCACCTGGCACTACCAAAATAGTGTCGCATCCAAGCCACGCTGCAACCTGAAGTTGTTTCTTTGTGATCTCCTTTGCGTATTTCACATTTTCAGGATTAGAAGATGTATAGTTATACTGCCAGTAAAGACCGCTTGCTACGCTGTAAAGTTCAAGACCTGTTTCTTCTGCCATTTTCTTTACTTCAAGAATATCTTCTTTAGTTGACTTCATTGACACCTTAGAATCTTCATCGAGTGCAAGTTCGATTCCGTCAAACCCTGCACTTTTTGCAAGTTCCATACATTTTCTCAAATCTGTTTCTGCAAAAGACCAAATACTTATTCCCTTTTTCATATCTTTACCTCCTTGATTTTGCTTTTATAATATGATACAATAAAACACAGTAAAAAGAAATATATTTTTTTACTCAATATGTATAATTTTGTAAACAAGGGATTTAGTATGAAATCAAATTATATACACCATAAAATTGCAAACTTGATTAGCGTAACGAAAATCGTTACCATTCATTATTATGAATTTGATAAGAACTTTTCTTATGAAGGAGAAAGTCACAATTTTTGGGAAATGGTATACGTTGATGCAGGAAATGTAAAGATAAGAGCAAACAATAAGGATTTTTACCTAAGACAAGGTGAAATCATTTTCCATAAACCCAATGAATTCCATACACTTAAAACAGATATGGACTCATCCGCAAATGTGTTTGTTATTTCATTTGTCTGTTCCTCTGAATCAATGCGTTTTTTCAAAGGCAAAACTATGATGGTCCCTTCTAAACTAAAAAAACATATATCAACTATTGTAGAGGAATATTCACAAACCTTTAACTCCATGACAACTGAGGATATAAAACTGGAATTAAGAGAAAACCCTCCTATTGGCGGACAACAAATGATTAAAACATACCTTGAGCAATTTTTGATTATGCTTATCCGCAGTGAAAAAGACAGTCACGATATGCGGATTTTCCCATCAAAAGAAAGTATGGAAAATCATTTGGTTTCTCAGATAATTCAAATAATTACTGAAAACACAAACAATAAGTTAACTGTGGATAATATTTGCAAACAATTAAATTATTCGCGCACGTATCTTTCAAAAATTTTCAAAACAACCACCGGTTATACAATTTTAGAGTATATTCTTATGAATAAAATACGTGAGGCAAAAAAATTGATACGCGAAGAAAAATATAACTTTACCCAAATTTCGGATCTGCTTGCTTTTGATAACCCTCGCTATTTTTCAACAGTTTTCAAAAAGCACGCAAATATGACTCCAACCAACTACAAAAATTCCGTAAAAAGGCCATAAAATAACAAACTTCAAAGAGTTTATATGAACTGCACCATTTTGTGCATACAGTACAAAATGGTGCAGTTCACTAACTTTTTGGGTGTATATCACACCACGTTTCTTAATGGTTATTTTTCATTTTTTCCAAATCGTTTTTACGGATTTCAACTCGTCTTACTTTACCACTGATTGTCTTTGGAAGTTCATCCACAAATTCAACGATTCTCGGATATTTGTAAGGAGCAGTATGTGTTTTAACATATTCCTGAATTTCTTTTTTGAGTTCGTCTGTGCCTTTATTACCTTTAACAAGGACAATGGTAGCCTTTACAATCTGACCACGCACTTCGTCGGGAACAGGTGTAATTGCACATTCAAGAACATAAGGAAGTTCCATGATAACACTTTCGATTTCGAAAGGTCCTATGCGATAACCAGACGATTTGATAACATCGTCAATTCTGCCGACATACCAAAGGTATCCGTCTTCGTCCATTGTCGCCTGATCTCCTGTATGATAATATCCGTCATGCCATACTTCATTTGTCTTTTCTTCATCAAGGTAATAGCCAATAAATAGACCGCAAGGAACTTCATCTTTAACCCTAATACAGATTTCACCTGTATCACCTGTTTTACACTCATTTCCGTCAGGGTCGAGAACAACTACATCATAAAGCGGACTCGGTTTTCCCATTGAACCAATTTTAGGTGTGGAGCCTACAAAGTTTGCAATTGAAAGTGTTGTTTCCGTTTGACCGAAACCTTCCATAATTGTAAGTCCTGTTGCTTTCTTGAATTGATTAAATACTTCAGGATTTAATGCTTCGCCTGCAGTTGTTGCATACTCAATAGAAGAAAGGTCATATTTTGACAAATCCTCTTTAATGAAGAAACGGTACATTGTAGGCGGTGCACAGAATGTTGTGATGTTGTATTTAGCAAACATCGGTAAGATGTCTTCTGAATGGAATCTGTCAAAGTCGTAAGTAAATGTTGCCGCTTCACAAAGCCATTGTCCATATAGTTTACCCCAAAGTGCTTTACCCCAACCTGTATCGGAGATTGTGAAGTGAAGTCCGTCAGGATTTACATTATGCCAGTGTTTAGCGGTTGGATAATGACCGAGTGCATATTTATAAGAATGTGTTGCAATTCTTGGATATCCTGTTGTACCTGATGTAAACAGCATAAGCATAGGGGCATTTCCGCAAGGAGTATTTTCTGTGCGGTTATAATGTGTGCTGAAACGTTCCATTTCAACATTAAAATCGTGCCAACCTTCTTTATTGCCACCAACCAAAACCTTAACCATACCTGGATAATTTGATGCTGCTTTTTCTGCTTCATTCGAAACCACACCATCTGCAGTACATACAACAGCCTTTACTTTTGCTGCTTTATATCTGTAGTCAAAGTCATGTTCTACAAGTTGATTGGTTGCAGGGATTGCAATAGCACCAATTTTATGAAGTGCAAGCATACAGAACCAGAACTGAAAATGCCTTTTTAATACGAGCATTACTGTATCACCTTTTTTGATTCCAAGAGATTCAAAATAGTTTGCAGTTTTTGCAGAATACTTTTTCATATCGCCAAAAGTGAAGCGTCTGTCTGTCTTATCATTTGCCACCCACATCATTGCGAGTTTGTCTGGATTCTTTTCAGCGATTGCATCAACACAGTCAAATGCAAAGTTGAATGTATCAGCATTTTTAAATTTAATGCCGCTAAACACACCATTTTCATCATAAGAAGATTCGATATATTTGTCTGCAACTGTTTTTGCCTTTTCCTTTTTGGCAGCAACTTTTTCCGCAATCATCGGTGCTTCAGGATATTCTTCATTTACTGTTCCGTTCTGCGGATTTAATACAACCGCATGAAATTCACAACCATCTTCGCTTACTGCAACCATTCCGTGAGGAATAATGCTGTTGTAGAAAATGGAATCACCTTCGTTAAGAACATCTACATGGTTTCCAACCTGAACTTTAAGTGAACCTTTAACAATAACGTCAAACTCCTGACCGTTATGTGAGTTTAGTTGAATAGGAGCGTTCTGTTCTTCTTCAAGATACGGGAATTTAACGAGGAAAGGTTCTGCAAGTTTTTCCTTGAATTTAGGAGCAAGGTTATTATATTCTACACCGTGCTTCTTTACGATTTTAAGACCTTCGCCTTTTCTTGTGATAGCAAAGGAGGTAAGGGTCGTGCTTGTTCCTTCAAGCAAATCAACAACTTCAACACCGCACGCTTTTGCACACTTATAGATGAATGTGAAACTGAAATCTGTTTCGCCCATCTCCAAAACTTTGTAATCTTCAACTGATACACCACAAAGTTTTGCAAGTGTTTCTTGTGTATAACCTTTTGCTTCGCGAAGGCCTTTGATTCTGCCTGCAACTTCTTTCAAACTGTAATCCATTGTTTTTGTCTCCTTTCAATTCTGACAAATTTGATACTTGGTTACTAATTTGAATAAAACAAAAAACTCGTCTCAAAGAAAACTTTGAGACGAGTTATAATAACCCGCGGTACCACTCAAATTACGAAAATATACAACATTTCCGTCACTTACCGAGCCCTAACAAGCCCTTTGCTTTTACGCAGCATTACGGAAGGAGCCTACTAAATTTTCACCTTTCGGTCCTCCGACTCAGAGGTGATAAGTCATTGGAAAGATCCACCATTGTCTCGCACCACCCGACAACTCTCTCAAGGCTTCACAATCCGACCGTCCTCTTCACAGTCGTTCTTTGTGATATTCAAATTTGTCTCAAATTATACTCTCCAAATTTTTATTTGTCAAGTGTTTTTTGAAAAAATTTTCAAAAAACACTTTTAGTTCTATTATATTTACTTTTGTACTGCTTCGTGGTATAATTTTCTAAAGAATAGTCAATTTAATTTTTCTTAACAAAGATACGGTATTACTACTGCATCTATGAGAAAAATTTTGAATATATAAAAGAATCATAAATATGGTAGGCACTTATAATGATGAATACTGTTTTTACAAAGACATATAAGCCACAGCCGATAAATGTAGGAGAAGTGCTGCGTTATGCAGGTGTAAAAGGTGACTTGTTACAACTTGAGCCGATACTTGATTCATGCATTCGTGAAGCGGAAAAAGTATTGACATATAGAGTTTGTTATGGTGAATATTCAATTCACTTTGAAGATAATAGAATAATTGCAGATTTTATGGAGATAGAGTCTGTGGATTTGCGTAAGAATTTGACGAATTGTGATAGTGTCGTTTTGTTTGGTGCGACTCTTGGGATTGGATTTGACAGACTTCTTGCAGGATACAGCAGTATTTCTCCCACAAAGGCTGTGTTGCTTCAAGCGATTGGTGCAGAGCGTATTGAGAGCCTTTGTAATACGTTTTGTAATGAACTTATGAAAGCAAAGTTGCAAGAGGGACGATCCTTAAAGCCTCGATTTAGTCCGGGATATGGCGATTTACCGCTATCTATACAACATGCAATTTTTAATGTGTTAGATTGTCCAAGAAAAATTGGACTAACGTTAAATGAAAGTCTGATTATGAGTCCGTCAAAATCGGTGACGGCATTTGTTGGTATTTCAAAGCCTAATTGGGAATAGGAGAAAAAAATATGAAACTGACTAAATACCTTAAAAGTAATATTATATATCTTGATGGCGGTATGGGAACACTCCTTCAGGCACGGGGCCTTGCTGTAGGAGAATTGCCTGAAAGATGGAATTTGACACACCCTGATATTATTTGTGATATTCACCGCCAATACTATGATTCCGGCAGCAATATTGTATCTACTAATACATTCGGAGCCAACAGACTCAAATACAGTTTGGACGAGTTAGACGAAATAGTAAAATCCGCCGTAGAAAATGCTCGTAAGGCAATTAAAATTTCTAACGGCACTCAGGAAAAGTGGGTTGCGTTGGATATAGGACCTACAGGCAGACTGCTTGCACCTTACGGCGATTTTGATTTTGAAGATGCAGTTTCTGTATTCGCAGATACAATCCGTCTTGGTGTAAAATACGGAGTAGACTTAATATTTATCGAAACCATGAACGACAGTTATGAAACGAAAGCGGCACTGTTGGCAGCAAAGGAAAATAGTACGTTGCCTGTATTTGTATCAAATGCGTATGGTGAAGACGGCAAACTAATGACTGGTGCAGACCCTGCCGCTATGGTTGCAATGCTTGAAGGATTAGGTGCTGATGCTATCGGTGTCAACTGCTCTTTTGGTCCTAAAACCATTGCTCCAGTTGTACAGGAGTACCTTCGACTTGCGTCTGTCCCTGTTCTTGTCAAGCCAAACGCAGGTCTTCCTTATTCTGAGAATGGTCGCACCTATTACGATGTACTGCCTGACGAATTTGCCGGTGACGTAAAATCGTTTTTACAAGCAGGTGCATGTATTGCAGGTGGATGTTGCGGTACAACCCCTGACTATATTTTGGCATTGACTTCTTCTACTAAAGATGTGGTACGTAAACAAATAGAGGCTAAAAATATAACATGGGTATCATCTTATACGCACGCTGTTACATTTGGTAAACTGCCAATTATTATTGGTGAACGCATAAATCCTACAGGCAAGAAACGATTCAAAGAGGCACTACGTGCAAAGGATATGGACTATATCCTAAAAGAAGGTGTTTCACAGCAGGATAAAGGAGTTGACATATTAGATGTCAATGTAGGACTACCAGAAATTGACGAGAAAGAAATGCTTACATCGGCGGTATGTAAACTTCAAGCCATTATTGACTTACCTTTGCAAATAGATACGTCAGATATGTCGGCAATGGAATCGGCACTTCGCAGATACAACGGAAAAGCGATGATAAACTCCGTCAATGGTAAACAAGAAAGTATGGAAGCAGTATTCCCACTTGCAAAAAAGTACGGTGGAGTTGTAGTTGCACTGACTCTTGACGAAAATGGTATTCCTGAAACTGCTGATAAACGGTTAGAAATTGCAAAAAAGATACTTAAAACGGCAAAAAAATACGGTATAGGTAAAGAAAATATTGTGTTTGACCCATTGGCATTGACTGTAAGTGCCGACAATTCGGCAGGCAGAGAAACGCTTCTTGCGGTGGAGATGATTACAAAAACGCTCGGTTGCCATACGTCTCTCGGTGTATCAAATGTATCGTTTGGACTACCAAAACGAGAGATTATTAACAGCACATTCTTTACCATTGCAATGTGGCAGGGATTGTCTGCCGCAATATTAAATCCCTATTCGGTTGATATGATGAAAGCGTATTATTCTTACTGTGCTACTTGCGGTTTTGATAATAACTGTCAGACGTATATATCTTTTACCGACACATTGCCACAGAACACGGTGGAAAAGAGAGTATCCGTTACGTCATCTCCAAAGGAATACCGTTCAGACCTTCAACGTGCTATTGTCAAGGGCTTACAGGAGGAGTCGGCGGCACTTACAAAAGCACTTCTTGCATTAACGCCGCCGTTGCAACTTGTTGAAGAGGAGATTATTCCTGCCCTTAACAATGTTGGTGTCGGATTTGAGAATAAAACTGTATATTTACCGCAACTTCTTATGAGTGCTGAGGCGGCAAAAGCATCATTTGAAATTATAAAGACACAAATGTCGGGCAAGAAGACAACGAGTAAGGGTGCTGTTGTAATTGCAACCGTAAAAGGGGATATCCATGATATTGGTAAAAATATCGTTAAACTACTCCTTGAAAATTTTGGATTCGATGTTACTGATTTAGGTAAAGATGTATTGCCATCGGCTATACTTGACGCTGTTAAGGAAACAGGGGCGAAGGTTGTTGCGTTAAGTGCGTTGATGACAACAACGGTACCTGCAATGGAAGAAACACTAAATCTTATTCATAGTAAGTGTGCAAACTGTCGTGTGATTGTCGGCGGTGCGGTGCTAAATCGTGAATATGCAGAGAAAATTGGTGCTGATGCTTACGCAAAAGATGCGATGGAAGCGGTACGATGTGCCGAGAATTTCTATAAATGAAGATAGAAATAGTGTACAAATACATTATGTAAAATATATTTATTGTTGTCCATGCAATTAAAATCAACGAAATTTTTAATTTTGACTGAAATATTGTTTTAATTGTGGTTTCAAGGCAAGTATTAGCATCTCCTCCACGCTAGACTATATAATTGTGGCTGTTTTTTGTTGACAAATATCCATTGCTGTGGTACAATAAATCCCACTTGTGGAGAAGTATCGAAGCGGTCATAACGAGAACGACTCGAAATCCCCTCGGTTACACTGTAACTGTACCCCTACAAATGGCTTAACCACGCGGGTTTAAGCGAGGTTCAAACCTTGTTTTTACACCCTTATCTAGCGGTTTTTCTAGCCATTTCTAACATTTTTCTAACAAAATTTAATAATTTGCTCAGTTTTTTCTCCGTCAAATCGGAGTTCAAACATATCTGGAGATGTACCCAAGTGGTTGAAGGGTCTGCACTCGAAATGCAGTAGGTCGGCTCAAACCGGCGCCAGAGTTCAAATCTCTGCATCTCCGCCAAAGACAAGACTTTTAAGGAAACTTAAAGGTCTTGTCTTTTAACTTATACTATGTTATAATTTCATATCAGAATAACGATTAGAAAGGACTATATATGCCAAGACAAAATGATAACAAATTTACAATTATTAACAATGATATACATATTTCCCGACAGGATTGGGATCGAATTGCATTGACTACTTATCGCGAAGACTATTTTGATGAACTTTCATCTCATTCATGGTCGTTAAAAAATGGATATCCATACAGTCAAGCCCTTGGAGGATATCTACATAGATATATTATGCAAAAATGGTATGGCAACGAAGCGGTAGATGAATTTACAAAAAAAGGATATATTGTTGATCATTTAAACAATAATCACATGGATTCAAGAATTTCTAATTTAGAATTTTTAAAAAAATGCTACAACACTGCGAAAGGGCAATCCCTAGATAGCGATAGCGAAAGATTGTCACATAGAATTGCATTAAATATATTCAAAGATTTCTCAACAGGTTATTACCAAATTACTATAGGATGCAATGATGCAATAGTTGGAAAATATTCAAATGGCGATGAATTTTATGTAAATGATTTTAAACTTTTATACACATGTGATTATCCTATCGTAATAAATGATGCAGAAAACATATTATTGCTTTACGAAAGCGAAGGCAGAATTTCGCTAAATTCCACACATGCTTCTGAATACAAGGTAATGCCTGCCCCGAACTTTGAATTAACTGAAGAAGAAAAAAACTCATCCATAATAACAAGAAATGGTCAACACTATTTAGTAATTGGAAATGGACATACTTTTATAAATTCAGTTCATTTTGACGAAGGTTGGAAACCCAGTAAATAACCTTATGATTTAAAACACTAACAAGGTGCAACTACCACGCTCAACCGAGTTTTGCTGTTGCACCTCATTTTTTATCAACATGCCCTTAGAAAGCCGTCAAATTTGCGAGTTAACCTCTTGGATGGTGTAACTACCCTACCCAAGATATTTTTATCTTAGAACCCCTTTAACAACCTTGGACATCGGCACTCAAAATCGATTTTAAAGGCTACCTAGTACATTCACAACTTTTATGCCTTTTCTCTTTGCATAATCAACCGTATTCTTCGTCCCACTCTTTTGCCCATTGAACACCGCAATCACAAGATTTGACCTGTCAACCATCCATTCATTTCTCACCTGATAACATCCGGTGAAATAATGGTCATTAATTTCTTTTACAAGGTCAGCATTTTTCATTATCTTATTAAGCCGCATCTTTTCTACTATACTCCGCCTACTCTCAAAATTCGGATGTGGTAAAGCACATATAAGATGCAGGTCCTTGTTCCGTTTCTTTCTCTCTAAAACAATCTCCGCTGCCCATATGTCCGTTCCCATTGCCATGCCTGTTATAAAGGTTACATACCCCTCTGCAATAGCATCATCTATTGCTTTCTCAAGTAACGGTTTAATTTCTTTCTCTCCAAGATCCATTTTGTCAGGACGATGCCCTGTAAAACAACATCTGTGTAATCTTAATTCTTCACTCATAATAATTACCTCATAAAATTAATTTAGATATGCCGTATATCTATTCTTAACATTATAGCACATAAAGGCTATAAAATAAATACATAATATATTTATTATGAGGTGATTTTATGGCTATTAAAAGTGTGTCTATAAGAATTGAGGAAGAAATGCTCAATAAAATCGGTTATGTTGCCGACTACGAAGGTCGCAGCGTAAACAGTCACGTATTAGTCCTGATTCGTGAAAATATCAAAAAGTTTGAAGAAGAACACGGCTCTATTGACGGTGACATCAACCCTGATGTCAACGTTAAACCGACTCGTAAATAATCAAAACCACCAGTGAAACTGGTGGTTTGCACAGCCCCTATAAGGGGCAAATACAGGCTTCATCCCTAAAAGGGACCACTGAAGTTTGACACCGCATTACACTCACAGGCAGCCGCTCACGTGCAGCTGTCTTTTTTTAGCTTAATTATTCTTAGCACCCGTGAACGGGTCTGTATATTCCTTAATACTTATCTGGTCCGAGGCATTATCTTCCTCCAACTGATTCCTGATGTAATCGGCTATTATCTTTTTGTTTCTTCCTACCGTGTCAACATAGTAGCCTCGGCACCAGAAATGTCTCGATCCATACTTGTATTTTAGGTTTGCGTGTCTGTCGAATATCATTAGCGAACTTTTTCCCTTGAGATATCCCATGAATTGTGCTATACTTATGTGAGGTGGAACACTTACCAGCATATGTATATGATCTATACACGCTTCCGCTTCTATTATTTCCACTCCTTTTTGTTCGCACAATTTTCTTAATATCTCTCCGATATCCTTTTTGATCTGTCCGTATATTGCTTGTCTGCGATACTTCGGAGCAAATACTATATGATATTGACACCTATACTTTGAGTGTGCACTACTTTTTATTTCGTTTCTTTCTTTTTTCATCTTGCTTAAAACCTCCGTATATTCTGTGTAATGCGGTCGCCAAACCTTTACACATTATATCACGGTGGTTTTTTATTGCATATACTAAAGTGTTTTTTCTTCCCCCAGTAGAACTGGGGG
>JAZUCL010000020.1:0-37083 GCA_045639125.1 Eubacteriales bacterium | reverse complement strand
AAAAAAAAGACAGCCGCACGTGAGCGGCTGCCTGTGAGTGTAATGCGGTGTCAAACTTCAGTGGTCCCTTTTAGGGATGAAGCCTGTATTTGCCCCTTATAGGGGCTGTGCAAACCACCAGTTTCACTGGTGGTTTTGATTGTAAAAAAACAAAACGATTTATTTTTGTTTACATCAATTTGTACTCAAATGGATAGCCATTGGAGTATTATACGAACCTGCCTCTAATGGGTAAAGAAAAAACCCCCAATACCGAAAGATGATCGGAATTGGGGGAATTTTGTTGGTGTTTGATGTAAAAATCAAAATTACTTGATTTCGACCTTTGCACCAGCCTCTTCAAGTTTAGCCTTGATGGACTCTGCTTCTTCCTTGGAGCAGCCTTCCTTGAGGGGCTTGGGACAACCGTCAACGAGTTCCTTAGCCTCTTTAAGACCAAGACCTGTAACTTCACGAACAACCTTGATAACGCCGATCTTGTTGGAACCGAAGTCAGCAAGAATTGCATCGAACTCAGACTTCTCTGCAGCAGCAGGAGCGTCAGCGGCAGCAGCACCAGCAACAGCAACAGGAGCAGCAGCGGATACGCCAAACTTCTCCTCAAGTGCTTTTACGAGCTCGTTGAGCTCAAGAATGGAAAGGGATTCTACTAATTCAATGATATTTGTGATTTTTTCGCTTGCCATTGTGATTAACCTCCGTTTAATAAAATAGTTTCAAATTTAGTAGGCTTACGCCTCAGTGGGTGCTTCAGCAGGAGCCTCAGCAGGTGCTTCAGCGGGAGCCTCAGCGGGTGCTTCAGCAGGAGCCTCAGCAGATGCTTCAGCAACTTCGCCGCCCTTTTTTGCGATTGCATCAAGAGCGTAGACGAGTTTGGAAATAGGAGCATTCAAACTGCCCAACATCTTTGCAAGAAGGATCTCACGAGATGGGATAGCAGCGAGTTGCTTAACTTCGCTGTCGGAAACGACCTTGCCGTCAATGAAACCGACTTTGATTTTGAAGGACTCATTGTCCTTTGCGTAGTTGCAAAGAATCTTTGCGGGAGCAAGAGGATCACTATTGCTGATAGCCATAGCGGTCGTACCGTTGAGATGGGTATCAAGAGCGTCGAAACCGATTTCGTTAGCAGCACGGCGAACGAGAGTGTTTTTAACAACACTGTACTCTACGCCAGCCTGACGAAGTTCACGACGAAGCTTGGTATCATTTTCAACGGTGATGCCCTTATACTCTACGAGAACGCCTGCACTTGCAGCCTTCATCTTCTCGACGAGTTGTGCAACGATTGCCTGCTTTTGAAGCAAAATGTTTGCGTTTGGCATATTTTTCACCTCCGATAAACTGATGCCTTTGTACATTCACGTGGCAAATAGCCACAAAAAATGCCTTGTCTTAGGTTCTATCCAAAGACAAGGCAGAAGATACGATTTTTAGCACGACAAAGTACGCCGTGACTTAACGCATAAATTCTGTCACCTCGGTACGGCGGATTACTCCATTTCAGCATGATGCCCGTACTGTCTTCGGATTGACCTTATACACTATATCATAGCAAAATACATTTGTCAACACTTTTTTCAAAGTTTTTGAGACTTTTTAACGCAAAAGTTGATCTACATTTAACAATTATTCACGAAACGGGTCTGCGTCAGGCTCACAGCAAGAGATATTTCTGCTCTTTTTTACTACATCTAATACACCGACTGCAACGGCAAGACCTGCGGCTGCTACCGATAAAGCGGCGGCGATGACGAGTAAAATCTGGATAGTTCTTTTCATAATATGTCCTCCTTTTTGTGTGTATAAAGAATGGTTAAAATATGAACACATGGTAAATCTTATGATTACATATCTATTATAACATAAAAATCTTGCGAAAAACAGTTTTATTTTTTAATTTTCTGTGATATGATAAATAAAAGATAATGGGGGAGTGTTCGTGTTACTCAAATTCCCAAAATAAACCAAAGGTGATGATACTTTGTTTGAAATGAAAAAAGCAAAATGCGTGGTCGTAAAAGTCGGATCGTCCACGTTGACATACGAAAATGGCAAACTAAATCTCCGCCGCATAGAACGTCTTGTACGTGCGTTGTCGGATATGAAAAATAATGGCTGTCGAGTGGTACTTGTAACGTCAGGAGCAGTATCAGTAGGAGTTGCACGGCTTGGACTTACAGAACGTCCACACGATTTGCGTCTAAAACAAGCGGCAGCGGCGGTTGGTCAGGGAGAACTTATGAACTTGTACAGCAAGATGTTTGCTGAGTACGGTCACACCGTTGCACAACTTCTCTTGACTCGTGATGTGGTTGACTCACCAATACTTAAAGAAAACGCCACAAACACATTTGCCGCACTTTTGGAACTGGGCACTATTCCGATAGTAAACGAAAACGATACAGTTTCTACGTACGAATTGGAACATTTAGCGACATTTGGTGAAAATGATACACTTTCAGAGATTGTTGCAGAACTGTGCCATGCGGACTCGCTTATACTGCTGTCGGATATTGACGGCTTGTATGACTCTAACCCACGAGAAAATCCTGACGCACGTCTTATCCCTGTAGTACGTGAAATAACAGACGAAATACGAGGAGTAGCAGGCGGAGCAGGAAGCAATCGAGGTACAGGTGGAATGGCGACGAAAATTGCTGCCGCAGAAAAGGCGATGGCAGCGGGAATATCAATGATAATCGCCTCAGGCGAGCATCCGTCACTTCTTTATGATATATTTGACGGAAGACACGTCGGTACGCTGTTTTGTGCCGAAAGGAAGTGTGAAAATGAGTGAGTCAGTGATTGCCCTTGCAACAAAGGCAAAGAATGCATCATATATATTGGCAAGTTCAGGCACTAAAGAACGAAACGATGCACTTATTCTTATTGCCGATGCATTGTGGGAGAACAGAAACGAGATAATAGAGGCCAACAGCCGTGACATAGAGGCAGGCAGAGAAAATGGATTGTCCGACGGACTTATTGACCGCCTCACATTAAATGAGGATAGAATTAAGGGGATTTGTGACGGAGTGCGTCAGATTGCCGACTTGCCCGACCCTGTTGGTACGGTTGAAGGCGGTTGGACACGTCCAAACGGTCTGCGATTTATAAAGAAACGTGTGCCTTTGGGCGTAATCGGCATTATATACGAGGCACGTCCTAACGTGACCGTTGATGCGGCCGCCCTTTGCTTGAAGTCAGGAAATGCCGTTGTACTTCGTGGCGGAAAAGAGGCGATAATGTCAAACATCGCACTTATTACCGTTATGCGTCGTGTCGTAGCCGAGGCGGGACTGCCTGAAGATGCGGTAAATCTTATAACAGACACGTCACGAGACAGTGCAAAGGCACTTATGGAGGCGACAGGCTATATAGATGTGCTTATCCCACGTGGCGGAAAAGGACTTATCCGTGCCGTAGTGGAGGGTGCGAAAGTGCCTGTTATCGAAACGGGTGCAGGTGTGTGCCATACCTACGTCCACAAAAATGCGGATATTGATAAGGCGGTAAAAATTGTTGAAAATGCGAAATGCTCACGCCCCTCCGTATGTAACGCTATGGAGCAACTTTTAGTTGACGAGAGCGTTGCAAAGGAAGTATTGACGAAACTCTACCCCGTCCTTTCAAAAAAGAATGTAGAGTTTAGATGCTGTGAAAAAAGTTTTGAGATACTTAAAGATAAAGGCGTCAAAAAGGCTGCCGATGACGATTTCAAAACGGAATTTAACGACTATATATTAGGAGTATATGTGACAAAAGACATTGACGAGGCGATTGCACGTATAAACGCAAACGGCACACGCCATTCGGAGTGTATTGTCACTGAGGATTTGAGCAGTGCATGGAAGTTTTGCGACAAAGTAGATGCGGCGGCAGTATACGTCAATGCATCGACTCGCTTTACAGACGGAAACGAGTTTGGCTTTGGTGCAGAAATTGGTATCTCAACACAGAAACTCCATGCAAGAGGGCCAATGGGCCTTTCAGAACTGACTACGATAAAATACGTCATCACAGGTGATGGAACAATAAGATAAGGAGGCTATATGAATGGAATGGTACAATAAATCCATTGAGGAGAGTTTGCTTGACCAGAATGTAGAGGCAGACGTCGGCTTAACAGACACGACAATAAGCCGCCGCCGTGAATTGTTTGGTGAAAATATACTTCCAAAGAAGAAACCAAAGACTTTGTTAGAGAAGATTTGGGAACAAATTTCTGACTTTATGATAATTGTCCTTATTCTTGCGGCGGCAGTCAGTTTGTTCGTTGGAGAGTATATAGACGCACTCGTTATTGTAGCAATTATCGCTCTCAACGCCACCATGGGTATTGTTCAGGAAGGAAAGGCAGAGAAGGCGTTAGAGTCACTGCAAAAAATGTCGGCACCAACGTCACGTGTACTGCGAAACGGCAAAATTGAGTCTGTAGCAACTACCGACCTTGTACCAGGCGATATAGTAATCCTGGAGGCAGGGGATATTATCGGTGCAGATATGCGTCTTATTGAGTCAGCGACTCTTAAAGTTGATGAGTCCAGCCTGACAGGCGAGTCTGTCCCGTCAGAAAAACACGCCTCTGCCGTACTTGACGGAAATATAGGTATCGGCGACAGAAAGAATATGTGTTTTTCCGGCTCTGTTGTTGCATACGGACGAGGAAAAGGCGTTGTAGTAGCAACCGGAGTCCACACAGAGATAGGCCATATTGCAACACGTATTTCCGAGATTGATGACGACTTGACTCCGTTACAGAAAAACCTTGATAAACTCGGCAAAATGCTCGGTTTTATTTGCCTTGGAGTATGTGCCCTTGTGTTCGTTGTGGGCATTATCAGACAGGGTATTGGCGGTTCAAATTTACTCGATATGTTTATGATTTCCGTATCTCTTGCAGTTGCGGCAATCCCTGAAGGATTACCTGCGGTTGTTACCATTGTACTTGCAATGGGTATGAAGCGTATGGTAAATAGAAACGCCATCGTTAAGCGTCTGCTTGCGGTGGAGACGTTAGGTTGTGTAAACGTCATCTGCTCAGATAAGACAGGTACGTTGACCCAAAACGAAATGACAGTATCTGCCGTATGGGCAGGCGGTAAAATATCTGGAGTATCTGGAACAGGCTATACGCCAATAGGAGATATAACGGATATTGACGGCAACGTGGAGGATTTAACAGCACGCTCTGACCTACGTGCCGCAATCTGCGGTCTTGCCCTTTGTAACGATGCGTCAATATCTCCAAACGATGTGGGCGGCTACTCTATTGTAGGCGATCCTACGGAGGCGGCTCTCATCACCCTTGCTGGCAAGGCAGGGCTGACAAAGGCAAAGTTAAACGACATCTTCCCACGTGTTGCAGAACTGCCATTTGACTCTGACCGTAAAATGATGACCACATTCCATAAGACTACATCTGGTCTTATGAGTTATACGAAAGGTGCACCGGACATTGTACTTTCAAGGTGTACCCACGTAAATATTTGCGGAGAAGTGACCGAGTTAAACGACAGTATTCGTGACTCAATACTTGAAGTAAACCACTCATTTGCAGACCAGGCACTTCGTGTCCTTGCTATTGCATATCGTTCATATCCCACACTTCCACCGGATGTTGAGCCGGAAACTATTGAGGCGGAAATGACTTTTGCAGGTCTTGTTGGCATGATAGACCCTGCTCGTCCGGAAGCACGTGACGCAATCCGCACCTGCCGCAGTGCAGGTATTCGTCCTGTAATGATTACAGGTGACCATAAGGATACTGCCGTTGCTATAGCACGTCAACTTACCCTTATGAACGATGGTGACGGAGTGTTGACAGGTGCACAACTTGAGGAAATGAGTGACGAGGAACTTCGTGAGGCAGTAAAGCATACTGCAGTATACGCAAGAGTTTCACCTGAGCATAAGGTTCGTATCGTGGCGGCACTTAGAGCAAACAGCGATATTGCCGCAATGACTGGTGACGGTGTCAATGACGCTCCTGCACTAAAGGAGTCGGACATCGGCGTAAGTATGGGTATCACAGGTACAGACGTTGCAAAGGGTACGGCAGACATGGTACTGACAGACGACAACTTTGCATCTATTGTCTCTGCCGTTGAAGAGGGCAGAATTATATACGCAAACATCAGAAAGTTCGTATACTTCCTGCTTTCATGTAATATCGGTGAGATTTTAATTGTATTTATTGCAATATTGTTCAATCTTCCGACTCCACTTACAGCAATCCAACTTCTCTGGCTTAACCTTGTAACTGACTCATTCCCTGCCCTTGCGTTAGGTACTGAAAAGGGCGAGCGTGACGTTATGCAGAGAAAACCGAGAAGTGCTCACGAGCCTATCGTTGACAGACTTATGACCTATGGTATCGCCGTACAGTCACTTATGCTTACTGTCAGCGTTTTGGGTATCTACCTTCTTTCTATTAACGTACTTGCACCGGCGTATGGCTTGACTGCGTCAGGCATTGTGCCCTACGCACGTTCAATGTCATTTGCAATGCTTATCTCATGTGAATTGCTTAGATCTTTCTCCTGTCGTAGTGAGCGGGCATCACTTCTTGACATGGGAATTGCAACGAATAAAACGCTTCTTTACTCTGTTGCAGGTGCGTTTGTACTGTTACTTGCAACGCTGTATCTGCCGTTTATGCGTCCTTTGTTCGATACAGTACCCCTGTCCTTTGGCGATTGGATTCTTATTATTCTCGGTGCATTTTTACCGCTCCTTGCAGGCGAAATTTATAAGAAGTTTATTCTCCCCATGTTCACCCCCGATGGAAAGTATATTCCAAAGGCGGAGCGTCCTGTAATTCCAAAAGCAGAGAAAAAACGTCGCTCCTTTGCGGAAAAGGTTGTAGGTGACGACCCCACATTAGAAGATGAGCCTGACGAGGCAGACGAGGAAAAAACTACAAAGGCAGATGAATCTGCCGACCTTGAGGAGTACGTTGAGCCGACAGGATTTGAGGAAATAACTGAGGAAGAAATAGAAGAAACTTTAGTTGAGGAAAATGTTTCTGACGAGGAAACTTCAACACAGGAAGAAAAACCCACTGAAGAACCTGTCGAAGAAGAAACGCCTGATGAAGATACTCCAAGTGAGGATAAAAACGAAGAATAGAACAAAAAAGTGCGAAGATACTTTCATCAGTATCTTCGCACTTTGTCTGTTTATCGTGAAAATCCCATAATTAACCATCACATTTTACTTCATTTACAACATATAATTATATTCGATTTTTTTGCCGTATATTTCTACGAGTTTCGCAAACAATAGTAAAGGAGAATTGAAAAGAATGGAGATGTAATATTGAAAGCAACAGGGATAGTAAGAAGAATAGACGACCTTGGTCGAGTAGTAATCCCAAAGGAAATTCGAAGAACAATGCGTATCCGTGACGGCGACCCGCTGGAAATTTATACAGACAGAGATGGAGAAGTTATTTTCAAAAAATACTCTCCTATGGGAGAGTTGGGAGCGTTTGCGGCACAACTTTGTGAAACCCTTAACAAGACCACAGGAATCCCTGCCATAATAACTGACCGTGACGCAGTTATAGGAGTGGCAGGCGTGGCAAAACGTGAGATTATGGAACGTCGGCTTAGTAGTGCACTTGAAGAGATGATGGAACAACGCCGCACATACCGCCTCACTCACGGAGAGTCGCCACTCTATGCCATAGACGGCGATGACCGATATACCGTACTTGCAGCCTCACCTATACTTGCAGAGGGAGACGTGTCAGGCTGTGTACTGTTTCTTGCCACCGATACAAGCAATGAAGCAACAGAAACCGAGTTCAAACTCGTTCAGACAATCGCAGGCTTTTTAGGCAGACAGATGGAAAGTTGACAAAATGTTCCCCAAATCCCCTATGGCATGTACATGTATATGCCGTAGGGGATTTTTTATATAAAAAAACTGACACCGCAAGTATGAAGTGTCAGTAATTTTTTTGTTATATCAACTTTTAGTTTGCCGCCTCAAGTTCTGTGTCGGGAGTTTCAACTCTGACAATGTCAGCACCGAGAGAACGGAACTTCTCAACAATATTTTCATATCCACGTTCAATGTGAACGATATTAGAAACTTCTGTAGTGCCATGAGCCGCCATACCGGCAATAATCAAAGCAGCACCTGCACGCAAATCACAAGCACGAACAGGAGAGCCTGAAAGACGTTCAATTCCCTCTACAATTGCAGTTGACTCGTCGACACGAATATGAGCACCCATACGCTTAAGTTCGTCAACGTACTTAAATCGGTTTGGCCAAATTGTATCTTTCAGTGTACTTGTACCATTAGCAAGGCAGAGAGCAACAGCCGCCTGGGGATTCATATCGGTAGGAAAGCCCGGGTATGGCATAGTTTTGATGTTGGTACGTTCAAGACTTCCTGTACGTCGAACAAGCACAGAATCGTCAAGGTCAACCATTTCAACACCCATCTCCGCAAACTTAGCGTAGATACATTCAAGGTGTTTAGGAATTACGTTGTTGAGTTTTACTTGACCACCGACAGCCGCCACGGCCGCAATAAATGTGCCTGCTTCTATCTGGTCGGGAATAATTGAATAGGAAACGCTGCGGAGTTTTTCAACACCACGGATTTTAATAACGTCAGTACCAGCACCCTTAATGTCAGCACCGGCAGAGTTTAAGAAGTTGGCAACGTCAACGATGTGAGGCTCTTTAGCCGCATTTTCAAGGATTGTAAGACCCGGCGTGCGTGCTGCAACGAGCATGAGATTTATCGTTGCACCGACACTTACCACGTCAAAGTAGAGATGGTTTGCTTTCAATCCGCCTGCCGCCTCTGCGTGAATGACACCGCCTTTAACCTCTACTTTTGCACCTAACGCTTCAAAGCCCTTTATGTGCTGGTCAATAGGTCGTACACCAAAGTCACAGCCACCGGGCATTGCAACATGGGTTGTACGGAAACGTGCCAACAACGCTCCGATAAAGTAGTAGGAGGCACGTGACTTTCTCATAAGGTCGTCATAAAGAGCACGAGAGGTACGAAGATGTACACAATTTATTTCTATTGTAGTAGAATTTATCAGTTTAACGGTGGCACCGAGTTTTTTAAGAATTTCAAGTTGAAACGTCACGTCACTAATTTGCGGTACGTTTTCTATAATACAGGGACCATCTATCAAGACGCAAGCAGGCAATATTGCTACGGCAGCGTTTTTTGCACCGCTGATAGTAACTTCACCGCTGAGTTGTTTGCCGCCATTGATGATATATTTTGCCAAAACAGCACCCTCTTTTCCATAGACCTAAGTGACTTACGCCACATTGTCGGTCTGCTTTCAATGGTAGTATTTCACGTAACGGACAAATCATGAGTATCTTGTCCAAATAATGTTCCAAAAAAGCATACAAATATAAAAGTATATACATATACGTTTGTATTGTAGCATAACCAAAAGATAAAGTCAACGATTTTTGTAATAAAACCGTAATATATATTACAGTAGAGTAAAAAAGAGATTAAATTCACAAACTTTCGTTCCGTTTTCTCATGTTGCGTTGTTTTTACCCATATCTACCGTAGCAATAGCCGTGAATTTGTGCAATTACCCACCGATTGAATATTGAAACTGAGAATAATTTGTGGTACAATATACTTACAGTGGCAGATTGCCCGTTTGCCAAGAACAAAAGGGTATAAAACTGCGAAAGAAAGGATGACTATAAGTATGTCCGAGATTTACGACGAGTTATACACAATGCCGGTAGGAGCATTAGGAATAATAGGTATGCCCGGCTGCGAAGAAATAACACAGAAGGTAGATGACTACATCACGTCGTGGCGTAGGGAACTCCACAGTATTCCGCAAGCGTTAAGTGGCGGCTATATGCGTGACAGTTACCAAGTAGGCAACTCCTGTGTTCGATTTGGTTCAGGTGAGGCGAAGGCTCTTCTAAAACAGTCGGTGCGAGGCCATGACTTATTCATCATTGCAGACTGTTTCAACTACGGCGTAACATATAAAATTAACGGAGTGGAAATTCCAATGAGTCCTGACGAACATTTTCAGGACTTGAAGAGAATAATAGCAGCAGCAGGCGGAAAGGCAAGACGTATTACGGTAATTATGGGAATGCTCTACGAGGGCAGACAGGACCGCCGCAGTGCTCGTGAGAGTCTTGACTGTGCTATTGCACTTCAAGAACTTGAACGTATGGGCGTTGACAATATAATCACCTTTGATGCTCACGAACCGAGAGTATCAAATGCGATACCCATGTCGGGATTTGAAAATGTACAACCTACATATCAGATGGTTAAGGCGATGGTAAATTCCATTCCCGATCTCCATTTTGATAAAGATCACATGATGGTTATATCCCCTGACGAGGGCGGTATGGGTCGTTGTATCACATACAGTTCCATTCTCAAACTTGACGCAGGAATGTTTTACAAACGCCGAGACTACTCACGTGTAGTCAATGGAAAGAACCCGATTATCGCTCATACATATTTAGGTGACGATGTTGAGGGAAAGGACGTTATCATAGTTGATGATATTATAGCATCAGGCGAGAGTATGCTTGACGTTGTCCGTCAGTTAAAGGCACGTAAAGCAAGACGTACTTTCGTATTCGCTACGTTTGGTTTGTTCTGTGAGGGACTTGAAAAGTTTGACCGAGCATACGAGGAAGGCCTTCTTGACAAAGTGTTTACAACAAACCTTGTGTATAATAGCCCCGAACTTCTTAAACGTGAGTGGTACAAAAGTGTTGATATGTCAAAATATATTGCCCACATTATCAACATCTTAAACCATGATACGTCAGTTAGCCATATCTTAAATCCAAGTCAGCGTATCACCCAACTTCTTGAAAAAAGACACTTAAAATAAAATTAACCTAAGGAGTGAAAATAATATGGAAATTAAAGTAACACGAACAACTACCCCAAAGGCAAAGCCTGACATGACTAAACTTGGTTTTGGTAAGTATTTTACCGACCACATGTTCATTATGGACTACACTTCCGGCAAAGGCTGGCACGATCCTCGCATTGAGCCGTATGCTCCTTTGTCTTTAGATCCTGCTACAATGTGCCTGCACTACGCACAGGAGACATTTGAGGGCATGAAGGCATACTGCCACGCTGACGGAAAGATCACTCTGTTTAGACCTTACGAAAACGCAAAGCGTCTTAACAACTCTGATAAGCGTCTTTGTATCCCTCACATTGACGAGGAAGTTTTTGTAGAGGCAGTAAAGGCTCTCGTAAAGGTTGACCGTGATTGGATTCCCACATCTTATGAAACATCGTTGTATCTTCGTCCATTCGTATTTGCAACAGACATAGGTGTTGGCGTTCACCCATCACACACATATAAGTTTATGGTAATAGCAAGCCCTGTTGGTGCGTACTATCCGGAGGGAGTAAATCCTGTAAAGATATACGTAGAGGACGAGTACACTCGAGCATCTGTAGGCGGTACAGGCTTTACAAAGGCTGCTGCAAACTACGCTATTTCCCTTGCAGCACAGGAGAAGGCACAGGCACTCGGCTACACTCAGGTACTTTGGCTTGACAGCGTTGAGAAGAAGTACGTAGAGGAAGTAGGCACAATGAACGTCTGCTTTAAGATTGACGGCACAGTCATTTCACCGGCACTGGGCGGTTCAATTCTTCCGGGCATTACTCGTAAGTCTACCCTTGAACTTCTTCGTCATTGGGGCGTACCGGTAGAGGAGCGTAAGTTGTCTATTGCCGAGATTATGGAAGCGGCAAAGAACGGCACACTTGAGGAAGCGTTTGGTACAGGTACTGCGGCAGTTATCTCTCCCGTTGGAGAGTTGTACTATGAAGGGGAGAAGATTGTTATTAACAACTTCAAAACCGGAGAATTGACACAGAAGATTTATGACAACTTGACAGGTATCCAGTGGGGCAGAATTGCAGATCCATTCGGTTGGGTTGTTGACGTAGAATAAGAGAGAATAAAAATCTCCCTTGTGAAATCACGAGGGAGATTTTTGCGTCTTTTTTGTTGTTTATATCAATAGGGGAATAGAAGAAAACGATTCCAAAACCTAAGAAATGCGAAAGCATTTGTATTATCTTTCTCCTTGTCTTGCACGGCGGAAACCGACCATAGGTTCGGTTGTAGCCAGTTATGGACGGAACTTGTGATTAGCAAGTTTCTACTTTGCGAAAAAGTCACCCCCGCCGGAGGGTGCATAAAAGAGGGTTTCAAAAGGGGGAAATTCCCCCTTTTGGGACTCTTTGCATACTTTCTCGTCATAGAGAAAGTATGCCTACGGAGTATGTCAAAACATCTCAAATAAGGTATAGACCAAACCACAAGTGGCAATAATACAGGTAAACGGATAGGGAGGAGTGTTTGACGGTGGTAAAGGGAGTCAGTCGCAGAGTAGTAGTTGTAAAATCCCCGGATAAGAGGCTGTTCGAGGAGGCAATATTCATATTAAGTGAGGAAGCACTTCGCTGTGGCGGAATTACGGCAGAGGATATTGTAAACGAAGCGTGTACAGTGGCGGCAACTTATGTGAGAAGAAATACCGTGACGGCACTTCGCCGCTACCTGATTCCTGCGGTACTTGGGGCAGGAGGACTGATACTCACAACCTTGTGTATTTTGCTTATACGGCTGTTTTAAGACGACAGGCAGTTTGGACACACTTTTCCAAACTGCTTTTTCCATATATGCCCATTTTAGTTTAAGATTTATTTGACACAGCCACGGAAAAGGAGTATGATATATAGTGTATACATATATGTAAAATTACTAACTGTATGACTCATACGGAAAGGAATAGTATAAAATTATGGCGAAAAAAACCTATGGAAACGAATCCATTACAGCCCTAAAGGGAGCAGACAAAGTACGCTTACGCCCAGGTGTCATATTTGGCTCAGACGGTATTGACGGCTGCCAGCACGCTTTCTTTGAAATTTTATCAAACTCCATTGACGAGGCTCGTGAGGGATACGGTGATGTAATAAACGTCACACGATACCTTGACGGCTCGATTGAGGTTGAGGATTTTGGACGAGGTATCCCTGTTGACTATAACGTCAAGGAAGGTCGCTATAACTGGGAACTTGTATACTGTGAACTGTATGCAGGCGGTAAGTACAACAACAATTCGGGAGAAAACTATGAGTTCTCCTTGGGCTTAAACGGCTTAGGTGCGTGTGCTACACAGTTTGCAAGTGAATATATGGACGTTACCGTTCGCCGTGACGGATTCAAATACTCTCTCCACTTTGAAAAAGGTGAACTTGTGGGAGAAATGAAAAAGGAAAAGAGCGACACGAAAAAGACAGGCTCAATACAGCGATTTAAGCCTGACCTTGAAGTGTTTACCGATATAAATATACCACTCGAATTTTTCATATCAACTATGAAACGACAGGCGGTAGTAAACGCAGGACTAAAATTCATATTCCGCAATCAGACAGCGGAGAAGTCTTTTGAAACAACGGAATTTCTATACAAAAACGGCATAGCCGACTATGTGGCAGAACTTGCAGGCGATACGCCTATGACAGCGGTAAAGTATTTAACTACTGAACGTCGTGGCCGTGACCGTGCCGATAAAGAGGAGTATAAAGTTAAAATTTCCGCCTCTTTCTGTTTCTCCAACATGGTCAGCGTAGCAGAATATTACCACAACTCATCATGGCTTGAATACGGTGGCTCACCCGCTCATGCAGTTAAGTCAGCATTCTTGTCGGCAATAGATGCCTATATTAAACAGAACGGCAAGTATACGAAAAACGAGAACAGAATTTCCGCACAAGACGTATTCGACTGTCTTGTTATCGTTACAAACTGTTTCTCCACATATACGTCCTACGAAAATCAGACGAAAAAGGCGATTACAAACAAGTTTATACAAGAGGCGATGACAGACTTTTTACGAGAAAGCCTAACAATATACTTTATAGAGAATAAGGCGGAGGCAGACAAGATAGCCGACCAAGTTCTTATAAATAAGAGAAGCCGAGAACAGGCAGAGAGTGCAAGAATAAAAATAAAGAAGAACTTGACAGGCAATATGGATATAGCAAATCGTGTCCAGAAGTTTGTAGATTGCCGAACAAAAGACGTGGCAAGACGTGAAGTGTACATCGTAGAGGGTGACTCTGCTCTTGGCTCATGTAAATTAGGAAGAGATGCAGAGTTTCAGGCAATTATGCCTGTTAGAGGTAAGATACTCAACTGCTTAAAGTCTGAGTACGACAGAATTTTCAAAAATGAGATAATAACAGACCTTGTAAAAGTGCTTGGCTGTGGCGTAGAGTCGAAGAAACACGTCAAGGACTTGCCTGCATTCGACATTAACAATCTTCGTTGGAACAAAGTTATTATATGTACCGATGCCGACGTTGACGGATTCCATATTCGTACAATGATGCTTGCAATGCTGTATCGCCTTACCCCGAAACTTATTGAGGAAGGGTATGTGTATATAGCCGAGTCACCGCTGTTTGAGATAATAACGAAAGAAAAGACGTATTTTGCCTACAACGAGCGGGAAAAGACAGAAATAATAGAGTCACTTGGCACGAAGCGTTATCAAATCAATCGCTCAAAAGGACTTGGCGAGAACGACCCTGACATGATGTGGCAGACGACAATGAATCCTGCTACACGACGTCTTATAAAGATAATGCCTGACGAGGCGGCAAAGACGGCAGAGGTATTTGAACTGCTTCTTGGTGACAACTTGCAAGGCAGAAAAGACTATATCGCACAAAACGGAGCAGACTATTTAGAGTTAGCAGATGTAATGTAATTTATATCAACAGATAATAGAGGAAAAAAGATGGCAATTTGTAATTTACGTTTTCGCTCAAAAATACTTGGGAAAATGACAGAAATAAATGTACTGCTTCCTGAACTTGCGGCGGCAGGAATGCCGAGAGTATCTGAAATGAGCGTTGTTACATTATTACATGGCTTAAGTGACGATGCAACTGCATGGCTTACACGAACCAACGCACCACTATATGCAGAGGAAAATAAGGTGTGTATCGTACTGCCTGACGGTGGTCGTACATTCTACGTTGATATGGCAGAAGGGGTACGATATGGGGCATATTTATCCCGTGAGTTACCAACTGTCCTTTCACGTGCTTTTGGAATCTCAACAGACCGAGAAAAGAACATAATCGCAGGACTTAGTATGGGTGGTTTTGGTGCTTTGTATCACGGCTTAAACAGTGACAGATACACAGCGATAGGCAGTTTCTCAACCCCGATAGATATTGCGACAAATCCGATTTATCGTGGCAATGGTACAGGCATTTCAATTTACAAAAATGAATTTGAATGTATATTTGGCGACATCGCCAAGTGCGTTGGAAGTGATGTTGACTTGTTTGCGACAGCACAGAAAAACCGAGACACAGCACCGCCTATATATCTCACTTGCGGAACAGATGACGCATTTATTGATGTAAACAGAGCATATTCAAAAGAACTAACGAAACAAGGAATTGAGCATACATACCGAGAAACGTCAGGAGGTCACACGTGGGACGTGTGGGATAATGCACTATCTGATTTTCTCAAATGGGCAATACGATAAAGAGAGGAAAATAAAATGAGCCTACCCCATGAACAGCCATTGGAGCAGATTTATAAGTACAGAGGAAAAATAGTAAATATCCGTGTAGATAAAGCACAGTTTCCAAACGGAAAACAGTGTACAAGAGAGATATGCGAGCATTGTGGAGGCGTTGGTATTTTGCCGATAGATGACGAGGGAAATGTGTACCTTGTCCGACAGTACCGCTACGCATACGGCGAGGAACTGCTAGAAGTACCTGCGGGAAAGATGGATTTATGTGATACGGAAACTCACTTCGACTGCGGAGTGAGGGAACTTAGAGAGGAAACAGGCTTTACGGCGGAAAAAATGATATACTTAGGAGAGGTTTATCCGTCACCGGGCTTTTTAACAGAAACACTCCATATTTATCTTGCAATGGGACTAACTATGGGAGAGACGGATTTTGATGATGACGAATACCTAAACCTTATAAAGATGCCGTACAGTCAACTATGTGAAAAGATAAGTACAGGCGAAATAAAAGACGCAAAGACAATATGTGCGGCATTTCGTGCGGCACAGTATATAAATAGATAGATGGGAGAACCCAATATGTCAAAGATACTAATAGTTGAGGACGAAAAGGCGATAGCCGACATTGTGGCATTTAACCTCTTGCGAGAGGGGTATGAAACGGAAGTAGTATATGACGGAGACAACGGTCTGAAGCAGGCGTTAAGCGGAGAGTACGACTTAATGCTTTTAGACGTAATGCTTCCGGGCATTGACGGCTTTGAGGTGTGCCGCCGACTTCGTGAAGTCAGTGCTATGCCTGTTATTATGCTTACTGCCCGAGAGGAAGAAACGGACAAGGTATTTGGCCTTGAAATCGGAGCAGATGATTATATAACAAAGCCATTTTCCATGCGTGAATTGTTGGCCCGAATAAGAGCAAATCTTCGCAGAAATGTGACACCAAGTGAAAATGGTACACAGACAAAGACAGGTGCAGACATTACCATAGGCGAATTGACAGTACATTTTGATGCCCATGAGGTGCGTAAAAATGGAGAACCGCTTATGCTGACAGCACGAGAGTACGACATTATTACGTATATGGCATCTCGTCCCGATACTGTAATCAGCCGAGAGGAGTTAATGAGCAAAGTATGGGGCTATGACTACTACGGCGATTTGCGTACAGTAGATGTTGCTATGCGTCGTCTGCGAGAGAAAGTGGAAACAAATCCTGCCGAGCCTGTGTATATAATCACAAGACGTAACATGGGGTATCTGCTACATGGGAAATAATGGCAACAAGGAACGTGTACGAGTATCCGGACTTGTACGCAGTATCCACATGAAATTGACGTTGATTCTTGTACTTCTTATAGTATCAGTTATGATAGTCGTCGGTACATTGTTAATTAACCGAGTTACCGGATTTTACTTAGATGAGTTTCGTACACAGATGGAGGATATATTCAACGAAGGTCTGTTGACTGAACTTGAAAATCTTGCCTCAGTAGGAGACGCTCCACAACGAATTCGTGAAATGGTAAACGCATATTCAGGCCCTCTCGGTCTTGATACAAATCGTACATTTTACATTTTAAGCGGAAAAGACGGAGCCTTTTTAACAGGAAGTAACGAGGCGGCAGGTGCTGCACTTGAAATCACGCCGAATATAATTACTGCGTTAGGCGGAGAAGTAGGCGTTAGTCTTAGTATGACAAATGACTACATGGACCTTGCTATACCAATTTCAAATGAGAATGACGGATATATCCTATATATCCGAGACAACAAAGTTGAACTTGGAAGTTTGACATGGGTTCTGTTTTCCATTACAGTCCAAGTCGTTATGTTTGGCTTGGTTTTCGCTGTACTGCTAAGTTTTTTACTGTCGAAAACTCTATCCACACCTATCGAGAGCATTACAAAGGGAGCAAAACTTTTGGCGTCAGGACAGTTTGACCGTCAACTGACAGTACACTCAAATGACGAAATAGGTGTCTTGACACAGACGTTCAACCGCATGGCAACGTCACTGCAAGACTCACTGCAAGCGGTACAAAATGAACGTGACAAACTTAACACTCTATTCTCCCACATGACAGACGGCGTTGCAGCCTTTGACGCAGACGGGAAAATTGTACTTATGAATCCGGCAGCAGAAACAATGCTTGGAATTTCGTTTCGTGATAATCTCTCTTTTGCTGACTTGTTTGGCGATATGGAGGAAAAGCCTGTATACGATGAACAGGGAAAGACGGCAGGTATTGAGTATAACCGTGGTAATAGAAATCTTCTTGTATTTATTGCACCTATGGGCGGCGGTACTATGGAGGTTATCCACGATATTACAGAGCAACATAAACTTGAAAAGGCTCGTCGTGAGTTTGTTGCAAACGTATCCCATGAACTTAGAACGCCTCTTACAAGTATCAAAAGTTATACGGAGACACTTATGGATGCACAAGAGTTGCCTCGTGATTTGACATCAAAGTTTTTAGGAGTTATATGTAACGAGGCAGACCGTATGGCAAGAATTGTAAAAGACTTACTTACATTGTCACGTCTTGACTATGGCAGACTTGACATGAGTTATTCACAGTTTGACACGAAGAAATTACTTGAGGGCGTATACTATGCCATGGTAATTGACGCAAAAAACCACAACCACACATTGACGCTTCAGATAGCAGACGACTTGCCTGAGATAACGGCAGACCGAGAACGAATTGAGCAGGTTATAGTCAATATCGTATCAAATGCTGTGAAGTACACCCAAAACGGCGGTAAAATTCTTCTGGAAGGCTTTTGCGAAGGTGAAAATGTTGTGTTTAGAGTAACCGATAACGGAGCGGGTATTCCAAAAGAGGACTTGCCACGTATTTTTGAACGCTTTTATCGTGTCGATAAGGCACGCTCTCGAGAAAAGGGCGGTACCGGACTCGGCCTTGCCATCGCCAGTGAGATTGTAAGACTCCACAACGGCACTATGAATCTTGACAGTACAGTTGATGTGGGCACAACAGTTACAATCACTCTGCCGATAGAACGGAAGTAGCCATGAATAAAATTCGTGAAATAATAAAGACAATATTTATTGTCATGTTGGCAGTCAGTGCCGTACTTTTGACCGGCAGAACATGGCTGTTAGCAATTGGACCAAACGTAAATCTCGGTGCTATAGTTGACAATAATTCAAGCGATAAACCATTATACACCGAGTACGAGGAGATAAACTCAGTTGTTACACTTTTGACTCCTGTTCGTGCTGCAGTCCGTAGTGAGTCAGGATTTTGTACACTGCACCACTCAGAAGATGTGACTATGTTGTTTGAGCGTACAAGAGTGTCTATGAATGAAGCACTTTCAACAGCAAGAGAAGTTTTGGAAGTTAGTCAAAGTGAGTGGCGTGCAGCCCTTAATAATAATATGGTGCTTTATGACTTTGAGGGATATATCCCACTTGACGTACTTGCCCTCATAGGAACAGGAACACACGTAGAATTTCCGTCAATAAGATACTTAATGCTTTCAGCAGGTATTGACGATACACTTACACTTTACGTACAGGACGAAAGTGGCAAGTATCTTCGTTACTCTACAGACGCAAGGGCATCTCACTTATACCAAATCCTTTTAGGCTACAGTGATGACGGAAGTGATTTTGTGTATAAAACCTTAAAGTATGCTGACAGTTGCGTCACTACGCTACCTCAACTGACAAGTACACTTATTGAGGAGAATATACTTGGAAATTCTGCAGGCAATTCAAATCGTATCATAACAAACGTACTTGAAAATCTTGGCTTTAACGTATACACAACGAAAGCGTACCCTGAAACTGATACCGTAACGGTATACGTTGAGGATTTTGATACACTTCGAGTATCAACTGACGGCACTATTCGTTTTTACGCATCTTCTGCCGATACAGGCGTTGTGACAACCCCGACAGGTGCTGACAAGGCAAACGTTTTTGCCGATGCGGCAGGAATATGTCAAAAGGCAGTAGGACTCTATCTTGGCAATGCTGAAGCATACCTTATAGACAGTTATACAGATGAACAAACAGGACGGTTTGTACTGCTGTTTGGTATTCACGCTGACGGAGTACCGGTTGAGTTGGAAAACGGATATTTTGCATGCCTTGAATACTTTGGTACTACCCTTGCTGCTGCTGATTTGCGTATTGCATCATACCGCAAAATAGAAGGCACGGCACCGCTTTTACCACCAATTCAGGCTTATGCGGCTATGAAAGAGGGTGGAGAACTTTCTCTCAGATACGTGTTTAGTGAGTCCGGCTATACAAAAAACTGGTATCGTATCAGCGATGAAAGTTTATTATGACGGTAAAACAGAAAGGAACAAACGATGGTGAAATATAAAAGCACCAAAGGATTTTTGTATATTGGTGAAATGGCAATAGTTGCACTTTGTATGATTGGCGGACTGATTGGGTCAATACTATTTCTGACAGGTATTTTACGTGTACTTACGAGCATATTCTATATTGCAGTAATTATAGTGGAGTTGTGGATATTCTTTGCCACATACTACGTCTTTGGTGACGATGCCCTTTTATGTAAATGCGGCCCCTTTTCAGAAACTATTGCGTATACGAAACTGAAAACTGCCACAAAATGCAAAGGCTATGTGTTTTCTATGGCGTTGTCGGAACTTCGTATAGAACTTCGATACGGAAAATCGGACATTACATCTACTGTATTCATTTCACCGGAAAATGAGGACGAGTTTTTAGAAGTGCTTTCAACAAAATGCGAAAAGTTAACGGTACAAGAGGCGTAAAATCACACATTTCACGCCTCATGTATTCCACGTTATCACAGTTTATTTAGAATAGACCACTCTCGCAGAAGTTCTACATCTGCCTCGTTTTGACAGTGGGTGCGAGTGATAGGACGCAAAGCGTCAGCAACGGTTGCAGTATAAGTGATATGACGTGGGATTGGGTCAACATTTTCTTTGCGTTCCATAATAAAGCCTCCCAATGATAGTCATATATTATTTGTTCGCCCCGTAACAGTATATGCGAAAAAGTGTCGGAATATGACTGATATTTGTGGCAAGTTACAGTAGAGAACGGAAATAAAAGGGAATTTTGTTTGAAATTTTCGTAAAAAGATCTTGATTTTATGAATATACGGTGTTATAATAAATAAAAATGAATATGAAGTAATGGAGAGTGGGAAGCAAAAAACTTCCTGCTCTTTCTTTTGCAAAAAAAACACGGAGGGAACGAATGAAGAAAACAGGGGGAAAAAATGTAGTCGGACGTGTAGAGGAATTTACCCGTCCGGTAGTTGAGGAACTTGGATACATTCTATGGGACATCGAATTTGAAAAAGTGGGTAGTCTGTACGAATTGTGCGTATATATTGACTTGGAGGACAGGACAGTAGATATAGAGGACTGTGAGAAAGTAAGCAGGGCGTTAGACCCGCTCCTTGACAGATACGACCCAATTGACGACCAGTATACCTTTTATGTATCCTCAGCAGGACTTGAGAGAACCCTTAAAAAGGAATGGCACTTTAAGCGGTTCATTGGTTCGTCAGTAGAGGTAAAACTCTATCGTGCCGTAAACGGACAAAAGACAATGGAAGGCACACTGAAAGACTATAATGACGGTGACATTACGGTACAGGTCAACGGCACAGACGTGTTAGTGGCTGCACCTGACGTTGCAAAATGCAGATTGAGAGTTGAATTTTAATCTCATAAGAAAATATAAAACAAAAGACAAACAATTAAGGAAGGATGATTTTTGGCATGACAAACGAAATCTTTAATGCGTTGGAGGCACTGGAAGCGGAAAAGGGAATTCCCAAGGATTATATGATGGAAAAAATCACACAGGCCCTTTTAACTGCATATAAAAAGGACAATGAGGGAATGACCGACAACGTAGTTGTTGAAGTAGACGAAAAGACTCATGCAATCCGTATGTATGCACGAAAGGCAGTAGTAAGTCTTGTAGAAGATCCGTTGACGGAAATTTATGTAGACGATGCAAAGCGTGTAAGTAAGAGAGCAAAAATCGGTGACGTACTTAACGTAGAAGTAAAGACAATGAACTTTGGCAGAATTGCCGCACAGACAGCAAAGCAGGTAATTATACAAGGTATTCGTGAGGCAGAACAGGGAATTATATTCCAGAAGTTCACCTCAAACGAGCATGAACTTCTCCCTGCAGTTGTATCTCGTATTGACCCAAGAAATGGCAATGTGGTGCTTGAAATGGGATCAAAGGCAGACAAGACAGAGGCAATTTTACCGGCGGCAGAGCAGGTGAAAGGCGAGGTACTTAAAGAGGGCGAACATATTCGTGTATACGTTGTAGAAGTTAAGAAAGATAAAAACCGTCCAAGAGTACTTATTTCTCGAACCCACCCAGGACTCGTTAAGCGTCTGTTTGAACTTCAAGTACCGGAAATAGCAAACGGCCTTGTAGAGATTAAATCAATCTCCCGTGAGGCAGGTAGCCGTACAAAGTTGGCAGTATACGCACAAGACCCGGATATTGATCCAATCGGTGCTTGCGTAGGCCCACGTGGAGACCGAGTAAACGCTATTGTATCTGAACTTCGTGGCGAGAAGATTGACATTGTACGTTTCAGCGAAGATATGTCAAAATTCGTAGCAGCAGCCCTTGCACCAGCAACTGTTCTTCGTGTAGACTTAATTGATGGCGGAGCAGGTTGCCGTGCAGTTGTACCTGATGACCAACTTTCCCTTGCAATCGGTAAAGAGGGTCAAAATGCCCGCCTTGCAGTACGTCTTACAGGCTGTAAGATAGATATAAAGGCAGAGTCCCAGTACGTACCGGAAAGCCAAACCACTCAAGCACAAGATACGGAGAGTGCGGAGGAATAATATATGAAAACGAAAAAACTGCCGATACGCCAATGCGTTGGCTGTCGAGAGGGCAAGGCGAAAAAGGAACTTATAAGAATTGTTCGCAGTCCTGAGGGAGTAATCACGTTGGATTTTCGAGGCAAGAAGGCAGGTAGAGGAGCGTACGTGTGTCCCCAAAAATCGTGTCTTGAACGGGCGAGAAAGGCTAAGGCCCTTGAACGTGCTTTTGGCTGTTCAATACCTGATGAAATATACGAAAACTTAGTAAATGAAATGGACAATATGGAGGAAGAACCTATTGAATAGAGAATTATCCCTGCTTGGTTTAGCGGCAAAGGCGGGAAAACTTGCAATAGGTGACGAGGCAGTGTCAGATGCAATTCGTCACTCAAAGGCAAGACTTATTATTATCGCATCTGATGCGGCGGCGAATACGAAACGCCGTTTTGAGATAAATCCGGGTGAAACCCATTGTAAAAGAGTCGAGATACCGTCAGTAAAAAGTGAACTGGGCATGGCACTTGGAAGAAATTCATGTGCGGTATGTGCCTTGTGCGACATCGGATTTGCCGCATCATTTTTACGAATTTTGTCGGCGGCAGACCCTGACAATGACGAACTGAAATCCTTATACGAGCGAGTCAACGGACGTGCTGAGGAGATAAACGATGCACGCAGAGAGAAACGCCGTGAGGAAAAGCGTCTTGAACGTGAACGGTCAAAGCCTTGGGCAAGTCAGCCTAAGAATGAAAAGAAGACGGAAAAGAAGCCCGACAAGTTTGAAAAGTACGATAAAAAATCCGAGAACAAGAGGGAGAAAAACGCATTCTCCTATAAAAGAGTATACGGAAAGCCGGGTCCTGTCAGAGGCAGTGACGGCAAGGCGAAGGCGTATGAGAGAGGTGACTCACGCCGTATAGGTGATGAAAAGCCGAATCAAAAGACCCAAAGCAGAAACTACAGTAAGACATCTTACAAAAAATCCACATACGGAAAGTCGGATAATTCCGGCAGACAGGGCGGCGATGGCGGAAAGTCACAAGGTCAAGGCGGCTTTAAGCGTGCAGGTTCTTTTATCGGAAAGAACAACGGTGGCTATAAGCCCTATTCCGCAAGCGGAATGAAGAAATCCCGCTCTTAATCTCAAATGGAGGTGTAAAAGATATGAGTATCGGTGATAAATATAAAATATCTGAAGTTGCAAAGGACTTTGGTGTTTCCACAAAGACAATTGTAGAATTACTTACCCAAATCGGCCCTGCACCTAAGTCAAACAGCAAGGTGCTTGACACAACGGAGTTAAACTATATTTTTGAGCATCTGACTCAGAATTCTCAGGTGTCAGACCTCTGGACTGCATTAGAGGCACAGCAAAAGGTTGCACCAAAGACAGAACCAAAAGCCGAGTCTAAGCCAAAGACAGACGCTCCAAAGGCAGAGACTCCAAAGAAAGAGACTCCAAAGACAGACGCTCCAAAGAGTAACAGTAAACCCCGTACAAATGAGCCTCGCCGTGACAATAAGCCTGCAAGTCAGAAAGATTCCCAGCCAAAACAGCCTAAGACTGAGAAAACAGGCGTAAAGAGCGAGCCGCAGCCTAAGCCGCAGGAGCGTAAGCCACAAGAGAGAAAGCATGAGCAAAAGCCAGCGGTAGCACGTCCACAGGGTACTGTTCTTGTACCTACAGGAAGTCAGACTCCTAACGGCGAAAGCGTAAAGATTGAAAAGAAAGTGCGTTACGTTGATACAAGAAAGACATCTATTGACGAGTCAAAGTACAACGAGCGTGCTGAAAGTCTTGTGCCTGATTCAATTCGCAATAACACAGCACAAACAAAGCAGAAATTGACTAAGAAAAATAATTATGAGTCAAAGAATAATAAGTTCAAAGGTCAAAGCCAGAAGAAACGTATGGAGGAGGCGGATAAACTCCGCAGACTTCAGCAGGAATTACAGAAGAAACAGCCTTTGAAAGTTATGATTCCTGACGAAATTGCCGTTGGTGAATTGGCACTTCGTCTTAAAAAGACGGCAAGCGATGTTATCAAAGAACTAATGAAACTTGGAATCATGGCGTCTATATCCCAGTTTATTGACTTTGATACAGCAAGTCTTGTAGCCATGGAACTTGGTGCAAAGGTAGAACATGAGGTTATCGTTACTATTGAGGATAAACTCATAGATGATTCTGAGGACAAGGAAGAAAACCTTCAGCCGAGAAGCCCTGTAGTTGTAGTTATGGGACACGTTGACCATGGTAAGACATCAACTCTTGACTATATCCGTTCCACCAACGTAACAGCAGGAGAGGCAGGCGGCATCACACAGCATATCGGTGCGTATCGTGTAAAAGTAGGGGAGAGAGAGATTACATTCCTTGACACCCCCGGCCACGAGGCGTTTACGTCTATGCGAGCAAGAGGAGCATCTGTAACTGACGTTGTAATTTTGGTAGTAGCGGCAGATGACGGCATTATGCCCCAGACTATCGAGGCAATCAACCATGCTAAAGCGGCAAACGTACCAGTTGTTGTTGCAGTAAATAAGATAGATAAGGAAAATGCACAGCCTGACCGTGTGCTTCAGCAGATGACCGAGTACGGTCTTGTACCTGAGGAATGGGGCGGCGAAACTATCGTATGTAAAATCTCTGCTACAAAGGGAATCGGCATTGACAACTTACTTGAAATGGTACTCTTGACAGCAGATATGCAGGAACTTCGTGCAAACCCTGACCGTCTTGCAAAGGGTACAGTAATTGAAGCACGTCTTGACAAGGGCAGAGGCCCTGTTGCCACTGTACTTGTACAAAACGGTACACTTCATTCAGGCGACATTATCATCGCAGGCACAAGTGTTGGCCGTGTTCGTGTAATGACAGATGAAAACGGCAAGAAAATGGAAACTGCAGGCCCGTCTATCCCGGTTGAGATAGTAGGTCTGGGAGAAGTACCAAATGCAGGCGACATATTCCATGCCGTTGAAGATGAGCGTATGGCTCGTGAACTTGTTGAACAGCGTAAGAGCGAAGAAAAGGACGAAAAGGCAAAGGCTGTTACACTTGTATCTCTTGACTCTCTGTTTGCACAGATTAAAGAGGGCGAGATGAAAGACCTTAACATTATCGTTAAGGCAGACGTAAACGGAACAAGTGAGGCAGTAAAGGCATCTCTTGAGAAACTGAGTAACGAGGAAGTACGTGTCCGTGTTATCCATACAGGCGTAGGTGCTGTAAACGAAGGAGACGTTATGCTTGCATCTGCATCAAACGCAATTATTGTCGGATTCAATATCCGTCCATCACAGGCTGCGATTGATTCTGCAAAACTCCAAGGCGTAGATATGCGTATGTATCGTGTAATTTACGATTGCTTGGAGGAGATGGAAGCGGCGATGAAAGGTATGCTTGCACCTAAATTCCGTGAGTCAGTGCAAGGCCACGCAGAGGTACGCCAGACATTTAAGGTATCAGGTGTCGGTACGATTGCAGGTTGTTACGTTACAGGCGGTAAAATCGTGCGTAACTGCAAAGTACGTGTTGTACGTGACGGCGTTATCGTATTCGAGGGTGAACTTGCATCTCTCAAGCGTTTCAAAGACGATGCAAAGGAAGTTGCCCAAAACTACGAGTGTGGCTTGAGTATCGAAAAGTTCAACGATCTCAAGGAAGGCGACATCATCGAATGTTTCATCATGGAAGAGATTAAGCAATAGAATTTGCAATATGTAACTTCTGAAAGGAAATGACTATGGCAACCAATCGAATTGGAAGAATAAGCAGCGAATATACAAAGGCTCTTGCCGAGGTCATGCGAACCTTGAAAGATCCAAGAATAACAGGCCTTGTAAGCATTACAAGATGTGATGTAACTGGTGATTTAAGATATGCAAACGTGTACGTGAGCGTACTGGGAGCAACGCCGTCAGAGTGTAAAGATGTGCTAAAAGGACTTAAATCCGCCTCAGGTTATTTACGTCGTGAGGTGAGCAGACGAGTAGACCTTCGTGCTGCTCCCGAGCCTATATTCAAACTTGATGATTCAATTAAACGTGGTACAGACCTTTTATCTGTACTAAATACTTTGGATATTCCCAAAGAGGAGGACTCGGAAGATGATACGGAGAGTTGACGCTTGCGAGAGTGCAAAATATCTCCTTAACGGAAACAACTATCTGATTTTAACGCATAAAAAGCCAGATGGAGATACAATCGGCTCGGCGGCGGCGTTGTGCAGAGGTTTGCGTGCTGTAGGAAAGAATGCATACGTTTTAGAAAATCCCGAAATAACACCTCGTTACGAGGGATTTGTAAAACCTTTGTACCCACCAACAAACTTTGTGGCAGATGAACTTGTAGCCGTTGACATAGCGGACAGATCTCTCTTGCCAAACAATGTACCTCTTGGTGATAACGATATGGTGTCACTGAGTATCGACCACCATGACAGTAGCCGTGCCTTTGCACACTGTTTGTATAATGAATCTGACTCTGCGGCGACAGGTGAACTTGTAGCACTTATATTGAATGAATTGAAAGTAGAACTTGACTCAGAAATGGCAACTGCACTTTACGTTGCCATTTCCACCGATACAGGCTGTTTTCGATTTGCAAATACAACGCCTCGAACTCACCGAATAGCAGGGCAACTTATGGAGTCGGGAGCAAACTGGTATGAACTTAATTTGACTTTGTTTTCCATAAAAACTCCAACACGAATGGCGGCAGAGGGAGCAATAATGAGTGGTCTAAGATTTTTCCTTGACGGACGTATATCCGTTGCGGTAATATCAAAGAAACTTCGCACAGAAACAGGTGCCACCCAAGACGACCTTGACGGAATCAGTTCCCTTGCATATCAAATAGAGGGAGTAGAGGCAGGAGTAACAATATTTGAACAGTCTGACGGCTACAAAATTTCCATGCGAACAGGCAGTTTGATAGATGCAGGCAAAGTCTGTGCAGTATTTGGTGGCGGCGGACACAACAGAGCCGCAGGCTGTCACTTCACTTGCGACCTTGAAACGACTATCGACACTATTGTACATGAACTTACAAAGGAATTGACAAAATAGGTGCAACGACTAAAGAGAGGAGAAGTATAGTGAATTGGAGTAAGGCGAAAAATATTATCCTTGCGATGCTTATAGCAGTGAATATTTTCTTGCTTGGCGTTATTGTATACACAGAACGAAGCAGTCATATAGCATATAAACAGGCGGTATCTGAAACTGTAGCGTATCTTGAAAGCCGAAACATCTCTCTTGACCCTAAACTTCTGTCGGTAGACGTTGCGAAACGAAACACATTACTCATAATCCGTGACTATGACGCAGAGGCGGCAATTGCCGAAACTCTTGTAAATGGCGAGGAAGTAAGCCGAAGCGGAGGAGTTATGAGATTTGCAAACGATAGCGGAACTGAAAATGCATTGTGGCGTAGTGGCGGTCTGTTTGAGGCGAATATTAAAGTTGACGGGATAAGTGAGTATAATGGAAACATAAGTGAACACCCGACCGTTACACGACTTGGTGGCGTAGGATTCTCAGGCGGTATAGTTTCCGACATATCAAATAGCGACTTGACGCAACTTACAATATCACAAACGTATAACTCTCTGCCTATATTCAACGCAGCGATTACTGTAACGTGCGGAGAAAAAGACGAAGTATATGCGGCAGGAAGATGGTGTGTAGGAACGGAGCAAATTATATCAGATGCCAACGAGCAGAAGTTGACAGGATTACTGATTCGATTTGCACAGCAAGTTGAGTATACAGCCGAAAACACCTGTGTAATTGAGGCAATTACACCTGGATACATGGCACAAAACTTGTCTAATTCAGGAGTGAAACTTGTGCCGGCATGGGAAATACGAACATCAGACGCAATAGGCTACATAAGTGCCGTTGATGGTTCTGCACTTTCATAAAATATGGAGAATATACGATGTATAACGGAATCGTAGTAATAGATAAACCGCAAGGGATTTCGTCCCATACGGTAATATCAAAAATGCGTAGACTGCTTGACCAGCGAAAAATCGGGCATGGTGGAACCCTTGACCCGTTAGCAACAGGAGTGTTGCCGGTATTTGCAGGACGTGCCACTCGTGCCGCTGAGTATGTACAAGGCAGCGAAAAGAGTTATATAGCAAGATTTAGACTTGGAATTATTACAGATACCCAGGATATTACGGGAACAGTCCTTGAAAAAAGAGACGTAAACTGTACGAAAGAGGACGTAGAGCGTGTACTTGCTTCGTTTGTCGGAGACAAACTTCAGATACCACCTATGTATTCTGCAATCCAGGTGGACGGCAGACGTTTGTACCAACTTGCACGTGAAGGTGTGGAGGTGGAACGAACACCGAGAGCAATTACCATATACGACTTGACTATGACAGGCGAGTATCCAGAAACGAATGAATATGATATAAGTGTATCGTGTTCAAAGGGAACATTTATCCGTACCTTGTGTGCAGATATTGGCACGGCACTTGGTTGCGGTGCGACAGTAACAAGTCTACGCCGAACAAAAACAGGAATATTTACAATCGCTCAGGCATACACCTTGTCAGACATTGAAATGCTACGTGACGAGGGCCGGCTTGACGAAGTATTTTTATGCCCTGATTTGTTATTTACCGATTTGCCGTCGATAACAATGACAGGTGAAAACATAAACAGAGTGTGTCGAGGAGCCCCTGTGTATCTGACGAAAAAACAAACGGGCAGATACAGAGTCTATGACAGCGAGGAGCGGTTTTTAGGTGTTGGCGTAATAAAAGACACAAGTCGTAGACAAGAACTAACCATGGAAAAAGGCTTTTATGAGTAAAAAACGAAAGGACCCCATATATGACAGACAAGAAACGTGCAGTGGCGTTAGGTTTCTTTGACGGACTCCATACGGCACATCGCACAGTTTTACGTGCCGTGTGCGATTATGGTGCAACGTGGGATATGATACCCACCGCTGTAACTTTCGATGTACAGCCACGGGCTGTAGTACGAGGTGAGCCTCAACAACTCATCGACACCAAAGAGGCACGAATAGCGGGATTTTTAGAATTGGGTATCGAGGAAGTAGAGGTGCTTTGCTTTGACTCGGTACGAAATATGAAACGCGAAGATTTTATTAAGGACATACTTATAGATAAATTGAACGTTGGATTTGTGGCAAGCGGCTATGATTTTCGATTTGGTAAGAACGGAGAAGGCGATGTTACGTATCTGAAAGATACACTTGCACAGTATAAAATCCCTTGCATCACCATATCGAAAATGATGGCAGACGGAAGCGAGTATGCGTCATGTACGATACGGGAATTCATTCGTACAGGCAAAATGGAGCAAGCCTGCAGTCTGTTAGGCAGACCTCACAGAATATCTGGTGAAGTAATTCACGGAAAGGCGTTGGGACGCACGATAGGAAGTCCGACAATGAACGTGGCAATTCACCCAGACGTAGTGATACCAAAAGCAGGTGTGTACGTTACAAAAACCACGATAGATGGGAAAACATATCAATCGGTAACTAACATACTTTCAGGAGATAAACCACTGTCGGAAACGTACGTGTTTGACTTTGTAGATGATGTATACGGCAAGGAGATTTCAGTTGACTTTCTCCACTTTTTACGTGATATGAGAAAGTTTAATTCCCTTGACGAACTGAAAGGGCAGATAGAGAAAGATGCTTTATCGGCAAAGGCTTGGTTTAGCGATAATATTGAGAAAAGATAAAAGATAAAAGGAACATTCTCACTGAATGTTCCTTTTGCTTTTTTGTTCAATTTCAAACTTAAAGATTTACTCATCATCTTCACGAAGAAGTTTTAATACAAACACAGTCATATCATCGCCTTTTTCATCGTCAGGAGTAGAGTCAAGAATACAACGAGCAAGGTCAGAGGCACTGTCGGTACGGTGTTCACTTAAAAGTTTTAGAAGAGGTGCGTCACCGCCGTTGTCGGCAATTCCGTCAGACACCATAACTACAGTATCTTTATCGTGGAATGTAACTGTCGTTTTGTCGGCAGATAATCCATCGCCAACAAATAAGCCTGCAGGGAGTGCGTTTGATGTAATTCGCCGTAGTTGACCGCCGTTTTCATCTCCCGATATGATAAAAGACGGAGCGGCACCGCATTTGTAAAATTCGCCGTTACCTGTGAATAAGTCAATACATAAAAGGTCGATTGTAGTAAATGTCCGTGACTCATTTTTAATGGCAAAAGCAGGGCAGATGAGAGTCAATGCAGTTGTAACGCTGACTCCGGAGCGTAAAAAACTTTCAAGGAGTTTGACGGCAGAGCGAGAAACCTCAGCAGCATCGTCACCTGACCCCATTCCGTCAGAGATAATAAGCCACAGCCGACCGTCCGGGGTCTTGAAGTGTACGCAGGTGTCGCCACTTTTAGTTTCACCGTCACGACAGCGAAGCCCCACACCAATTCGCACTCGATACGTTTCACGGCGAGTCAATATAATCTTACTGATGTCAGCACCAACAGCCACAGTAGACGATACGGAAAGTCCGCTGTCGGCAATACGCTCCGCAATCGGCAAAAACTCACCGAGATATGTCTGTAGTTTCGTTAACTCGTCAGTTTCCAACTCAATTGATAGTTGTCCGTGAGGATAGGCGAGTGCCGTAACTTGTACAGGCAGGTCGCAAATTGATTGAAGTTCGTCTGAAAGCCGCTTTGACATACGGCGGTCGATACGAGGTGCAACAGATAAATCATTTGTCACATCACGAATTACGCTGTTCATACCCTCATATTGAGCACAAAGCAGACGAACATCATCATACACACGGCGTTTGAATCGCTTTCTGTACGCAGATACGGCAATCGCCTCATTTACCGCCGTCAAAAATTCGGGGAAGTGAGAACAACGTGCCGCAAAGTATGGAGCAAAATCGTTACTACACGCACGACCACGTTTGCGTATGGCAGGCGAGGCGTCGTTAAGGGCGTTTCGAGTGACACTGTCGCCACTCCAACACATAGTCGCTTGACTACACTTTTTACAAACACGCATTGCCGCTGACTCAAACATTACAGTAGCCTCGTCACCGCCGTCTGTCTCCTCAACACCCGGAATAAGAGTATCGTACAAATTGCGAAAAGCACACGATAGTAAATCCAACTTCTTCTTAACGTATCCGCTTTCAGTCGGCGATACCGCTTCATCTAAATTGACGGGAGGGTTTGTTGCAATAACGGCAGGTTTTGGTGCAGGTCGTAAATAGTTTGTAAGTTTGTCAATTTCATCGTGGAATAAAAAGTATATGACACTTACTAAAAAAGGCTCGTACACCACGCTGACACTTTGCGTACTTGCATACAGCCAAGGAAGAGCCGCCCCATAAGCACATACAAAAGAAATACTTCGAGTCAACGCACCAAATCTGTGAAGTAATGAACCAAACAAACCGCAAAGGCCAAGCACAGCAGAGTTTATGGGAAGACCTGTATCTGTCAAATCAAGGGCAAGTCCAAGACAAAGACCGATACAAGCGGCAGTGCCGCCGCTCCAACGTGTACAGGCAAGGACTACGAATATATTAACGAGCCTACCCAAATTCATATCGAAGAACAACTCCTGTGAGGCGAAAGATACCACAACAGTTGCAATACAGACGAAAATAGAAACGACTTCATATTGAGTAAGCGGAGTGTTTCGTACCTCACGAAAAATTTCCCATCGACCGGACTTTCCGTTAACGGAGGAATTCTCGTCTACTTCCTCGTAAGGAGAGTAGGTTTCAAGCGGCTGTTTTTCTTCACTGCTGTCAGGAGCGTTATCGACACTTTTATTTGTCAGATGCAAAGTGGGTAAAAGATTTTCCACACGTGTATAAAACCACGTACAAGCACCGCAAAGCAGAGTTTCCACAGTAAAGAGCAATACATTAGTAAAACTTGCATTTCCGGCAATAAGGTATATGGCGTTTGTAGCCACAAGGGAAAATGCTGATATTAAAGGCATGAACAAGGTGCTTCGTATAATACGAGAATCAGCGAATATTCCACCTGCCGCATAACATAGAATTGCTGCACATAAGTATTTAAGACCATCTGCACTATCACAAATTATGTACCCCAATATAGCACCGATTAAAGCGGCAAGTGCATTACCCCGTAGTGCTTTATGCGATGGATTAGCAGGTACAGTACCGCTACTGGCCGCCACAAAAGCAACGCCAAAAGGAGCAAGGTGATTAAGTATCGCTCCGTTTGCAAGGGCGAAAGCCATAATGCCGTGAGAGAGTGCATAGGTTATTTTTAGTGTGTTGTCAGATTTTAGTATCTCTGACAACTTCTCCTGACCTGATAATAGTTTTTTAACGTCCAACATTTACTCAAATCCTTTCGTATTCCGTAGTCAACTGCTCGGTACTATAAGTATAGTACGATTGATTTGTCAAATATGGTCGAAAGTTGAGGTAACAAATAATGAAATGTGGATAAGTTCACGAAAAGTTTTGAAATTTTTGGAACTTCGCCGTTGCAAACTACGTCAAATAAACGTATAATAAAAAATAGGGAGATGTATGGACTGCTCCCACGGACGAAAAAAGGAGGAATAAACATGAAAAGAAATTCAATAATAGCATTGTTTCTTGCCATTGTAATGATGTTGTCATTTGTAGGCTGTGCAAGTAGTGACCAAGCAGCAACTGAAAATATGAAGTATGCTGCAACAGCACCACAATCGACGGCAGGACTTAAAAACGAGATGTATGATACAAAAGTAGAGGCAACTGCCGATACAGCGTCAGGTCTTTATACTCCTATTGATGATCGCAAACTTATAAAGAATGCAAATGTGGAGATGGAAACTGTCAAATATGATGACGGAATAAAGGCACTGCAAAAGACAATTAACGACTTTGGCGGATATATTGAAAGTTCCACAATGGGCGGTAATGCAGAGTATTACTCACGATATTATGAAATTTCTGTGCGTGTTCCTGCTGAGAAGTTTGACGCATTTTTGTCAGCACAAGAGTCAGTTGCAACTGTGAACCATACATATATCTGGACAGAGGACGTAACCGACCGATACATAGATAACGAAACACGTATAAAGGCACTTGAAACGAAGAAAGACCGTCTCCTTGACCTGCTTGGTAAGGCGACAGATATTAAGGATATAATCGAGTTGGAGTCGGCGTTATCTGAAACAATATACGAACTTGAAACTACAACAGGCAGTCAAAATAAACTTATAAATCGAATAAACTTCTGTACAGTGAACATATCTCTACGAGAGAGTGCAGTACCAAGCGATACAAGAACGACACCTGTAACAATAGGAGAGCGAATCGCTCATCAGTTTGCAGACTCGTGGAAAGCCGTTTGCAACTTCTTTGGTAATGCAGTAGTATTTATTGCAGGCAACTCACCTGTGCTTGTACTTGTACTTATTTTCGCAGTAATTGTATTTTTCCTTGTTCGTAAGGAAACAAAGAAATCGGAAATAAAGAGAATGGCACGTCTTGAAACATACAATAAAATCAAGGCACAGCAAGCGGCACATCAGGCACAACAGGCAGAAAAAGAAGTTAAAACAGAATCAAGTGACGAGCAGTAAAAAGTGAATAAAAAAGAACAGCCCCGTATCACAATATGATACGGGGCAAATATAAAAACCGCCTCGAAAGTTCGAGACGGTTCAGAGTGTCAAAGAACCCCCCAACCGCCAAAATGCAGAATATACCGATTGGGTCATTTGATCATCAAGCATATCACGAAGTCAAAGATGAAGCATCGCACGAAAGCCCGAAAAGGCTTGCTACGCAAGACATTTTGGCGGTTGGTGGCTTCTTAGACCTCTGTCAGTCTGTCAAAAATACTTTTTTGACAAACTGAACCGCCTCGAACGACGTTCGAGGCGGTTAAATTTACACTTATTCGCTAACGAAAGGAAGAAGTGCGATGATACGAGCACGCTTGATAGCAACAGTCAACTGACGCTGATGCTTTGCACAAGTGCCTGTCATACGGCAGGGCAGAATCTTGCCACGCTCAGAAGTAAAACGACGGAGTTTAGCAACGTCCTTGTAATCAATATGCTCAACTTTATCAGCACAGAACTGACAAACCTTTCTACGCTTGCGTGGACGAGCCATAGCAGGTCTTTCGCTTTTCTCAGGTCTTTCAGCACGAGCCTGTGTATTATTATCCATGATAAATCCTCCTCTACTCGAAAATTAGAACGGAACGTCATCGTTGTCGTCCAAAGGTCTGAAATCGTTGGTAAATGCGGGAGCCTCAGTAGCAGGCTGAACTGTGGGCGGTTGGTAAGCGGGAGCCTCGTATGAAGCAGGAGCACGTCCGTACTCGTCATCACTTCTCTTAGAATCGCCAAAGTAGACATTATCTGCGATAATCTCTAACTCAGTACGCTTCTGCTCAAACTTATCTTGCCACTTTCTTGTCTGCAACTTACCCTCAACCACGATCATAGAACCCTTATGGAACCATTTAGCGATAAATTCCGCAGTGGAACGCCAAGCGACCACGTTGATGAAGTCAGTTTCCCTTTGTTCCCCTTGACGAACAAAGTCACGGTCAACCGCAACAGAGAACGAAACAACAGGGATCTGGGATTGTGTGTACTTGAGTTCAAGGTCACGGGTAATTCTACCCATAATGATAGCCTTATTCAGCATTCAAATCCCTCCCAATTAGTCCTCAATGTTGACGACAATGGAACGCAAGATGCCGTCGGTGATACCGAATACACGCTCAAGTTCTGCAGGGAATTGAGGTTCAGAGATGAAAGAAATGTAGACATAGTAGCCCTCGTTCATGTCGTCGATGGGATACGCAAGACGACGCTTGCCCCATTCATCGACCTTTACGAGTCTGCCGGCCTTTTCAATCATGCCCTTGAACTTCTCAACGATGGAAGCGATAGCCTCCTCACCGAGAGTAGAGTTGACGATGAAAATCGTCTCGTAACTTGCACTGATCTTTGCCATGTTAATTGCACCTCCTTTTGGACTTTGGCCCCCATTCACAGATGGGAGCAAGGATGACGGACACTCTATGTATCCGCATACCCTACAATTATACACTATTTTTACTAAAAGTCAAGAGAAACTTCCAAAAAAACTCAAAACTTAAGCGAAAAAAGGTGAGATATACGGCTGCATCATCAAAAAGGGAGGATTTGTGACTTATAATATGTAGTGTATATGAATAGATATGAAAACAAATTGTAAATTGAAATAGTATCTTCGATTTTGGTTGCGTTTATCGCCACAATGTATTATAATAGAGGTAAGGCATCTGCGAATAAAATGCAGAGCAAAGATTGAAAGAGGATTGAATATGCGAAAGTTTGCCATCGTTACGGATGCAACTGTTGACATTTCGCCTGAATATGCCAACGGACATAGCATAACCGTATTGCCTATGGATTTTACACTTTGGGATAAAACATATCACCACTACCCCGACTATAGAGAACTTCCCTCTGAGGAGTTTTATAATGCACTTAAATCGGGAGCCACAGTAAAGACAACACAAATAAATATTGCAGCATTCTCCGACTGCTTTGAGGGTATAGTCAAGTATGGCATGGACGTACTGTATATCGGCTTTTCGTCAGGCATAAGTGGTACATATAACGTATCACGCATGGCGGCGGAAGACGTTATGGAGAAGTACCCTGACGCAAAGATAGTATGTATTGACTCTCTTTCCACTTCTGTCGGATTAAATCTCATGGTATATAAGGCAGACGAAATGCGTACAGCAGGCAAGAGTATTGACGAAACTGCTGCTTGGCTTTCTGAAAATGCTATTTGTATAAACCATTGGTTTATGGTAGATGACTTGCAACATCTCAGACGAGGCGGACGAATAAGTCCCCTTGCCGCAAGTCTTGGCACGGCACTTGGAATAAAGCCTGTGCTAAAAATTACTGCACAAGGAGCACTTGAAGTGTGTGCAAAAGTGCGTGGCACAAAAAAAGGCGTTGAGTATATTTTGACCCAGTTTGAGCAGACGTGTACTGACCCCAAAGGACATATTTGTGTAGTACATTCATCAAATCCCCTTGGTGCAATGTCAGTTTGTGATGAACTTAAAAAGTATGGTGCTTGCGATGTGGAAGTATCCCGCCTGTCACCGATTATCGGTGCACATACGGGACCAGGCCTTGTAGGTTTGGTGTACTTTGGTACACCGAGAGAATAAAAATAAAATGTCAGTTTGTGAGATATGCACCCCAAAAGATAGACACTTTTGGAGGTGCATATTTTTATGTATATAATGTTAGTGCAAGTAAACACACGGAACGGTGTAAAGAAATGAGCGAAAGCATAAAATTTACTCTTGACATAAAAAGGGGATAGGTGGTATACTACGGAGGCTGTCGAAAAAACAGCGGAGTAAGTTAGTGTGCCACTGAAAAAAGTCGAAAAACTTTGAAAAAAGGTATTGACAAAGGGAAAATAAAGTGGTATACTGACGGGGTCGCTGTGAGAACGGCGGCGAAAAACTCAATATACGAAGCGTCACGGGAGAGCCTTGAAAAGAAGCGAAAAAGAGAAGAAAAAGGCTTGACAACGGGAAAGACGTGTGGTAGAATGAGT
>JAZUCL010000019.1:0-42976 GCA_045639125.1 Eubacteriales bacterium | reverse complement strand
TAGAGCAGGGGACTGAAAATCCCCGTGTCGGTGGTTCAATTCCGCCCGGAGGCACCACATATTTTGCGGGTTTAGCTCATTTGGTAGAGCGCCACCTTGCCAAGGTGGAGGTAGCGAGTTCGAGCCTCGTAACCCGCTCCATTTTTTTAACTAAATATGCGGGTTTAGCTCATTTGGTAGAGCGCCACCTTGCCAAGGTGGAGGTAGCGAGTTCGAGCCTCGTAACCCGCTCCATGAAAAGACGATTGCATACGCAGTCGTCTTTTTTCACAAAAATTTATCCTTTCAATTTTGTTATATTTTTTGCTAAATTACAGATACTTTCCTTTGGGGTGAGTATGTGCGAAAAATATTATTATCGATTATCCTTACATTTATTATTATTTCTGGAATGCTTATTTATAAAATTAGTGACATTACAAAGCCTTTTGACGTGGAGGTTACTTCGGTCTTTTCAATGGATATTACAGGCAGTATTGTGTGTTCAGGAAAGATTGCATCTTCTTTTGAAAACGACGTTTACAGTAAGTCGCCGATACGAGTAACAGATGTTAACGTCTCTTGCGGTGATACAGTTGAGGCAGGCGATATATTATTTACCGCTGAACCAATTACAAGTTCAATTTTGGGAGACGAAATTGGAGATTTATACAGTGAAGAACTAAAGAATATAGACGTTGTTTCCGTATTTAATAGCATTTTAGGCGGCTTTGACTCTAACTTAAAGACAGTTTCATACATTTCTCTTGACAGTGATAAAACTTATGTGAAAAGTCCTATATCAGGAGTAGTAAGTTCAATAAATGTTTCTAACAATTCTGTAGTTTCTAACGCCGTTTCTTTAGTTACTATACTTGATCCGACAGAAATTATTGTAAATGCGTCTGTTCCTGAAAAACTTATAAAAGATGTATGGGTCGGTATGGAGTGTGTAGTTACAGGCTCTGGTTTTGACGGTAAATATTTAGGACATGTAGCGTCAATTAAGCCTTATGCACGTCAGACACAGACAATTACAGGTGTCGGTGAAACTGTAGTTGATATTGAAATATCACTTGATTCGCCTGATAAATCACTATTACCGGGGTTTAGTGCCGATGCAGAACTTATCTGTGAAAAAGTAAATGATGCGTTAATGATTCCATACGAATGTATAACACAAGATGAAGAAAATCGTGAACTTGTGTATGTAGTATATGATAATTGTGCATATCGCAGATACATTGAAACAGGCTATGAACTTAGTGATTCGGTGGAGATTAAGTCTGGTTTATCATTTGGCGAAAAAGTAATTGTATCACCTGATGTGAATTTAACTAATGGTGATGTTGTTAAGGTGGTGTCAAATGCGGTATCGTGATGTACTTGGCATATCTATACGTAACATAATAAGGTTGCGACTTAAAAGCGTATTGACTATTTTATCTATTGGAATTGGTGTTGCCTCCGTCTATACAATTTTATCCCTGTGCTCAATGGGTGAAGTGTATATAAATCAAGAAATAGACAGAATTGGAATAGATGGATTGAGTCTATATAATAAAAGTGGATCAGATGGAAAAGTTGATATTACCTTTACAAAGCGTTTAGAAGAAGAATTTGATTTTATCGAAAGCACAATGCCTCTTGTTACTATGTACAGTAAATTTACAATAAAGGGAGAAAAACACGACACCTTTTTACTTGGTGCAGACAACAAACTTACAGAAATTATAGGAATAAATATGCTATATGGAAGGTCGTTTACAAGTAACGATGTATTGCATGGCAGATATGTTGCTATTGTTGATAAAAACCTTGCAAAAGCCGTCTACAAGCGTGAAAATATCGTTGGTAAAAAGTTAAGGTTGACTCTTGGCAATTTCGTTCGTGAGTTTGAAATAATCGGAGTAATTGAGTCACAAAAGGCAATGCTTGACAGTATAAGCGGTGGAAATATTCCTGAACTTGTATACGTGCCGTATACTACACTCGGAACAAATAACCAACTTGACAAAGTTGACCAAATTGCAATAAAATGTAGTAAAGGTATTGACACAAGTACTGCTGCATCAATCATTGAAAACAAAATGAACAATCAAAAGACAAATAATGAGTATGCCGTTGAAAATGTAAACGGATATATATCACAGGTAAAAAACATTATTTCTATTATTTCAGTCCTTTTAAGTGCAATTGCAGGAATATCACTACTTGTAGCAGGACTTGGCGTAATGAATCGTATGCTGTCATCAGTAGTAGAGCGAAGAAATGAAATAGGAATTTGGATAGCGTTAGGTGCGAAGAAAAGAGATATATTTTTGATAATGTTATCAGAGTCGTGTTTTCTATGTCTAATCGGTGGCTTGTGCGGTGGAATTATTGGACTATCAGTTGTGGGAATTATACAGATAATAATAAGTGGAAGATTGTTACTAAATTTCTCGATTTTAGTATTTCCAATAGCATTTTCTATGTTAATAGGTATTGTTTTTGGTCTGATTCCGTCAAAACAGGCATCAAATTTAAGTCCGGTTGAACTATTAAAAAGTGTTCAGTAGAGGAGGGGAGTTTTGTATGATAGAGTTTGCAAATTTGCCAAGCGAGAAGGTTTGTGCAGTATTATATGGAGAGCGATATAAAAGTGTTTTCGAAGAACCACTTAAAAAACTTGGCATAGAATCATTTACAATACCTGATTATCCAAAACTCCCAACTGCACTTGCAGGTCATATTGATCTAATATGCACGTATATAGGTAACGGCGAATTTGTAGTAGCAGAAAGCATGAGTGGTTTCCTAAAAGAAAAACTCAAAGACGCAAAGATATATGAGGGTAACGACATTAAGGGACCTAACTATCCAAATGACGTAAGTTATAATGTTGCAATAGTCGGTAAATATGCGTTGTTGAACATAGATGCGACAGATGAATTAGTGAAAAACGCTTTAATTAATGCAAAGGTTAAATTAATTGATTGCAAGCAAGGGTACGCAAAATGTTCCGTATGCGTAGTCGATGAGAATTCAATAATTACGGCCGATATAGGAATTAAGAAAAAGGCTGAAAGTGTAGGAATGAATGTACTGCTAATTGAACCAGGCGGAATTGAGTTGCCCGGCTATAATTACGGATTTATCGGCGGTGCCTCAATTAAACTATCAAAAAACATTTTAGCATTTACAGGTACAATAGAACACCTTGTAAACGCAGATAAAATAAAGAGATTTCTTAGTGATAGAAATATTGAAATAATTTATTTAACTGATAAGAAAATATTTGATGTCGGCTCAATAATTCCGATAAAGTAAATTAGAACAAATTTTTAATTCTACATATTATAAATAAGTCGTATCTATTATTAAATACTAATATATAAGATTTTAGCGTAGATTTATGAAATAAACCGAATAAACACGTTATAAACACATTCTCTAAGTTAAAAAGCCAATTTACCTCCTCTCAACATTATACAAAATCTTTATTTTGTATAATGTTGTGTATTTGAATATTTAGTGCCTTGAGTTTAATATTTTATATCCCCTGTCTAAATTGGTGGTGATTTTTGTTATAAAGATAAAAGCACCAACTATGAAGAATTAGTTGGTGCTTTTATCTATTGTTGTTTTAATGCAATGTCGATTGCCTCTCTAATGTTATTTACAAAATGGACTATTAAGCCGTTTGGCACTTCAGTGCCGGATTTATTTCCAAATGGCATTATACATTCACTAAAGCCGAGTCGGTGAATTTCTGCAAGTCTTTGTGATGCGTTTGATACATCTCTAAGTTCCCCTGTTAACCCGACCTCGCCAAATGCAACAAGATTATGTCTTATTGGAAGTTCACGTGCAGATGAAACTATTGCAAGAACCGCTGACAAATCTGCAGATGGTTCATCAATACGCAGACCGCCTGTGACGTTGATATAAGTGTCTGCAGCTCCGATAAATATGCCTGCCCGCTTCTCTATTACAGCCATTAGTAGAACGGCACGGTTGTAGTCAAATCCGTCAGATGTTCGTCTTGGTGTGCCGTAAGGAGATTTTGCAACTAAAGCCTGAATTTCTGCAAGCATTGGACGTGAGCCTTCCATAATACAACCTATGCAACTTCCCGGCACATTAAGCGGTCTGCCTGATAGTAGTGCTTCTGACGGGTTTGGTACTTCACGAAGTCCGGTTGATGTCATTTCAAACACGCCAATTTCGTTAGTTGAGCCAAAACGGTTTTTAGCAGCACGAATTATTCTGTATGATATGTGCCTGTCACCCTCAAAATACAAAACACAGTCAACCATGTGTTCAAGCATTTTAGGTCCTGCCAAAGTACCCTCTTTTGTGACGTGTCCTACTATAAAAATCGTAATATTGTTGGTTTTTGCGTATTGCAGGAGACTCATTGCACACTCTTTAATTTGTGTCGCATTTCCAGGTGCAGATTGTACTTCACCACGATACATTGTCTGAATTGAGTCAATTATCATAATCTGTGGTGAAAGTGACTCACAGGCAGTGTAAATAGTTTCTAAGCAAGTTTCTGAATGTATGTATAGATTAGTTGCGTCAATATTTAGACGTTGTGCACGTAGTTTTATTTGTCGCAGGGATTCCTCACCTGAAACATAAAGCACACGTGCGTTTTTGCAAAGCGATGTGCATACTTGTAAAAGAAGTGTAGATTTGCCTATACCCGGCTCACCACCTACCAGTACAAACGAACCACAAACTGCACCACCACCGAGAACTCTATCTAATTCTCCCATACCGGTTGAAAATCTCGTTTCTTCGTCTATACTAATTTCAGACAAAGTCATAGGTGCACTTGACGTTTTAGCACTTATATTTCTTGAAGATGAACTTGGTGCTGAAACCGTCATTTCCTTTAACGTATTCCAACTGCCACAGGAGGTACAACGTCCATACCATTTTGAAGTTTCATTTCCACAGTGGTCACAAACAAAAATTGTCTTTTGTTTCATATTATCACCTTTTCAAATCATTGGTTATTTAATAAATCATGGTAGCAATTTAGGTATCCCGCTGTAATAGCAGATGCAAGTTTAATCTGATGATTTTCTGTTTTTAACTTTGCCTCTTCACTATAATTTGTCAAAAATCCGCACTCAACAATTAGTGCTGGGCAAGTTGCGTGTTTAAGAAGATATATTTCTGGCGGTGCTGATTTTGCCTCTCTTTTATTTTCCGGGGCGACAAATTCTCTAAGTGATGTTTGAATTGATGTTGCATATTTTTTACTGTTAACAAGTGATGTAGAATAAAACACTTGTGAGCCCCAATACTTTTCCTCTGGATAAGAATTCATGTGTATGCTTAAAAGTACATCATAGGGTTTTGCGTTTATCAGTTCAAGACGTTTGTGCATATCTTGAACTTTCTTTTTTGCAATTGTGTCACCGTTTGAGTTTAGAGATATGTCCTCTGTACGTGTCATGTCAACTTCTGTACCAAACAAATTAAGCAGATGTTTTAATTTAATTGATACATACAAATTTACCTCTTTTTCTTGTAAACCACTCTTCCCTACTGCTCCCCCATCAATTCCACCGTGTCCTGCATCAATCATAACAACATTGTCTTTATACATATCTAAATAAGTTGTACGGATAAGCATAGCACTCTCTTGTGCGGTCTTTACTGTTACTATTAGCCCAAATAACGTAAAGAACGCTACAATGCCAAGGAAACAGGCGGTAATCGTAGTATATGGTCGATAATTCACGAAAAAACACCCCCACCAGAATCAAATGAAGGTGTTTTATTACACCTCACAAAATATTATGGAGATGCAGTTTCAAATATGACTATCTGCTATGGGGTTGTTTGCCATTTATAGAATTTGTATCATTATTATTTCCACTGTCACGTTTATTGTTTCGTGAATGGTACTTTTTCTTATTAGGATTTTTATACATAAGTCGTGCAGTAGGCTCTTTTAACAGATTACCGTGACGATAACCAAGCCATGAAATAAAAGGCAAAATAGGCAAAATTAAGATAAGTAAATACGTCATGTTTGCCTTGTATACAATATCACTAAACAAAATAAAAGGTGAAGTTACAGCATTAAAAATAAATCTCGTTGTCTCAGGAATTACAGAAATGTATGGTTGTAAAATAACCAAAAATGTCAGTATAATAATGGGAATATTACTTAATATGCCGGCTTTTAGACCTTTCAAATCATCGGCTTTTATATGGTTATACATTACCAAATTCCTGTCACGTTCACCTGCACTCCAAGAGTATGAATAGATAAGTTCAAAGTACATATATAAACCAATAATTGTTGTAATCGCCTGTGCCCAAATAGTTGGCAAAACTATACTAACCGATAAAAGTATAATTAAAGATATAGCAAAAATTATACCTTGTTTCTTTAATAGTCCAAATACAAATACGTATAATGGACTTTTGACAGAATTATTGTCTGGTTTATTTTTTGACATTAAATTTACACCCCAATTGTTTATTATACCTTAATTAGTATATCACAAATGAAACAAGAATGGAAACATTATTTGATAGCAGTTGACAAAATTAAAAGATTGTTCTAAAATAGTACCATGCTGTCAAAATGGAGGCTATTATGTTATTATCTTTTCCAACTATAAATGATTCAACGCTTTTTCTTTTAGGTTTTAGCGTAGTATTTGGTATATTCGCACCTATTATTTCGTGTATTGTAGCACTATTCAAGATTAGAAAAACCGTCGTTCCCCTACTCTACGGCTTTGTTCTTTACTTATTTGCTCAGTTGTTTGTGGTTAATTTGATTGGCGGTTTATTTATTGAAATTTTTGGACTATCACAACTGTATGCTGACGGAAACGCCTATGTAACGTGTGCTGTATTAGTAATTACATCTATTTGTGAGGAAACGACCCGATTTGTTTGCTTGGCATATATGATGAAATCGTATCGCAAATTTAATGATTCACTTATGTTTGGCATGGGATATGGTGCCGCCTCTCTATTTATTGCGACTATCATATCATCTCTAAATAGTTTAATTACTGCAACTGCCATAAATAGCGGTGCAGTCAGTGAACTTGATGCGGTAACAAGTCAATCTATTTATGACTTTGCTGTCAAGATATCAGAAACACCTTCAGTTGCGTTTATTACGCCACTGATTGATCAGTGTTGTCTTAGCATTTTATCAGTTGCCCTTTCTGTTTTTATGCTTAGCGGAATAAATAAAGACAATCGCACTGTTCTTGCAGCAGCAACTGTAATTCGTGTTTGCACGGTTTGCGGTCCTGTAATTTTGACTGCCTTATGGTCTTGGGGATTTATAACTTCATCATTGTTTTTAGTTCTTATCGCAGGTTTTTGCATTTGGTATATTGTTAAAAACAAGCCAACTGATCCAAGTAAGCCAAAATTTAGAACAATTTAATCATAAGAAAGAAAAACATAGCATCTATTTGATATGCACCTCCAAAAGTTAAACACTTTTGGAGGTGCATATTTTATCGCAAAAAGTTAATTTTTAGAACACATATTTCTGAATTACTATTTACTTGATATATAGTTAAGAATGATAAGAAACTTAACATACAAAAAAGGACATCTTTGATGTCCTTTTTTGTATGTAATATTAAAGACTAAACTTCTCTTTTGCAGCGGCAAGAGCCAAATCAAATGTTGCCATCATTTCGTCAACATTCTCCTTTGTAAATACGACAGGAGGTGCAACAACAATAAGGTCGTCATTGTTTCTCATAATCAAACCGTGATCATAGCAGAAGTCATTGATAAATGTACCGACATGGTAATCGGGGTTAAGAGGAACAAGCTCGCCATCCTTTGTATAAGCAAGTTCGATACAAAGCATAAGTCCAAGTCCTTCATAGCCAGATACGAAGTCGTACTTAGCCATAAGTTTTTCGATACCCTCTTTAACGTATGCACTAAGCATATTACATCTGTCAACAAGTTTGTTTTCCTCAATATAATCAAGTGTTGCAATAGCAGCAGCACAAGCAAGGTTATGAGCACCAAAGGTATTACCGCTTACAAACTCATTGCCGGGCTTTGCTCTGAAACTGTCCATAATCTTCTGCTTCATAGCACACAAACCCATGGGCATCATGCCGTTTGTGAGTGACTTTGCAGTTGTGAGAATATCGGGAGTAACGCCGAAGAGTTCGGAAACGAACATTGCACCGCTCTTTACGATACCAACCTGAACTTCATCGAAGATGAGAAGGATACCATACTCATCACAAAGTTCTCTTACCTTCTGGAGGTAGCCCTCAGGAGGTACGGGATAACCAGAGTTTGAACCGGGTAATGGATCCATAATCAAGCATGAAATTGTTGAGGGGTCATTGTCGATGATTGTCTGTCTAAGTGACTCTATACAATCCATATGGCAAGTAGCCTTCTTCTTGCCAAGGTGGCAATGCTTACAGTTAGCACCATCAGCACGGATAATAAAGTCATTTACCATCGGCTCATAGTTTTTTCTGAAGTAGTCAATGCCGGTTGCAGACATTGCAGAAATGGTAGTGCCGTGGTAAGAAGCCTGTCTGGAAATAACTTTGTAGCGCTTCGTATCGCCATTGTTTACGTGGTAGGAACGAGCCATCTTCATAGCAGCGTCATTTGCCTCAGAACCGCTGGATACGAAGAAGTAACTTGAAAGACCTTCGGGCATAATGCGGTCAAGTCTCTTTGCAAGTTCAATTGCAGGTACGCAATAGTCATCACCGAAGTTGGGGAAGAAGTCAATCTTCTTGAACTGCTCGTTCATTGCGTCCATAATTTTCTGATTGTTATGTCCGCAAATGGTGGTAAGAAGAGAACCAAAAGTATCAAGGTAACGTGTGCCATGTATGTCATATACAAACACGCCTTCACTTCTGTCATAAATCTTCGGATGCTTGTCAATATCTGCGTTTACAGCGTAGTGGGTACAAACGTGTTTCGCAGCATAGTCTTTAATTTCTTTAATTTCCTTTTCTGTATACATTTTATTTCCTCCAAATGCATTTTAGTGATTTTGCCCATTATCCACTTAAGCATAAGTGCATAATGGGTTAAATGCAAAACTTATTTCAAAAGACCCATTCTTGACTCTATGTAAGAGATACTATCAAGTACCCAGCCTGAGAAACAAGCAGCGTGGTCGATGTAGATAAGAAGAATGTCGGGCTCATCGTCATACCACAAACCGCCTGCATACTTACCATCTTTATCAGAAACCTTAACCTGTGTTTCAACAACGAAGTCGATAAACTTAACAGCAGCTTCCATCGCTCTTTCATCACCTGTGAAAGAGTAGTACATTGCACAGCCGAGAGCAGCCTTACCACTACCCCAATAACTCCATGTATCCTCAGCACATGTGAACAGGAATTCCATGTAACGCTTGGTGTAACCAAGATACTTCTCATCCTTCGTAATCTGATACAAACGATTCATGAGAATCATTGCAAAACCGCATTCCCAGTAGCACTGCTTCAGTTTCTTATTGTCGATAAATTCGCCACCGTCAGCCTCAAGAGCAAGTTTACCGTCGGGAGTAGTCATATAGTAGAATCTGTTAGCATCGGGCTGTGCTTCGAGCACTTTGATACACCAATCAGCACATTTAAGAGCCAATTCCATATCGTTAAAGTAAAGTGCTGTTGAACCTACCCAAGCAGTTGTCATCATGCGAGCCAAAGGCATTCCATGATGAAGAGGGAAACCGCCACAAGGCATAGCGAGTGTCTTAAGGAAATTGTAAACAGGGTATGATACGTCGAAACGACCCATACGATGTGCACCTTGACACGTCCAAGCGTGCTTATAAACGTCAACATTGTTAACTGTGTCGTTTACGTCCTCTGTCAAAATCAAAGAACCATTTGGACGGATACGGTTATCTCTAATCCATGTGAGAAGTCGATGAGCTTCTTCGTTATTACCTACAAGGTTCCAAGAATATGCCTGCTTATGGAATGCATCATGCACATAACCATCCCAGATATAGCCGCCATCCTCCTGTAAAAAACCAAGTTGGAAGTCAACTGCCTTACGGATTGCTTTACGTCCAGCTTCGAACTTTACTTGTAATTCTGCTTTGTTCATCACAAATCCTCCATTCAAATAATCGAATATATTATATTCTGCTGTATATTATACACTATGGCAAAACGTTTTGCAATACCTTTTTCAAAAAGTTAAAAAAGATTTTATGGCAGATGACCAACGGATTTGAATGGAAATTGAATTCCTAAAAAAGTTGATATTTTAGAGATGTTTAAGAAAAACAAAAGGGGTAAATACATGAAATTGTTTTTTCAATTTTATTAAAACTAAAATGGATGAGTCTTGTGCAATACAGAACTCATCCATTAGTAAGTTGATATTATATTTTTGTATAAACTTTGGTTTTCATCTTATGCTTATGAGGGAGATTTTTTAATTAACTTCTCTTTTCAAACTTAGATGAACATTTAGGACAGGTAATAACAATTCTCCCCTTACCTATTGGAACACGTAGTTCCGATTTGCAGGTTGGACACTTAAAATAACGATACCTTCTAACGTCCTTCACTCTACGGACCATACTTCTACACCAACTCCAAAACGGAATCCACCATTTAAGGAACCATCTCTTCTCTGCTTGACGTGCATGAATATTTTTTGAAAATACTCTGAACAAACAGTATGCAGCAGGTATAAAGGAGAAAATGGAAAGATATTCTAATCTTCCAACTGTAAATATAATATTCAGTATAAGGCTAAAAGCAATAAGTGCTATGCCAAACGGGTCAAGACCATAACGACCATATAAAATTCTTCTAAGCCAATCCATAATTTGCCCCTTTTCTATTTAGTTGCATCATTTGTAAAAGAAGAAATAGAATTATTTTCTAAACAGAAGTCTTTAATTGCTATAAAGGTTTCTTCGCTGATAATATGCTCAATCTTACACGCATCATGTTCTGCAAATTCAGACGCAACGCCAAGAATGTCAATTAAAAAAGACTTAATAATTTGATGTCGTTCAAAGATAGCCTCAGCACGTAATCTACCCTTCTCTGTCAGGGAAATCTGCCCACCTTTACAAACATCAATCATACCATTTGCCTTTAATATGCTCATGGCTCGACTGATACTCGGCTTTGAGAATTCCATTTCATTAGCAATATCAACTGAACGAACTGAGCCGTTCCGCTTTTGTAGAAGAAGGATAGTTTCAAGATAATTTTCCCCCGATTCCTGTATTTTCACATACTCAACTCCCTTAAAAATTGAAAAAATCAGTATATTACCATCTTGTTCTTTTATTATATCATATTATCATTTATAATGGTTAATGTCAAATTAACACAATGTAACAAATTTATAATCAAGAACTATTTTGCCACCATATTATTAAATATGAAAAATATGAAATTCTGCGATTTGTAGAGATATTTTAAGATATATATAGAAAATTAAAGTTAAATTGAAATGATAATAGAATATCATGTTAGCAATTTAGCGAACTAAAGTCTATAATTTATACATCATTTGAAATCCTAAAGGATTTTAGAAAGGTTAGGTAAAAACTATGAAAAAAATTATTGCACTCGCACTTGCAACCGTGATGCTTCTCTGCTGCTTTGCAGGTTGCTCCCAGGCTCCCGTTGAGCCAACTGATGGATATCGTGTTCTTGCTGAAACTCTTGATGCTGAAGAGTACGGTATCGGTTTCCGTAATACTGACATCGCTCTTGGCCTTGAAGTTCAGCGTATCCTTGAAGAGATGATTGCTGACGGTGCTGCTGCAGAAATCTCTAATAAGTGGTTTGGTGATGACGTTATCCTTTGTGCTGATACATACATCGAGGAGTCCGTTGCTCCCGAGGGAGATAATTCTCTCGCTTCAATAATTGACAAGGGTACTTTCATTCTTGGCCTTGATGATTCCTTCCCACCCATGGGTTACAGAGATGAAGCAAACAATATCGTAGGCTTTGATATTGACCTTGCTGCTGAAGTTTGTGCAAGAATGGGTGTTGAACTTGTTCTTCAGCCTATCGACTGGGACGCTAAGGAACTTGAACTCTCCGCTGGTAAGATTGACTGTATCTGGAATGGTATGACAATTACCGATGAACGTGTTGCTAATATGTACTTCACAAAGGCATACATTGCAAACGAGCAGATTGTTATCGTTCCCAATGACTCCGAAATTCAGACAGTTGCTGACCTTGCAGGTAAGGTTGTAGGTCTTCAGAAGGGTTCTTCCTCTCTTGAGGCTCTCAACAAAAACGCAGTTGCTACTGAAGTTAAGGAAATCGTAGAGTATCCTGAAAACGTATCTGCATACATGGACCTTAAAGCAGGTCGTGTTGAGGCATTTGTTGTCGACTCAGTTGCCGGCAAGTATATTATGGCTCACAACTAATTTATATTCTGTCTATATGAGTAAAGAGGACAGTATCTGTCCTCTTTACTTTCATATTTAATTTGAAAGGAGTATGGGTTTGCAGACAAAAGTGCTTTTACAAACATTTTTCTGTGCAAATCCGCATAAATACTATGCTAAACAATTTTGTAAACCTATCTGAAGGTCTGAAATATACGCTTGGGTTGTTCTTTACAACAGTTGTATTGTCACTGCCTCTTGGTATGATGCTCACATTTGCACGCCGTAGCAAGAACTCGTTTTTGCGTGGTATTACAGGTGGATATGTGTGGATAATGCGTGGCACTCCCCTGCTTTTGCAATTATTTTTCTTCTATTACGGACTGGCATTTATTCCTTTTTTGAATGAATTCCTTGTAATGGATAGATTTACTGCTGCTATTGTTGCGTTTGCGCTCAACTACGCTGCTTACTTCTGTGAAATTTTCCGTGGTGGTTTGCTTTCTATTGATAAAGGTCAGTATGAAGCAGCGAAAGTGCTTGGCTTTAGTAGATGGCAGACGCTTTTGAAGATAATTTTTCCGCAGATGCTTAGAGTCAGTTTACCGTCAATTAGTAATGAGTGCATCACCCTTGTTAAAGATACTGCTCTTGTAACTGCTATTGGTGTAACTGAAGTTTTATACTATGCAAAAGCCGCTGTTAATCGTGATGTTAACGCAAGTGCATATCTCGTTGCGGCTCTGTTTTACCTTGTCATGAATTTCTTCCTGACAAAACTGTTTGAGTATCTTGAAAGCAAGTATAAGTTTTAAGGGAGGTCTTTTGTATGGCAATGATTAAAGTTCGTAATCTTAGTAAGAGTTTTGGTGACCTGTGCGTATTGAAAGACGTTTCCTTTGATGTGAATCGTGGCGAAACTGTTGCTGTCATCGGTCCGTCCGGTGCCGGTAAAAGCACAATGCTACGTTGTCTTATCAATTTAGAACAGGCCGATGGCGGCGATATTTATATTGAAGATACCCCTCTTTGCGTTGATGGTGTATACGTTTCCGAAAAAGAAGCACGTAAAGTTTGCTCAAAGTCAGGCATGGTTTTCCAAAACTTTCATTTGTTTCCCCACATGAGTGTTATTACAAATCTTACAAGTGCGGCTATGACTGTTCATAAGATGGGTAAAGATGAGGCAATTGAAAAAGCAAGACACTTACTCAACAAAGTTGGACTTTCTGATAAGGAAACGGCGTTTCCATCTGAATTGTCAGGTGGACAGAAGCAACGTGTTGCAATAGCACGTGCACTTATGGTTAACCCCGATGTTTTATTTTTTGATGAACCTACGTCTTCTCTTGACCCTCAACTTACAGCAGAAGTTTTAAGCGTTATGCGTGAGTTGGCGGCAGAGAAAATGACAATGGTAGTTGTAACTCATGAGATGGGGTTTGCTCGTGAGGCGGCTGACAAGATACTGTTTATGGCTGACAAAACAATAATAGCCGAAGGTACTACGCAAGAAATATTTGAACATCCAACTGATGAACGTATCCGCTCATTTATTTCAAGTATTTTATAAGGTTTAACATAAAGGTAAATAATTTTCAACAAAGTCCGCACAAAAAAATGTGCGGACTTTGTTAATAGACTTATTTAACTGTATTTATAGGTGTTCCTAAAATAAATTGACGAATATTCAAAATTGCTGTATCCATAAGACGCTGACGTGCCTCAAGTGCCGACCAAGCGTTATGAGGTGTAATTGTGAGATTTGGTGCGTTAAGTAACGGACTGTCAATACGCATGGGTTCTTGGGATATAACATCTAAAGCGGCTGCAGATATTGTGCCACTTTTAAGAGCATCTGCAAGTGCATTTTCGTCTACAAGACCACCTCTTGCAGTATTTATCAAAATTGCATTTTTCTTCATTGAAGAAAGAAATGTCTTGTTTACCATACCACTATTTTCGGCATTTAACGGACAATGTAGTGATACTACATCACTTTCCTTAAGAAGCGAAAAAAGGTCAACATAGGTCGCTATTTCGTCTGTAAATGGTGTTCTTGTCGTTGCAAGCACCCTCATACCAAATACGTTTGCAAGTTTTGCTACCTCACGAGCAATAGCACCATAGCCGATTAGACCGATTGTTTTTCCTTCAAGATCCATTGTCGGTGCAAGTTGATACGTAAAATCGACAGAACGTACCCAATCGCCATTAAATACAGATTGGGAGTGCATTGCAACACGATTTGTATAGTTTAATATAAGAGCCAGCGTGTGCTGGGCAACGCTTTTACTTGCATAGGTTGGGATATTTGTTACAACAATCCCTAATTTATTAGCACATTCAACATCTACTACGTTATAGCCTGTTGCAAGGACTCCAATATAGCGAAGTGACTTTGCCTTTGAAATTATATCGGCATTTAACTTAGTTTTGTTAGTTAAAACGATTTCACTGTCTGAAATTCTCTCAAGAACTTTTTCTTCAGGTGTACGGTCGAAAACTGTAACGTCACCTAAAGTATGCAAATCGTCCCATGTCAAATCGCCGGGATTTAATGTGTATCCGTCTAAAACAACAATCTTCATAAAAATCTCCAATCAAATGTATATTTATACTATACCACTTTTCTTTTTAATTATCAATAAAAAACACTTTACCTTTGACAAACTTTGCGGTAAAATAATAGTAGGAATTTTTGGAGGTATATATATGAACCACTGCATTGAAAGTAAAGTTATTGCCGTTTTGTCTGACATTCCTGCAGAAGCAATAGTATCCGTTGCGGAAACTGTTGTTAACTGCGGTATTGATTGTATCTGCGTAAATCTTGGTCGTCATGACTCTGTAAAGGCGATTTTATATTTGACAAAACACTATGGAGATAAAATTATTGTAGGTGCTGGAAATGTTACATCACCTGTTGAGGTTGAAACTGTTTCTGACAAGGGTGCAAAATTTATTTCTTCCAACATAACTGATAGAAGTGTAATTGAACGTGCTCGTGAAATGGGTATAATTTCCATTGCAGGTGCGTTTACACCAACTGAGATAAATCTCGCCAACTCCTTTGGTGCAGACTACGTTAAATTGTATCCTTGTAAACTATTTTCAGGTGAATATCTCGGAACTTTGATAAAATCTATGCCACAAATTAAACTTATAGCAGGAGATATATCAAGTAATTTGGCGGCAGAGTATTTAAGTTACGGTGCTTCTATCGTTGAAAGTGAAAGAAACTTTGGTTGTGACTATAAATCCACTGACGATTTAATTAAGGCGTGCAATCTTTTGAAAAATTCTATTAAGTAGATGAATTGTCAAACTAAGTGCAACAAAATCAGTATTATTTTTAACAAATAAGTAAGGGCTTGTATTTATACAAGCCCTTAAAGTTTTTAATTTTTACTTAGTCATCTTTGCAACTTCATCAGCAAAGTTGTCTTCACGCTTTTCAAGACCTTCGCCCTTCTCATAGCGAACGTACTTGATAAGTTCTATAGAACCGCCAAGTTCCTTGGCAACAGATGCGATATGGTCAGCAACGCTTTCCTTATCACCCTTAACGAATGCCTGCTGAATGAGGCAGTTTTCCTCATAGTACTTGGAGATACGACCTACAATCATCTTCTCCTTGATGTTGTCAGGCTTATTAGCGTTCTTAGGATCTTCATTGATCTGAGCAAGAAGAATTTCTTTCTCCTTCTCGATAATCTCTGCAGGAACTTCAGACTTGTCAAGGTATGAAGGACGCATAGCAGCAATCTGCATTGCAATATCCTTGCCAAGTTCAGTTACCTTTGCTTCGCACTTGCAGATACCAGAAAGTTTCATGGAAACAAGAACACCAATCTTACCACCCATGTGGAGATAATCAACATTTGCAACATCTTCTGCACCGTCTATAATCTCGAAACGGCGAATCTTAAGGTTTTCACCAATGGTGAGAATTTTCTCCTGCAAAGCAGCAGCAACATCGCCGTCTGTGCCAGGGAAAGACTTTGTCATAAGATCTTCAACGGAAGATGCATTGCTTGTAAGAGCAACTTTTGCTACATCGGTAACAAACTGCTGGAAAACAGCGTTCTTTGCAACGAAGTCAGTTTCGCTGTTTACTTCAACAATAGCAGCACTACCATTGTCTGCAACGTAAGCGTAAACAAGACCTTCTGCTGCGATACGGCTTGCCTTCTTCTGAGCAGCCGCAAGACCCTTCTCACGAAGGAACTCTACTGCCTTATCGAAATCACCATCAGACTCTGTAAGTGCCTTTTTACAATCCATCATACCAACGCCGGTAAGTTCACGAAGGCGTTGTACGTCTTTTGCTGTGAAAGCCATAGTAAATCCTCCAATAAATATAAAATAAATTTACGGGAGGAAGCGCCGTAATTACGCCACCTCCCGATATCAATTCAATTATTCTGCTGCTTCGTCACCAACAGCAAGTTGCTCGCCCTGTCTACCCTCGATAATAGCGTTAGCCATTGTCTGAGAGATAAGTTTAATAGCACGGATAGCATCATCATTGCCGGGGATAACATAGTCAACTTCGTCAGGATCACAGTTGGTATCAACGATAGCAACTATCGGAATACCGAGTTTCTTTGCCTCGGAGATAGCATTCTTCTCCTTACGAGGATCTACAACGAACATAGCACCAGGAAGTTTACGCATTTCAACAACGCCGCCAAGGTACTTAGTAAGTTTTTCAATTTCGCCGTGGAGTTTGATAACTTCCTTCTTGGGAAGGAGATCAAATGTGCCGTCTTCGCTCATCTTCTTAAGTTGATTAAGACGTTCTACACGTCTTCTCATTGTCTTGAAGTTGGTGAGCATACCACCGAGCCATCTTGCGTTGACAAAGTACATATTTACACGCTCTGCCTCTTCACGAATAGCGTCCTGAGCCTGCTTCTTTGTGCCTACGAAAAGGACACTGTCGCCTGCAGCCGCAACGTCACGAACGAAGAAATATGCTTCTTCAAGTTTCTTAACGGTCTTCTGCAAGTCGATGATGTAGATGCCGTTACGCTCGGTGTAGATGTACTGAGCCATCTTGGGGTTCCATCTGCGAGTCTGATGTCCAAAGTGAACACCGGCCTCCAGAAGTTGCTTCATAGAGATTACTGCCATGATTATTGGCCTCCTTAAAAATAGTTTTTACCTCCACCCTGTTCATTTCGTCGCCGGATACGACCTGAAGAAAGTCGCCACCCTCCGAACACAATCCCAAGGTGTGTGTATTTCATACCCAAGTAGTATACCACAGTTAACAGTCAAAAGCAAGCATATTTTTTGAAAAAGTGCAACAAATTATAGAATTACAAAGGTTACACCGTTGTTATGCTTGTCCAAATCGTTGTCAAATCGCAATTTATTCTCTATGTCTAATGCAATTTGCGTATCTTTGTCAAAAATCGAAAAATATTCGCCCTCTATGTACGCTTGAATTTCCCCACGGCTATGGAGGCGCATAAGATAATCACGCACCTCCAGACGAAGTTTGCCTCCTTTTCCACTTGAGCCATATCCGTGTATAAGTTTTAATGTAGTGTAGCCCTGACGTTTCGCACTGTGTAGTTCGTAAGTCAGTCTGCGTATCGCACGGTCTGCAGTTGGCATTCCCTGTTCAAGATTAACTGTCAATATCATTTTTACTATCCTTTCGCAATTTCTATCAACTTTTCAAAAAATGAAAGCATATTATCACACTTGTCAAAACTCGCCTTATTTGCCATTCGTTCCGGGTGCCACTGCACAGCAACTATCTGCCCATCGAGAGTTTCAACCGCCTCAATTATATCATCAGTTGAACGTGCAGTAATTATTAAGCCATCACCTAATCGTTTAATACTCTGATGATGAAATGAATTTACTAAAATTTCTCTGTCAAACACTTGATGAAATAGCGAATTATCACTGAATTTTACGCTGTGGGTTGCATTATTGGTATGAGTAATTGAATCAGGAATTTGTGTTGAAATATCCTGCCAAAGACTTCCACCAAGTGCTACATTTATAAGTTGTATCCCTCGGCAGATACCAAATATTTTCTTATTACCACGAAAAAACGCATCAAATAGTGCCAATTCTTCTTCATCACGTATTGGCTCGGTTATCACTTTTTCATTTAGTACAGTTTCGCCAAACAATGATGGATGTACATCGTCACCGCCGCTGAAAAGTACAGCGTCACATAAGGCTGCATAGTCACTTGGATTTCCGCCACATGCAACTACCGGTATACCTCCCGCTCGTCGAATACAGTCGCTGTATAAAGATGCAATTTGATAACGTGACTTAATAGGATTTTGAAGTTCGGCTCTTGATGCTGTAATTAAAATAACAGGCTTCATTGAAAATATCTCCTCTCACAAACTAACAAATTTCGAGGAAACTGTTGCGTCACCTTTTATATTCGTGTATAATATAGTTTAGATAGATATGTACACTCTTTTCCCAAGGGTGTTTTCAAAGGAGTGAATTACATGGTTGTTATTTCCGTTGCCAACAACAAAGGCGGTGTCGGCAAAACTACAACTACATTAAATCTCGGAGCAGCACTTGCTAATTTGAATAAGCGTGTACTGCTTGTAGATCTTGACCCCCAGTCATCCTTAACAATTTATCTTGGCTATGACCCTGTTGGCGTCGGCTCAAATACATATCATTTGATGACGAGAAAAGCCTCTCCCCGTGAGGTTATCCTGTCTACAAGCATTACTTTCCTCGATATTATGCCCGCATCAATTGAACTCGCCGCAGCAGAACTTGAAGTCACAAGTTTGTTTTCTCGTGAATACATTCTCAAAGAGCAGTTAGATCTCCTTGATGAAATGTATGACTATGTGCTTATTGACAATATGCCTTCACTTGGTATTCTGACCGTCAACAGTCTCATGGCTTCTGACTACGTTATTGTTCCCATTGAACCTAATTTTCTTGCATACAAAGGTCTTGAAATGATTAGTTCAACAATAAATGAAGTTCGCCGTTACAATTCGAAACTTTCACTGCTTGGTACGGTTATCACGATGGTTGATGAGCGTACTAAACACTCAAAAGATATTATTGAAAAAATCCGTAACGGATTTCCAATACTTGAACCTACGATAAGACGTTCAATAAAATTTGCTGATGCCGCTGCAATGGGTGTTCCAATTGACACATACGCAGGTGAAAGTTTTGAAGGTGCAAAGGTGTATGCTAAAATAGCAAAGACGATTGATGAAAAGATATATCCTAAAAATCAGTAAATTTGCATACTGAAGAGGCAACCCAAACACGGGTTGCCTCTTTGTGCACCTGTGTCTATTTACTACAACAACTTTTGCGTGTGTCTGAGGCAACTGTAATTGTGCCCGGATCGGTACAACCGCAACTTGACGGGTCATGAAATCCCTTTTCTTCCGGTGGGAAAAACTCGTCAACAGGAAACGCAAAACGCTGAAATACATCGCAAGGGTCTTCAGACACGTTACCACATTCCTTTTCAGGAACACAGAAATCGTATGCCGGAATAAGCAGTTGTGTTTCTCTCTCCAGACGCACAAGGCTAAACTGACCGATAGTTACATAGAGTCTACGTCCATCGCCGCCAAACAGCAACTCATCTTCAAAACAGCCACATACAACTTCCGGAAGTTCCTTTAACTCACAACAATCGCAGTTGATGTAGTTTTGCGGCTCACAGATTTTAAGACCGAGTGCGATAGGATTAACTACTTCAACAGTAGCCTTTGGAAGATTGCTACGCTCAATATTCTGAATATCCGCCTCACATGGGATATAATCGGATGAGAATATACGCACACTTCCCTCGCTGCCAAAAAGAATTACCTTTTTAGAGAAGAACGCAAGACCATGTAATTCGTAGGGCTTACCTACACCGCAAAATGCCTCACACGTCACATCATAGAAGTATTTAATGTCAACTGAATAGAAACCACGATTAAACTCAATCGGCTCTACATCTATGTAGCACCACACAAGTTTAACACATTTTGTTCTTACGTTAATGGCACGTTCAAGTATCTCCTGTGAACAGCGTGTCAGATAGACTCTTGCATCACGGATACACTCTTTACTGCGACAGCAATCGTATATCTTTCTTGTATGAATGCACACAGGTTCTTTCAAATACCGTGTACCGCAATGTCCTGACCCGGTAGAGATTTTATCAGCCATATTATAACCTCCCATAGAAAATCGGCATCGTTTGCCGTGCTTACAGTACTATTCTATGCAAGGTGTGTAATTTTGTGAAAAACAGGTCGATTATTCACATTCCTCTATGAGATCTTCACCCATAATGCCTTGACACTCACGTTCAATGGCAGGATAAACTTTCATAGTATTTATTAGTTCGTAATACTGCTTTTCAGCCTTATCATTTCTATTTGAAATTTTTTGTGCTCTAATAAGGAGATTTTTAGGTGTATCAAGAGGAGAAACGTATTCTACAACACTCGTTTTATAACCCATACTCTCCAATTTCAAAAGACGAAGTCCATCAGTCAGCACATCATTAAAACGTGCTCTAAATACGCCATGGTCAGTAATGGGACGTAAAATCGGCAAGTCGTACTTATCAATTAGTTCCTTGTGACAACATGGTACACAAGCAATTAGTTTCGCACCTGAGCGTACTGCAAGTCCCATTGCCATATCCGTTGCTGTATCACAAGCATGGAGAGATATAACCATAGTTGGATTTTTTGCCGTATATGTTCTTAAGTCGGCTTCAACAAATTCCATATTCCGATATCCGAGCAAAGCGGCAGTCTTTCTGCTTTCCTCAATAACTATTGGAGAACGGTCAACACCTGTAACAAAACACTTTCTTTTAAGTATCTGTCTAATAAAGTAGTTGAGAACAAAAGTTAAGTATGACTTTCCGCAACCACAGTCTAAGACAGTAATCACATCAGATGTATCCGCTTCAAGCATTGGACGTATCAACTCAAGGAAATGGTCAATTTGGTTGTATTTACGAATCATGTCGTTTTTAAGTTTACCGTCTTTCGTAAGAACACCTATTGCTCGCAAAAGTTCAGGGGCTTCATTTACCTTTATGATATAATCACGGCTATTTGCAAGAGGATTTTTCTGTTCAGGCAAGTTTACCTTAGGATCTACTTGGCGTGACCGAATACCTCGTTCATCTGCCGTCACTTCGATAGACGCACCACGTTCATTATAATTAAGCACACCACTGTCGTATTTAATTGCTTCAGCCTCAAAAAACGACAAAAACTCATCAAACGTCATTTGTGTTTTTACGCCGTTATATTTGAGAACAAGAGCCTCACCTTGAAATTCAAGGTTACCGCTAAATGTCTTTGTACCTGATTTGAATGTAAAATCAGATGATATAAAGTAGTCTTTGTTGCTGTCATATCTTGAACGAAGTCCTGATAAAAATAACGTCAACTGACCCTTATCCTGTTTTCTCATATATTCCCCTCGATTCAATGTAATATAACCATTTTATTCAAAAATCTTAGTTTAGTCAATGATTATTATTTGTATTTTCTCATGCATTTTTATTTCCGGAAACGACAATTCACGTTCTTTTTCGTCAACACATTCATAGTTTATTTGATAATTTGTCTAAAATATTGAAAATTTTTTGATATTTTGAAATGATATGTTGTGTTTTGTATCTTGTAAAATTGAAACTAATGTAATATAATGTATAGTAATTGACTTGCGTGTAGTGTCAACTTTGATTACGTACACGTTTATAAACTTTAATCTACATATAAGGGAGATATGGTCAATGGCAGTAAGAATTGCAAAATTTGGTGGAAGTTCACTTGCTGATGCAAATCAATTCCGCAAGGTAGCGGATATTATTAAAAGTTGTGATGAGCGAAAGTACGTAGTTCCATCAGCACCCGGTAAGCGTTTCAGTGACGATATTAAAGTGACTGATATGCTCTACAAGTGTTATGCAGACGTATCTGAGGGTGTATCTTTTGATATTGCATTTGCAGATATTAAGGCACGTTTTGACGGAATTATTGCTGATCTTTCCTTGGATCTCTCCTTGGAAAACGAGTACAGCCGTATTGCTGAAAGTTTCGCCTCCGATTGCGGACGTGATTATGCTGCAAGTCGTGGTGAATACTTAAATGGTATTATCCTTGCTGCTTTTCTTGGATTTTCCTTTATTGATGCAGCAGACGTTATCTTTTTTAACAGTAAGGGTGGATTTGACGCTGAAAGATCCTATGAGGCAGTTGCACAGATGGCTAAGGAAAATAAATGTGCAGTTATTCCGGGATTCTATGGTTGTGGTCATGATGGAAAAATAAAGACATTTTCTCGTGGTGGCTCTGACGTAACAGGCTCGATTGTTGCTCGTGGCGTTGGTGCTCAATTGTATGAAAATTGGACTGACGTTTCAGGATTCCTTGTAGCAGACCCAAGAATAGTTGATTCTCCTGAGGTTATTGATGTTATTACATTCCGTGAACTTCGTGAACTGTCCTACATGGGAGCAACAGTTCTTCACGAGGATGCTATCTTTCCTGTACGTACCGCAGGTATTCCAATTAACATTAAGAATACAAATCGACCTCAAGATCCGGGAACAATGATTCTTCCAATGCGTTCTTCTAATGTAAAAAACGGTTCAATTACTGGTATTGCCGGTAAGCGTGGTTTCAGCGTTATTACAATGGAAAAGGATATGATGAATCAAGAGATTGGTTTTGCAAAGCGTGCATTGACTGCTTTTGAAAATCACAATATCTCATTTGAGCATCTTCCTTCCGGCATTGATACAATGGGTATAGTTGTAAACTCCGACTCCATACAAGGTATTGAAAAGCAACTTGTTGCGGATATAAAGAAACTTGTCAATCCCGACACTATAGAAGTAATCCATGGTCTTGCACTTATTGCTGTCGTTGGGCGTGGCATGGTACGCAGCAAAGGTCTTGCAGCACGTTTGTTTACCGCTATTGCAAACGCAGGTATCAATATTCGCATGATTGACCAAGGTTCAAGTGAACTTAACATTATCATTGCAGTAGATGAGTATGACTTTTCAACTGCAATCAACGCAATTTACAACGAATTTTTTCGCTAATTTTCAAAAACTTAATAAGACTGCAACAAACAAATTTTTCTGTGTATAATTTTGCCGCATTTTCTTAAGAATGACTATATCAAATATCTGTCATTTTCATCGCATATATGTCTAATTTTGGCATTTTATATTATTTCAGTTTGTAATTAAATTAAAATATTTGGAGGATAAAAAAACTAATGCAAAAGGTAAATTTCACTGAAACCGTACTGCGTGATGCTAATCAGTCCTTGATTGCAACCAGAATGCCTTTCAAGAAGTTTGAGGGAATCCTTGATACTCTTGACAAAGCAGGTTATTACTCTCTTGAGTGCTGGGGCGGCGCTACGTTTGACTCTTGTCTTCGTTATCTTGACGAAGATCCCTGGGAAAGACTGCGTAATATCAAAAAGAGCGTAAAGAACACTAAACTTCAGATGCTTCTTCGTGGTCAAAACTTGCTTGGCTACAAGCACTATCCCGACGACGTTGTTCGCAAGTTCGTTGAGTTGTCTATTAAAAATGGTATTGATATTATCCGTATTTTCGATGCTCTTAATGATATACGCAACATCAAGGTTGCTGTTGAGGAGACTAAAAAGTGGAAGGCACATGCAAGTGGTACTATCTGCTACACCATCTCCCCCATTCACACTCTTGAAAGTTATGTGAAACTCGGTAAGAATCTTGAGAACATGGGCGTTGACTCAATCTGTATCAAAGATATGGCCGGTATCATGGGTCCACAGGAAGCGTATGACCTTGTTAAGGCTCTTAAGGAAAATGTAAAACTTCCTATCGTTCTTCATACCCACTCTACAACAGGCCTTGCTCCAATGACTTACATCAAGGCTGTTGAGGCAGGTTGTGACGTAATTGATACTGCTATCTCTTGTTTCTCAGGCGGTACTTCTCAGCCTGCAACAGAGAGTTTGTCCTATGCTCTTCGTCAGATGGGCTATGAAGTATCACTTAACGACAAAACCCTCAAAGAAATCAACGATTTCTTCAAGCCATATCAGGCTGAAACCGTTAACTCCAATCTTCTTGATCCATTCGTACTTGGAACAAAGACAGACGCTCTTGTATATCAAGTTCCTGGCGGTATGCTTTCTAACCTTGTTGCACAACTCAAGGCACAAAACGCTATGGACAAACTTGATGAAGTACTTCTTGAAACTCCCAGAGTTCGTGAAGACCTTGGATATCCTCCCCTTGTAACGCCCATGAGCCAGATGGTTGGTGTTCAGGCTGCTACAAATGTACTTGTTGGCGAACGCTACAAGAACGTATCTAAGGAAGTTAAAGCATATCTTCGTGGTGAGTATGGTCAGGCACCCGGTGAAGTTAATCCTGACCTTGTTAAGAAGGTTCTTGGCGATGAAAAGCCAATTACAGGTCGTTTTGCCGATACTCTTGCACCCGCTTTTGCCGATGCAAAGAAGGAACTTGGCGAAATGGCTCGTTGTGATGAGGATGTACTCTCTTACATTGCATTCCCCACAATTGCAGAGAAGTTCTTCGCTGCTCGTGAGGAAAGAGAAACTCGTCACGCAAAATACGTTATCACCAAAATTAACTAAGGAGGATCTGTAAAATGAACTCTCCTGTCTTTACGATTGGTGAATCAATCACTATCTCTGCTGTTGGCATCTTCGTTGTCCTTGCCGCTTTGGCTTTGCTTGCAATTTGTATTGTGTTTATCTCTAAGGCGATTCGTTCCACTGAGAAAAACACAAAAAACGCTCCTGTAAAGCACACTGTTGCGGAAGTTTCAGAACCTGTTACAACTGCAAAACCTGCCAAGCCTGCCAAGGCAACTGTCCCCGCAGGTATGCGTGTTCTTGAGGAAACCACCTCTGTTGGTGATCTTCGCCTCAAAAACTGTGATGACCGTGCTGCCGCAATGATTATGGCAATAATAAGCGACGAACTTAAGACACCATTAAATCAACTTCGCTTCAAGTCTATTGAACGTGTTAGTTAATTAAAAATTCGGAGGTCAGAACATGAAATATAAAATTACCTTAAATAATAAATGCTATGAAGTAGAAGTTGAAAAGGGCGAGGCAATTATTGTCAGCGAAACTGATGCTGTATTTTCCGCTCCTGTAACTGCAACTGCTCCTGTAACTGCTGCTGTAGAAACAGCTCAAACAGTTACCGTTGCTCCTGCTGTGGCTCCTGCTACTGCACCTGCAGGCGATGACGATTATGTCCTTGCACCTATGCCCGGTTCAATAATTAACGTAAAAGTAAATGTTGGTTCTTCCGTTAAGAAGGGTGATGTGCTCGTTATTCTTGAGGCTATGAAGATGGAAAACGAAATCTGTGCTCCCAAGGACGGCGTAATCGGTGCTATCAGTGCAACCAAGGGTGCTACTGTCAATACTGATGAAATACTTCTCTCTTATGCAGGTGCTGCTCCTGTTGCGACTCCTGCTCCTGTTTCAGCACCCGCACCTGTTGCGGCTCCCGCACCTGTTGCGGCTCCTGCTCCGGTCGCAGTTGGCGGTACACCTATTGTTGCTCCTATGCCAGGTTCTATTATCAACATCAAAGTTTCAGCAGGTTCTGCTGTTAAAAAGGGTGACGTTCTCGTTATTCTTGAGGCTATGAAGATGGAAAACGAAATTTGTGCTCCACAGGACGGTACTGTTGCCGCTGTGCTTACAACTAAGGGTTCTACTGTCAACACAGACGATGTCCTTCTCACTCTAAACTAAATTGAGGTGACAAATTATGTCTATTCTCGATACGTTACTCAACCTTTGGAATAATTCCGGCTTTTCCACAATGGAATGGCAACAGGGAGTAATGATTGTGGTTTCCTTTGTGCTTTTGTATCTTGCAATCGCAAAAAAATACGAACCTCTCCTTTTACTTCCTATTGCATTTGGTATGCTTTTAACTAATCTACCTGGTGCAAACCTCTATCACCCTGAGTTTTTTACAAGTGGTCATGTTGATTGGGCAGCATTTGCTGACGGTGCAGGTTTTCTTGATTATCTATACCTTGGCGTAAAACTCGGTATCTATCCGTCTTTGATTTTCCTCGGTATTGGCTGTATGACAGATTTTGGTCCAATGCTTGCCAATCCCTCCTCTCTTTTGATTGGTGGTGCGGCACAGTTAGGTATATACATTTGCTTAATTCTTGCAAGCCTTCTTGGCTTTACAGGCAACGAGGCTGCTTCAATCGCTATTATCGGTGGTGCAGACGGTCCTACCGCTATTTTCCTTACAACGCAACTTGCTCCCAAACTTCTACCTGCCATCGCAGTTGCAGCATACTCTTATATGGCGTTGATTCCTCTTATTCAGCCGCCTCTCATGCGTTTGCTTACAACTAAAAAAGAGCGTGAAGTAAAGATGGAGCAACTTCGTAAAGTATCTAAGACTGAAAAGATTATATTCCCTATCGTCGTGTCTGCCCTTACAATCCTTTTACTACCGGACGTTGCTCCCTTAATCGGTATGCTGATGCTCGGTAACCTATTTAAGGAAAGTGGCGTTACAGAACGTCTCTCTGAAACTGCACAGAATTCCCTTATGAATATCGTTACGATTTTCCTCGGTATCTCTGTCGGTGCTACGGCAACAGGCGAAAACTTCTTGCGTCCTCAAACACTTATGATTATCGGTCTTGGACTCTTTGCATTTGCATTTGCAACCGTTGGAGGTCTTCTGTTTGGTAAGTTAATGTATATTATTACCAAAGGTAAAGTAAATCCCCTCATCGGCTCTGCAGGTGTATCTGCCGTTCCAATGGCCGCACGTGTATCTCAATCTGAAGGTCAGAAGGCTAATCCTTCAAACTTCCTTCTGATGCACGCTATGGGACCAAACGTAGCAGGCGTTATTGGCTCTGCCGTTGCAGCAGGTTTCTTGCTGTCACTGTTCCGTTAAACTTTTCCTATTGATTAAACGAGGGTAACCGATTGGTTACCCTCGTTTCAGTCTGTCAAAAAAGTATTTTTTGACAGACTGACAGAGGTCTAAGAAGACTCCAAGACAAGCAAACCGCACGGGTCGGCGTACATAGGTACGGTAGCGTGCGGTTTGTGCAGGAAGCCAAAATGTCTTGCGTAGCAAGCCTTTTGGGGATTTCGTGCGATGCTTAATCTTTGACTTCGTGATATGCTTGATGATCAAATGACCCAATCGGTATATTCTGCATTTTGGCGGTTGGGGGGGGTCTTTGACACTCTGAAACGAGGGTAACCGATTGGTTACCCTCGTTTTTCTGCGTAACGAAAACTTAAGCACCACGTCATAGACGGGTGCTTAAATCATTTTCACATTAACCCCACTTCGGCCGTTATGGGCTGAATTAATAACCTACGAGTCGTAGGACGGGGTCCTCTCCTATGCTTTACTGCTTCCAACGTCCGATCCATGGTATCGGGAGGCCTGCAACCCACACAAGAATATGGACTCCTTTTTTATTAATTGTAGGATAAAAACAAATCCCACTATCGCACCAAGCAGGGAACCTTTAGTACGAACATATTATAACACTAAAAAAATGAAAACGCAAGTGATGTAACAGAACTGTAAATATTGTGTCCTCAATTTTTTATTTTATACTTACCCTTTATTCGCCATCTTCATCATCAAAATATTCGTTATCCAATTCCTCAAGGAAGAGATTGAACATTTCCTCAGCCTCTGCATCATCGTCAATGGTGACAAGAACTTCATCATCAGTTCCCTCATTTTCAAGACGAAGAATAACCACCTCAGCCTCCTCAGAGAGAGACATTTCAGCAGGAATAAATGCACAGTATGTTTTGTCGTTGTGTTCAAGTGTGCTAATATGCTCAAATTCTTGCTCGTTTCCTTCCTCATCAGTCAAAACAACAAAATCGTTTCCGTATTCGCTCATAATTTTTACCTCCAAAAATTTATATTTAGTATAAAATAATAATACTTAAAATTAGTTAGATGCGGAATTTATATACGAAATTGCATCTTCCAACTGTGAATCGGTTTCAAAATATGCGTCTGAATATTTCCCATATATCTTCATAATTTCTTGGAAAAGATATGGACTTACGTATCCATTTTCCTCCATGTTCAATGAACGCTGTATAATCTTAACAGCATCAAAAGTAGCAGTATCGTATTCGGCACGCTCGCAATCACCAAGATAGCCTAACACGTTAAGAATATCTTGAAGAATTTCTATATGCGAAATATCTGCCGTTTCATTTAACTGTTCTTTAGGCATTTCAATATTATCGTAGTTTACGACCGTTTCATATTCCTTCTTGGAAATTATATCTGGTGTAATTTGCGTTCCGTGGTATTTTCCACGTATTGGAAGAATGGCTTCCGACATACTTAGGTGTAATACTGAATCATCAAAGAACGGCAATGTAGACTGACCACGTGCTTTTCCATAGGTGTCTGTGCCGAGAATGGTAGCGTATCCTGTATCAGATAATACGCCTGCACAAAGTTCAGAACTACTTGCACTCGACTCGTTTACTAATACTACCACGTTGGAAAAATCCATGCCTGTTCCATCACTTAGATATGTCGTATTGTTGCCTCTTGTTACAATATCAAACAGTTTAACATCCTTTTTAGGTATAAACATATTAAGGGTTGACAGTAAAAGCACAACATCGCCACCGGGGTTATCACGCAAATCAAGAACAACATCCTTTATATCTTGCTTTTTGAAGAAATCTCTTGCCTCATTGAGCAAAGATATATAGTCTTTGCCTGCAAATTGTCTAATATGGAGATACCCAATATTTGACTCAAGAACACTATAAGAAATGTTTGGAATAACAACGCTTTCCCTTGTCAGTTTTACGGTCACTTCCGAACCGTCACTAAATTTGCGAATTGTAATATTTGGTGATGTGTCGATTGCCTTTGCAAATATATCTATACTTTCAAAATAGTCGAGCATACGAAGGTCTACTCCGTTGACTTTAATTATTCTGTCATTAACCTCAATGCCTGCCTTATCTGCAGGTGATGAGTCATACACGTCACTTACAAGTATTATATTTCCAAAGGGTCTTACTACAATGCCAAAACCACTATAGTCAAGAGGAGCACCAAAATTTTGAAGAAACATTTCCTGTGACATATAATAGGAAAATTCGTCGTACATTTGACACATGGTAAGTGCAAATTTTTCGTAATTAGACTCGTCTTTTTCAAAGTAGGCAACCAATTTATTGCGAATTTCATTTTGAGAAAACTTTTCATCTGTATCAAAAGTCACTTGTAATGCTTTAAGTAGCGGATCGTCATTAAATCCACTATCTAAATGATAAAGTCTGAGATAACTGCTTAGTTTAACTAACTTTAAGTACTGCATCTGGGGAGTGTTTGATACACCTAATACATTCGTTGCCGGAAGTGCAAATGCAGTAGTTGCAAAAAGGAATATTACAAGTACAATGGATATAAGTCTGCGAAGAATTTTCATTGCTACTCCCCTCTCAAATTGTTATCAGACGCCCTCGTCTGCTTCTCTTACTGTTGCGTGAAATATATTCTCACCAGCAAGAGAATTGTTAACCTCAATTGAATATGAAATTTCAAGTTCACCGCCATCATCAGTTAAGGTGTTACGCATATTACTTGCGTTTACAGATACGGTAAGGCTACCGCCTGCAACATGATAAAGTCCCACGTGCTTTTCTCCACACTCAAAAATCATTTGTGAAGAGTAGTCACCATTTCTAATTAAGGTCACCTTTGTTGCCTCAACTTTAAGAGTTGTAGTAACGCCCTCCATACCGGTCAAGGAACTTTCCTGATAGATTATATAGTATATTCCGTTCTTACGATAGAATTTTCCATCAGTAATCAATTCAATCTTTTCAGGATTTTGATCATCCTCGTAGCGAGGTGCGGAATTAATGGAAATAATAACGTCTTTTTTCATAATCTCAGATGCCCTACGGCATACCCCTTACATCTTTATTAGAAGTCAATTATACATCAATCTATTCCATATTGCAAGTAATATTCCCTATTATTCATTGCACTTTTACATTAGTCTAAAAACAGTAGCCGTATATCATACAATATACGGCTATTTCAAATTTAATTTTCACCACTACACAGAGGGAATGATACTATTGCTTTGAATAAATCCCCATCAATATCAACACGGAAAGCACCGCCAAAACTTTGAGCAAACGATTTACATATAGCAAGTCCAAGACCTGAACCTTCCTCACTTCGTGCTTCATCACCACGAGTAAATCGCTCGGTTATCTCATTTGAGTCAAAGGTCATCTCATAAGAGGCGATATTCTTAATTTCAAATACTGCCTTATTATCCATACTTTTTAGTGTAACATATACCCTTGTACCACTCATTGCATACTTTATTGCATTGACAATAAGATTTTCAAAAATTCTGTATAACTTTTCACCGTCAGCATGAATATAGACAGCCTCTGTAGGTATATTAATCTTAAATTCAAGTTCCGTATCCTTTATCTTTTCATGAAGTTCAGCAAGTGTCTGATGTAAATGCTCACCCATATCCAACCGTTCAATGTTTAACCGCATTTCACCACTCTCTGCCTTTGATATATCAAACAAGTCACTTGTAAGTCTGCGAAGTCTGTCTGACTTATTTGCAACAATTCTTACATAGTCATTTGCCTCAGGTGGTGTAAGTTCCATATCAGACAAAAGTTGCGTATAACTGACGATTGATGTCAACGGAGTTTTTAAGTCGTGGGATACGTTTGTTATTAGTTCAATTTTCATTCTTTCACTTTTTATAAGATTGTCAACTGTCTTACGAATAGCACTTTGCAAATCATTAAGTTGCAACGAAATTAAATATAACTCACTCGTTTTATCAAGAGTCAGTGGCACATTTAACGTACCCTTATGCATGTAGGTTATATACTCTGTAATAACAAAGAAATCCTTTAGTGTATTATATAGATACAATGTATACATTGCCGCTACTGCTACTGATATACCTATAAGAATGAGAACAATCAGGGGAAAGTACTGAAAAATAATCGCAAGGAAAATAATAAAAATTTCAACTACAAACATTATAACTGTTGAAATGACTATTTTAAGTTTTAATCGTTCTCCGGAAATAAGTCCTATTATCTTATGTACTATATTTATTAGTCCATTAAATACTGAAACGATAAATGAGTGTTTCAAGTAGATATTTTTATGGACAACTATGTCCATAATAAGATACCACAACGTCCATAAAGATAATATTACTACAAGATAGTGTATAAATTCTACGTTATAGCGGCGAAAATCTTGTAATATTTCAAACAAAAAAGAATACACAAATATTATTACAGCAATTTTAATCTCCGAGTAAAACCACCCTGTAATTGACATTATAATCCCGGTAAAATGTCTGCGATTTTTACCTTTTAACAGTGAGATACTTATCAGTATAATACTTGCAAGAAAAGCAATTAAAACTGCTTTTGCTGCAGAGGAAATGGCTTTTAGTTCAGCGTAATCACCTGCCATGGGATATGCATCTTCCAAGAAAAAACGAAGATAAAACTCGTTGCCATCTCGTAAACGCTGCTCTACAATAAAATTATCAATTAAACCGTTTCTTATCCACTGATATGTATCACTGTTTAGAGTATTTTCGATACTATTAATAAAATATCTAAACTCCCCTCTACTACTTACATATATTTCAATGACATCGGGTATCGGTAATATGTCATTATGTGAAGAAAATAGAGTTTCTATCTTATTTAACGGTGGAGTTTTTTCTTTAGGTAATGAGGTATATATTACTCCTTTATCTCCTATATGGTAGTAGAATGTAACATCACTGTTTTGTAAAAAGGTTGACACGCTTAAATCCCCTATTACGTTACCGTTCGTTACGGCTGATGTTTCAGCAATGTGTTCAATTTCCAAAGTGGTATTTTTTACCACATCGTAAAGAGACTGTCTGAAAACGTCTGTCATAAAATAGTTTTTTGAAAATCCGTCATTAAAGAAATATGAGCCTGTTTGAGATACTGTAAATAGTAATATCACAATTAAAAAACTTACGCCACAGACACATGAAAGCCAGGAGAAAAAAGGGGCAGCCAATGATGGCTTTGCCCTGTCTTTAGACATATTTCCATAATCTTCTACTTTATTTTCACTATCGTATTTTTTCCATTTTATACCCAATTCCCCACACCACCTTCAAATATTTTGGTTCTTTAGGATTGATTTCAATTTTTTCTCGTATTCTGCGAATATGTACTGCAACTGTGTTATCGGAGTTAAAATTTTCCTCACCCCACACATTTCGATATATCTGGTCAATAGAAAACACCTTGCCCAGATTTTTTATTAAGTACTCTACGATTTTATACTCTGTTGCTGTCAAGTGTACCTCATCACCATCAACTGTGACAATTTTTGACTCACAGTCAACCGATAATCCTCCGTTTGAAAAGACTTGCGGTGCTTTTTCCATGTTGCCAAGTGTCATGTACCTGCGTAGTTGAGATTTTACTCTTGCAACCAGTTCAAGAGGATTAAATGGTTTTGTGACATAGTCGTCTGCACCAACATTTAGTCCTAAAATCTTGTCTGCGTCTTCACTTTTCGCCGATATAATTATAACAGGAATATTTTGTTTCTCACGGAGTTTCAAAGTTGTATGTATACCGTCAAGACGAGGCATCATAACATCCATAATAATTATATGAACCTCATTAGTAGATAGGATATCTAAAGCCTGTATACCATCGTACGCTTTTAGTATTGTATATCCCTCTTGACGAAGGTATATCCCAATAACATCAACTATCTCTTTGTCGTCATCGACAATAAGTACTTTTATATTTTTCAAATCAAACACTTTCCTTTACTTTGATTTATCTAAAATAAATTACACTTTTTTAATTACTATTTTACACCTTCTCTTTTTATAAATCCATTGTAGCAAGTAAATTTTAAGACAAATAATGGAATTTATTTAAGATTTTATTAAGAAACCCCAAGTCGTTAAAGGGATACGACTTGGGGTAATTTATATGGTTAATTCTAAACATCAGCACCTGCCGCATACGACACCATAAGCACATTTTTTAAGGATACAAATACAAAACCGTCAGATTATGACCTTATACTGACAGGTGATTTGGGACACATTGGAAAAGATGTTTTAATTGATGCTTTTTCAAACGATGGAATATCTCTGTCAGACCGATATAATGACTGTGGTGTTTTAATATTTGACCGCAAAACTCAAGACACCCATTCAGGCGGCTCAGGTTGTGGCTGTGGTGCAAGTGTGTTGTGCGGATATGTGTTGAATGGAATGAAAAAAGGACTTTGGAATAATGTACTGTTTTGTGCAACAGGAGCATTACTCAGCCCACTCACTACTCAACAAGGTGAAAGTATTCCGTCAATCTGCCATCTTGTACAAATTTCAAATACGTTGTAGGAGGCAAATATGGACTATCTAAAAGCATTTATTATCGGTGGTATCATTTGTGCCATCGGTCAAATTCTTATTGACAAGACTAAATTAACACCTGCACGTATACTTGTTGCATACGTTATCGCAGGCATTGTCCTTACGGCAGTAGGTATATATGAGCCTTTTGCAAAGTGGGCAGGTGCCGGTGCCACTGTGCCAATTATCGGTTTTGGATATTCTCTTGCAAAAGGCGTTCGTGCGGCAGTTGAGATAAACGGTCTTTTAGGTGTTTTAATTGGCGGTGTAACCGCAGCGGCGGCAGGAATTACTGCAAGCATATTCTTTGGATACCTCGTGGCACTTGTGTGTAAACCTAAGGACAAGTCTTAATTATTTATGATACGACCGACCTCCATTGATTGAAAATCCACGATATATCTGTTCAAGTAACATTACACGAAACAGATGATGTGCAAAAGTCATTTTTGAAAAAGACATTTTGAAATCACCACGAGCCTTCACAGTATCAGAAAGTCCGTTAGAGCCACCGATTACGAAGTAAAGTTTTGATGTTTTCAGTGCAATCATGTTAAGTTTTGCAGCAAAATCAACACTCGATATCTCAGTACCCTCAATACACATTGGAATTACAAATGCGTCAGGTGGAATTAGTTTCAAAATCTGTTTTGCCTCAATGTCAAGAGCATTATCTATTTGTGCTTGTGACGGATTGTCGGGGAGTCTTATTTCTGAAAGTTCATCAATTTCGATTTTACAAAAGCCTCTGATTCGCTTTAAGTACTCGTCACATAAAGCGGCAAATTCCTTTTCTTTCAGTTTTCCAACAGTAATTATTTTTACAGATAGCATAAATAACCTCCAAGGTGCGTGATATATTGAGTAAAAATAAAATATCAGATACTTTCAAGTGTATAATTGCAGGGAGTCTTGCAGGGACTGCAAACGGATTGTTTGGTGCAGGCGGCGGACTAATCTTAGTACCGTTTTTTATACGCATACTTGGTATGGATGCCAAGTCGTCACTTCCTACGTCAATTGGAGTAATTTTGCCTCTATGCGTAGTTTCAGCCTACACCTACAAAACAGGAATAGAATTTCAAACTTTGCTCCCATTCTTTACAGGTGGTTTATTGGGAGGCATTGTGGGTGGATATACATTTCGTTATGTCAAGACTTTGAAATTGAGAAAATGCCTTGGTGCATTAATAATTTACAGCGGAGTTCATGCCGTATTACAGATATTTTAACAAAAGGAGTTTTCATGATATATGACACATCTCCCATTCTAAACTTAATTATATCGTTTTTAACGGGAGTTATCAGCGGTTTTGGTATAGGTGGCGGTACGCTACTAATTATCTATCTGACCATGTTTTTATCAGTTGAGCAACGCACGGCACAATTTGTAAATTTACTCTATTTTATACCGACAGCAGTGGGTTCTATGATTCCTCACATCAAAAACAGACGTATTGATTGGAAGAAACTTTTACCCACTGCTGTATCAGGCGTAGTATTTGCCATAATAGCGTCTTATGTTGCAAACAAAATAGATACAAGCCTGCTCAAACGCATATTTGGACTATTCTTAATTTATATCGGTATAAGAGAATTGACTGCCAAAAAGTAATTATCTGCTCATTCGAAGAAAGTCAAGGTAGCCTTGTAATATAATGCTTGCCGCAACAGCGTCAACTTGTTTCCGCTGTTTTCCTTTCTTTTTTCCTGCATCAGATAAAATACGATTTGCCGTAACAGATGTCTGACGTTCATCCCACATTACAGTTTCAATTCCGCTTTTCTCCGACAGTAGTTTTGCAAATACACATGCTTTCTCTGCACGTTCTCCTACTGTGCCATTCATGTTGAGTGGCTTACCAACAACAATACGCTCTGCTCCATACTTCTTTACAATTTCGCATACAGCATCACATACTTTCTCAGGTGTGTATGCTGTTATTGTCATTGTATCACCGGGAATCATTCCAGATATGTCAGACACGGCAACGCCTGTACGTACATCACCATAATCAATTGCTATAATTCTCATATTATTTTCTGTTATAGTAGTTGATTAGACAGCCGTCAAGGATAATATCACGCTCAGTTGGAGTAAGAACAGGTAAATTAAGAGTCACTTCCTCAACCGATTCACCACTTACAAGTTTTGCCTTTATTGTCTTATCCTCACGCTTAATTGCCTCTCTAATACCCTCAACATAGATGTACATATCATTTGTAAAGAGATTTGCTCCGTCACCGTCAAAGGTGAATGGAATCATGCCCCAGTTGATAAGGTTGGAACGGTATCTCTTAGTTGCATATTCAAGGGCAATATTTGCTCCTGCACCAAGTACACGCTGGCAAGACGCAGCCTGTTCACGAGCACTTCCGTCACCTGGACGTACAGCGTAAATTACACTGCTGATACCTGTTGTTTCTAAAAGTTTCTTTCCATCGCCAAACTTTGAAAGTACACAAATAACTTCATCAGGTGCGTTACCTGCAAGACGTGATTGCTCAAGGGCAGCAACAGCCTTTGCACGTCCAACGTATTCAGGGTCCTTTCTCGACAATGTAAATTCGGCAAGTCCTCTTGGATTTGAACGATATGAAGACGTTTCACCGGACGGAATAAGTTCGTCAGTAGTAGTTACAGGGTCAGAAATTACGCAGGCAACTTTCATCAAGATATTTTCAGAAAGTGGGTTTTGCTTAGGCCAGTCAGTAATATTTGGACCAAGACGAAGTTCGGCATTAGGATTACCGCAACCATAGCCTTGATATACACGGCTCTTATAAGATGAATTATCAAATGTATATCCGCCGTCCCACTCGCCAATGTCAAGAGAAGTTGCCGGAGTAAGCATACCGCCATTTATAGCAGTAGCGGCAATTGAACGAGCATCCATAAGTGCAACGGAAGAAATCTGTCCGTTACCAGGCTTTGAACCCTCACGATTTGGGAAATTTCTTGTAGTATGACGAATACTAAGGCCATTATTGGGGGGTGTATCACCTGCACCAAAGCATGGTCCGCAGAATGCCGTCTTAACAGCAATACCGGATTGCATAATATTGGCAATGGCACCGTTCTTTACAAGTTCCATAAATACAGGCTGACTTGCAGGATAAACGGACATATCAAAATCGCCACAGCCAATAGAGTGTCCCTTAACAGCATTAGCAACGTACATAAGGTTTTCAAATCCACCACCTGCACAGCCTGCAACGATTGCCTGCTGGGCAGCAAGTTTGCCGTTTTTGATTTTATCACGAAGGCGAAGTTTAACTTTATCAGTACCAAGTTGTTGCTGACCGACCTCCTCAACCTCATGGAGAATATCACTTAAATTTGCGTTTAAGTCATTGATTGTATATACGTTTGATGGGTGGAACGGCATTGCAATCATACTTTCAACCTTTGAAAGATCAACTACAACCATACCATCGTAACACGCCATATTATCCGGAGAAAGTTTCTTATAATCACCACTACGATTATGATTTGTAAGAAAAGCCTCTACCTTTTCATCTGTACTCCAAATAGATGACAGACAGGTTGTTTCAGTTGTCATAACATCAATACCGATACGATAGTCTACTGAAAGGTTTGAAACACCGTCACCGATAAACTCCATGACTTTGTTTTTAACAAATCCATTTTTGAATACTGCACCAATTATAGCAAGTGCAACGTCCTGTGGACCTACACCTGCACGAGGCTTTCCTGTTAAGTAGACACCTACAACGTCAGGATAGTTAATATCATAGGTCTTTTCAAGAATTTGCTTAACAAGTTCCGGACCGCCCTCACCGATTGCCATTGTACCGAGTGCACCATAACGTGTGTGACTGTCAGAGCCGAGAATCATCTTGCCACAGCCTGCCATACACTCACGCATATACTGATGGATAACCGCCTGATGTGGTGGTACGTAAATACCGCCGTACTTTTGTGCTGCAGTTAAGCCAAAACGGTGGTCATCCTCATTAATTGTACCACCAACGGCACAAAGAGAGTTGTGACAGTTAGTCAATACATAAGGAATTGGAAAACGCTCTAAACCACTTGCACGAGCAGTTTGAATAATGCCGACAAATGTAATATCGTGTGATGTCAAAGCGTCAAACTTAATTCTAAGTTTATTGTCATCTCCTGATGTATTGTGTGCAGATAAAATGTGGTACGCCATCGTACCCTTTCGTGCATTTTCAATCTCCTCATCGGTAATTTTTTTATTACCTCTATGCTCAATTTCGTCTAAAGTCGAGATTTTGCCATCGGCATAAAACACTTTTCCACCAAGTAATTCAACCATTTTATAACACTCCTTATTGTGAAATTAAATTTACCACTTGGTTTTAACGTCAAAAGACTTTCCAAACCATACTAAACTAACGTATAGTATAGCATAATTTTCAAATTATGAAAAGACATTTTTGTAATTCATTTTGCATTTTCCCTTAAAATATTTCATTGAATAAGTTTAGATAATGTGATATACTAAAGTAGCGATAATGTATAGATAGGACAAACTTATGAGTGAACAGATAAAGAAAAATGATATATACACGGTAACTATTGACGGATACAATTCTGAGGGCATGGGCGTTGCTCGAATTGGAAAAATGTTGGTTTTTTCTTCTTGGGGATATTCACTAGAAGAAGATAACCAAAGAATGAAAAATAAAAACTTTGAAATAGAAATAATTTTACAAAACAAGTTGAAAGAATTTATGAAATGGAAAAAATATCTAAAAGTTCTTGCAATTTGGGGAAAGAGGTGTTATACTAAAATAGGCAAATAAAGAAAAGGAGGAGATCCCAATGATAAGTAATTTTTCAAAGTGGTTTGGCTTTGTTGAGTTGCAGCTTTTGTTGTGTTCCTCCAGTATTAAAGAGATGTAAAAAAATAAACAAAGTTGGCAGAGTAACGTATAAGTCAAACTTCTTTGAGTAAGGGATTTGATTTATACGTTTTTTATTTGAGAAAGATACAATTAGAAAGATATTGTATTAAATTAGGCTGTTGAATGATTCAGAAGATAAAGCAATCTGTGTTACTAACATAGTTAACGATGAAGTTGAAAAAGATATCTTTATTTCCTATGTAGAAGATGAAAACAATAATATGGTTGTTGATAATTCTATGGCAGATATTCTGGCTCAAGGTCCAGATTATGATATGGAAGCATTTTATCCGCCTTTGAGTTGGAACGGAGATTATATTGTTCACGCTACAGCAACAGCGGCACTCTACTCTGATGGTTTTTGGCCATATTATAAGCCCTATAAATGTTCGTTCTATTATGAGAATATGGCGAATGTCTCTATAAGTCAGATTAAAGTAGAGTATATTGCCGATGGATTTTTACATTCCTATCCAGGATTCGAAAATTTGGAACTTGCTGAGTATGTACATGTTGTTACGGTAAACAAGTACAATCCTGTTGAGGGAACAACCTATTCTAATACAAATTATTTTGCTTCTAACCGTGTGTTAATGACTACATCGGGTTCTCCGTTTGTGGGGCATTTTGTAACATTCTATAATTATGTGAACGGTGGGCTTGATACTTATACTGTTAAGCTGTGAGGTGCAATCGATGAGGGTGATAAAAATATGTCGATTATTAATAGGAGTGCTGCTTATCACTTCGCTATGTGCATGTTCAAATGATATATCTAATGAGCTAAGCAAAGAAGTATTGAAATTGGATTTTTCTGAATGCATTGGAAACGATTTAGATCAGACTTGCAAAAAAATGTTAATAAAAGAAGATGATTTGCAAATAAGTAAACTCAATGGAAGATATGATTTTGTAGAGAAGGTATCATACAAAAACATAGAATTTACAAAATATTTGGTGTTTGAGGAAAAAGAAGATGCTAATGTCTCGTTGTATGGTGGCGGATACGAAAGTAAGATATCCAAAAATAATGAGAAGCTTTCAGCGTTGATTACTTCTTTAAAACAAGAGTTGTGTGATGAATATGGCTCTCCTACGACATATCCAGGAATAAAAAATGCAATAGGAGATTATACAGATTTTTCAAGGTTTTCAAACGAATCTTTACAGGAAGAATGGACAGATGAATCGAATAGTTGTATATCATTAAGAATGTATTTTTTTGGGGATGATGTGTTAATACAGTTGGAATATAAAAATGTATAAAATAAGAGAGGGGAAACTCCCTCTCTTATTTTATTATAACGTTTTACCCGTATGCGAATATTGTGTTCGGGTAAACCGTTATAATATAGTTTTTCTGTATATATTGAAAAAGATTTTGGCCATGGTATAACAAACTATAAAATAAAAGTAGCTAAAAATTAAAAAATTATATGGTGGGCAAGCTTTTGAAATTTCCTTGTTTTTTGTTGCGTTGAAATTGACTTTGTTACAAAATCTCAACAAAAAAATATTCCAAAGAAAATAAAGTTATAAGTTGTAATTCGTTTTGCATTTTCCCTTAAAATATTTCATTGAATAAGTTTAGATAATGTGATATACTAAAGTAGCGATAATGTATAGATAGGACAAACTTATGAGTGAACAGATAAAGAAAAATGATATATACACAGTAACTATTGACGGATACAATTCTGAGGGCATGGGCGTTGCTCGAATTGGAGGTATTGTGGTATTTGTCAAAGGTGCTTTGAAAGGCGAAGTGTGTGAAATACTCATTCTTAAAGTAACAAAACGTCTTGCGTATGCAAAACTCCATAATCTTATTACGCCGTCCCCTCATCGTCAGAGTTCTGATTGTAGTACATACCCAAAATGTGGTGGCTGCGGGCTTAGACACATGAGTTATGAGGAAGAACTTCGATTTAAGAAACAAAAAGTAATAGATATAATGAGTAGAATAGGTGGTCTTAATATTCCCTGCGAGGGTATAGTTGGCTCACCTGAAAATATTCGCTATCGCAACAAGGCACAGTATCCTATACGAACAGTAAATAACGAAACCTCATTTGGTTTTTATCGTGTTGGTAGCCATGACATTGTACCTTGTTGTGATTGTCTGCTTCAGACAAGTACGGCAAATGAAATTGTATCTGCAATATGTGATTTTGCAAAGCGGTTTTCTCTTACTCCCTATGATGAAATAACCCATTCAGGCTTAATTCGTCACGTCTACATTCGTACAAATCATGATGAGTCAGAGGCTATATGCTGTCTGATAATTAACGGTACTTCTTTACCCCACAGCGATTTACTTGTCGACTTTCTTTCAAATCAATTTCCTCAACTTGTCGGTATACTTATAAATGTAAATACAAGGCTTGATAATGTAATTGTCGGTGATACGACAAAGACAATTTGGGGCAGAGATTATATTATCGACAAACTCTGTGGCAAGGTATTTCGTTGTAGTATCCAGTCATTTTTCCAAATTAACCATAAGCAAACAAATCAGTTATATAATTTAGCGGCAGAATACGCTAAAAGTAGTAATGGTAAAATCGGTACACTTCTTGACCTGTACTGTGGTGTTGGCACTGTTGGTATTTCAATGGTATCCACTGACGACAAATTAATCGGCATTGAGATAGTCCCACAGGCTATATGTGATGCAAAAGAAAATGCAAAAAATAACGGTCTTACAGACGCCCTATTTATCTGTGACGATGCTGGCAAAGCGGCTGTATCTCTTGCACAGCGTGGTTTACGCCCAGACGTTGTTGTTGTTGACCCACCACGAAAGGGTCTTAGTGACGAGGCGATAGATATAATGAATACCCTCTCCCCTGACCGAATTGTATATATCTCATGCGACCCGGCAACCCAGGCACGGGATTTGAAGAAATTAACAGAGAAAGGATATTCTCCTATAAAAATGCGTCTATTTGATATGTTCCCTCGAACAACCCATGTGGAGAGTGTTGTCTTGATGTCAAAAGGACAATGGTAGAAACAAATTAAGAAGATGCAATGAACCATTATGAATTTATAAACAGCATCTTATATGATGCTGTTATATATTAAAATTAAATGACAGGAGCAATAGTTATGGAAACAAAAAAACAATTTTATGGCTTTCAAATGGACGAATTTGATTTTGATGGCACAAATGGAATTGTTGTAATGCCAAATGGAAATTCAAATGGAAAAGTAGTTTTCAAAACAGAGTACTGGGACGCTTTCCCCGAGTTAGAGATTGAGTTTCTAAAGCGTGGTTATCACCTTATTCATCTCAACAATTATACAAGACTTGCAAATCGTAGCGACTGCGACAGAAAGGCGAAATTTGTTGAATTTGTAACAAACAAATATAATCTCAATCAAAGATGTATTTTGGTAGGTATGAGTTGTGGTGGTGCACAAGCAATCAATTTTACAAGTTACTACCCTGAATACGTATCTTGTCTTGTAATAGATGCACCTGTAATTAACTTTTTAGATTTTCCAGGCAGATACGATGAATATGAACATATCTGGGATCGTGAATTTACAGTTGCATATCCAAATGTAAAAAGAAGTGATATTTTCACCTTGCCTGATAACCCAATCAATAACGTAAAGAAACTTATTGAAACAAAGTTGCCAGTAATTATGATATACGGCACAGAGGACAAAACTGTAATATATTCTTTGAATGGAAGGTTACTTGAAGAGGCATACTCAGACAACATGGATTTATTGACAGTTATTCCAAGAAAATTTCAAGGACATCATCCACACGGATTGCTCAACAAATCTAACGAATTGGCTGACTTAGTTGAATCGAAAATTAAATAACAATCTTAATTTTCCTTGTTTAAGTTTTGATTAGCCCTAAATTTAACGTCCAAGTCAATAAAAATAAATAAGAGTTTTTTCCTTAGACGGCGTTAGATTTGTAAAAAATTAACTTACTCAAATGTTTATCGGATATTAAAAGTCTGCAGAGAAACTGATATGCACCTCAAAAGTTCGACACTTTTAGAGGTGCATATTTTTATTGTATACGAAAACCACCAGCAGTGCTGGTGGTACGAAAAAGCTTTAGCTATGCGTGGCAAAAAATATCCTCCTTTGATATAATTGAGGCAGGTCTAGCCAACCGCCGAAATTATTCGAAGGAGGAATCAAGTAATGAAAC
>JAZUCL010000018.1:0-59896 GCA_045639125.1 Eubacteriales bacterium | reverse complement strand
AAAAAGACAGCCGCACGTGAGCGGCTGCCTGTGAGTGTAATGCGGTGTCAAACTTCAGTGGTCCCTTTTAGGGATGAAGCCTGTATTTGCCCCTTATAGGGGCTGTGCAAACCACCAGTTTCACTGGTGGTTTTGATTTATGTTCCGTACTGTTTTAACTCGGTTTCTGCTTTTTGTAAAGCGTCTGCAAATGTGAAATGTATACGTATTTGCGTTTCTGAAAAGACTTCCACACGGTCAATCAATGTAGTTACAAGTTCACGGCTTAATTTGCTTGGATGCTCCAATGCACTAAGGCGTACAAGCCATGGATTTATACTTGTGGATTTCTCTGATAGAGAATTTAACCGATTATTTAGAGCAGTTAATCTATCTGCGTAGATTTGGTTGTACTCTAAATATTCCTCTTTCGTCAGTATGTCATTTTTCCAATCCTCATATACTGAGCGTTTTAGGTTTTTACAACTGTCTATTTCACGCAAAAGAGATGTACGCTCACCGTCAAACGATACTTTTTTATCCTTGTATTTTTCGTACAGGGCAGTAAAATCTGCGGCACGGCGAAGTTCATCACATATACTGCCAAGCACTGCCTGCTCCACAGCCTCTACTCTTATAGAGTGCTTTGTGCAGGCTGTTTTTGATTGACGATACGTTGGGCAAAAGTAGTAGTTATACGTGCCGTAACTTTGCTTTATACTGCGGCGGTTAAGACTTTTTCCGCAACTTCCACATCGCACCAATCCTGAAAGTACATGAGTATTACCACAAGTATCGGTTCGTGATGTTGCCTTATCAATGTTTGCTGCGGCAATAAAACGCTCTCTTGTAATTATCGGATCATGGGTATTTTTAACTACTATCCAATCGTCTCTATCCTTTTTAATTGGAGTATGGATACGATGGGACATCATTTGCGTCTTGCCTTGAACCATGTCGCCTACATATATCTCATTTTTCAAAATTCTATCTACTGAGGAAAAACTCCAAAGGGAAGATGCATTTTGGTTTGGACAACGATATGACGGATATGCCTTCTTTTTATATGCAGATGGTGATAAAATCCCCTCTGCGTTTAGTGTGCGAGCAATAGTGTGTTTACCCATACCGTCAATATACATATCAAAAATTCTGCGAACAATAGGTGCTGTTTGCTCATCTATAATGAGCCGTGTCGTATCTTTTTCATCTTTTTTATATCCATACGATGGAAATGAGCCGATAAACGCACCGTTTTTTCGCCGTGTGTCAAGTGCCGTGCGGATTTTAGAGGATATGTCACGGCTGTATTCATCATTTAGAAGATTTTTGAATGGTACAATAATAGACGTAGATGCTGACTGTGGTCGGAGGGTGTCAATACCGTCACTTAATGCAACAAATCGTACACGCTTTTGAGGGAACACAATCTCCGTCAGACGACCAAGTTCAATATAGTTTCTGCCAAGTCGTGATAAGTCTTTGACCACTACACAGTTGATTGTACCGTCATTTACTTTCTCCATCATTTTCTGAAAAGAGGGTCTGTTGAGATCTGTACCTGTGTATCCGTCATCAACAAATTCATGCACTGATACGATATTTATATCATTGTCGGCAAACTCTCTTAAAAGTTGTCGCTGATTTGCAACGGAGTTTGACTCTATACCATCGCCGTCCTCACGACTAAGACGGATATACAGTGCTGCGTTATATAACTGTTTCATAACCTTATTTTATCGTCTTGTAACGATGAGGGCAATGGCAAAATGTTACCAATATACTTTTCTATAACTTCTTTGAGAGTGTCACTTTCCTGTGAATAGACAAGTTGTGCATATACATTTCCAACCTTAATCGTACGTATCTTTTCTTCCAAATCAAAACACCTCTTTTGAGTATTTTGAACGATTTGGCAGATTTTATTCTATAAATGGCATACAAGTCCAAATTGTTTATAATATACTCACTACTTTTCACACCAAAAAAATTTCAATTTGTCCCTCTTTGATTAAAACAAGCCGTGTGGCATATACTAAAGCGTATTTATGGTTTGCGGAGGGATTTGATTTGCTCATAAAACCTGAGATTAGTTTTGCATTTAAGTGTAGTGCCTGTGCAGAAGCGAGAGTCCACACATTTGACGCATTTAGTTTGTCGGCGGAAAGTAGGAAGTGTACTTGCTCGTGTAATCGTTCAACAATGTACCTAAGTGTTGACGGCGGAGTAGCCACAGTAGAACTACACTGTCCATATTGCAGTTTAACTCACGTGTACTGTATGCCGTTATGCGATTTACTTCATGATAGTTTAAGTGAACTTGTTTGCGGAAAAACAAAACTTGTTTGTGCATACGCAGGGGATAGACGTAGAGTGGAACGTGCAGTACAAGGTTACCACGAGGCACTTGACACGATGGCACGAAAACTTAGTAAAAACGACCACCATTGTGGTAGAGAAGATGAGGGCGTTCTTGTAAAAACAGGTGACGGAATGCTTGACGAGGCAAATCTCATATTGTCAGCACTTTGCACAGCAGAGGACTTACTCCATGCGGAAAAAATCGCTTGTCCGTGCGGATCAAAACGGTTTGAACTTGCATTTTTGAACGGTTATTTACAAGTAAAATGCGGTGATTGCGGTGCATACGTTCGCTTAAAAGCAAAATCCCAAAAAGATATTGAGGCTATGGGTGACGATATACCGATATTACTTCTTAAATAGTAATATTATTAAATTATATTGATTTATTTACTTGCATATTTGCAAATAAAAGCGTATAATAGAGGAAGATATTTCTAAGGAAGACACAAAGGAGATTTTTTAATGAAGTATTTTGTTCAGTATGGTGCTGGTAATATCGGCAGAGGCTTTATTGGTGCATTGTTCTCTCAGGCAGGTTACAAAGTTGACTTTGTAGATGTAAACATGGAACTTATAAATGCACTTAATGATCGTGGGTCTTACCCTGTTGAGATTGTATCAAGCGAGGGTAGCCGTGACGTTGTAATTGAAAATGTCGGCGGTATCAATGGTATGGATAAAGAGGCTGTAATTTCTGCGATTGCAAGTGCAGACGCAATGGCAACTGCAGTGGGTGTAAATATCATGCCAAGAATTGTACCTCTTATTACAGCAGGTATCAAACGCCGCTGGGAACAGGGTAACTTTACACCATTTAATATTATCATCTGTGAGAACTTAATTGATGCTGATAAACTTATGCACAAGTTGATCTTCGATGAACTTGACGATGCACAGAAAGAGAAGTTTGATAAGACAGTAGGTCTTGTTGAGGCAAGTATCGGACGTATGGTACCTGTTATGACAGATGCTATGCGAAAAGGCGACAATCTCCGTGTATGTGTAGAGGAATATTGCCAGTTGCCGGTTGATGGTGGAGCATGGAAAGGTGAACTTGCAAATATTGAGGGACTTCACCCATTCAAGCCGTTTGAAATGTATATCAAAAGAAAGTTATACTTACATAATATGGGTCACGCTCTTTGTGCATATTTAGGTAACTTAAATAACGTAGAGTATATTTGGCAGGCAGTTGCAAACCCGAGCGTTAAACTTATTGCACAACGTGCAATGCTTGAAAGTGCAATGGCTCTGTCATCACACTTTAATTTTGATACAATGAAACTTTTGGAGCATATTGAGGATTTGCTTATCCGCTTTACAAATGTTGCTCTTGGCGATACTGTTGCACGTGTTGGTAAGGACACAAAGCGTAAACTTAGTGCATCTGACCGCTTTGCAGGAGCACTTAAAATGTGCGAGGCAGAGGGTTACGGCTGTGCATATATCGCAATTGGTGCAGCAGCGGCTCTTTACTTTGAGTGCGAAAATGACGAGGGTACCGCCTATGTTAAAGGCATTCTCGACAGCGAGGGTGTTGATGCAGTACTTACAAAGCACATGGAACTTGATGTTAACTCAAAGAGTTTTGGATATATCAAGCAGTATTATGACCTTCTTAAAAATGGTGCAGATATGAACGCTTTACTTGCAGCAGCAGAGGCAAATAAAAAAGCACTTCTTGCACCGAAAAAGATAGTTTAGGAGGATAAAATCATGTATGATGTTGTCAGCGTAGGTATTTTAGTTGCAGATGCAATGGCAAAGCCTGTTGCGTCTATTCCTGAAAAGGGCAAACTCGGCCTTGTAGAGTCTATCAATCTTTACACAGGCGGTAATGCCGCTACTTGTGCTATTAACGTATCAAAACTTGGCCTTAAATCAGCAGTTCTCGGCAAGTTGGGTGATGACGGCTTTGGTCGTTTCATGGCATCTGAGTTGCAGGCAAAAGGTGTTGAAACTAAGGGCGTTTCTATTGACAAGGAGTATGGCACCTCAGCATCTCTTGTACTTGTATCTCCCGATGGTGAACGTAGTTTTATTCATTGCACAGGTGCAAATGGACACTTCAAAGAGTGTGACATTGACTATGGCGTAATTGCTGACACGAATATCGTATTCGTAACAGGCGGTCTTTTAATGCCTGAATTTGACGGTGACGAGTGTGCAACATTCCTTAGAAAGTGTAAGGAAATGGGCAAGACTACCGCCTATGACGTATGTTGGGACGATAAAGGACGTTGGATGGATCTTGTTGGGCCGTCTATGCCGTATATTGACTACTTTATGCCATCTATTGACGAGGCGATTGAGTTGTCAGGCGGTTTGACTGACCCGGACGAAATTGCTGATAAGTTCTTAACAATGGGCCCACACACTGTCGTTCTTAAATTGGGCAAGAAAGGTTGCCTTATTAAGACAAAGAGTGGCGAGAGATATGAAGTGCCTACATACATGAAGATAAAAGCAGTTGATGCAACCGGTGCAGGTGACTCATTCTGTTCAGGATTCTTGGCTGGTCTTAGTCAAGGCTGGGACATTGTAAAGTGTGCTAAGTTTGCAAATGCTGTTGGTACTCACTGTGTTATGATGGCAGGAGCATCATCAGGCATAAAGCCCATGGCTGATATTTTGAAGTTCATGGACGAGTACGAGGACTAATAATAGCAACAGAAAGTCGGAGAAGTAATTTCTCCGACTTTTTTTGTGTTTTATGTTCCAATTTGAATATAAATATGATAAAATGGTATCGGAATTTTAATCGGGAGGTATTTTATGTATCAGCCCCTTGCAGACGAGATACGTCCGACAAATCTTGACGAGGTAGTGGGACAAACCCATATTCTCGGTAAAGATAAACTCCTACGTCGGATTATTGAGGGAGAACATATTCCAAATATGATTTTTTACGGTCCGTCCGGCACAGGCAAGACGACGGTGGCAAATATAATTGCCGCTAAGACGAAACGTAAACTGTGTAGACTGAACGCTACTACTGCATCTACATCGGATATCCGTGCAGTTGTGAGTGAGTTAGACGGCTTTAGCGGTATGAATGGCATACTTTTATACCTTGACGAAATTCAGTACTTCAACAAAAGGCAACAGCAGTCTTTGTTGGAATTTATCGAGGACGGACGTATTACCTTAATCGCATCGACAACTGAAAATCCGTACTTTTACATATTCAATGCGATTTTATCTCGAAGTACCGTTTTTGAATTCAAGCAGATTACACCCCAGGAGATGAAACCTGCCGTTGAACGTGCTTTTTTGTGTATGGAGAAGAAAATTAAAGCACCTATTTTTGCTGACGACGCAGTTGTTACTCATATAGCAACGGCTTGTGGAGGTGACGTGCGTAAGGCGATAAATGCAGTAGAACTTCTCTGTGCCACCTTACCACAAAATGGCGGTACTGTTACACTGGAAGATGCATTAGAAGTGGCACAAAAGAGTGCTATGAGGTATGACCGAGATGGTGATGCTCACTACGACCTTTTATCTGCTTTTCAAAAGTCCATACGAGGTTCAGACCCAGATGCAGCGGTGTATTACCTTGCTCGTATTCTAACCGGCGGTGACTTACAAAGTGCATGCCGCCGACTTTTAGTTATAGCCGCCGAGGATGTTGGACTTGCGTACCCTCAAGCAACCACAATAGTAAAGTCATGCGTTGACAGTGCATTACAGTTGGGACTTCCTGAGGCACAACTGCCACTCGGTGAAGCGGCTATACTTTTGGCAACTGCACCAAAGTCAAATACTTCCGCTATGGCAATATGGGCGGCAATGTCAGACGTTAAAAATGGTGTAGGCGGAGAACCGCCGGTACATCTGAAAGATGCCCATTATTCAGGTGCATCGAAACTCGGCAGAGGTCTTACATATAAGTACCCGCACGACTACCCGTCAAGTTATGTGCCACAGCAGTATTTACCTGATGCAATCAAAAATAAGAGGTACTATAACTTTGGCGTAAATAAGACGGAACAACTTGCAAAGCAGTATTGGGACAGTGTAAAAGGACAGATAGACGATAATTGACAAAAAAACAGACTGAATATTCAGTCTGTTTTTTGTGTCAATCTGCCTTTTTGACTTGTACTTTGTCGTCTGAAACGTATAACTTGGCTGTATCTCCTGAAAGGAGCACACCTGACAACATAAGTTCTGCAACACTGTCCTCAACAACTGATTGAATGGCACGGCGTAGCGGTCTTGCACCATAGACAGGGTCAAATCCTATATCCGTCAACTTGTCAAGAACCTCGTCTGTCCATGTCAGATTAAGTTCCATTCCGTTCATACGCTTTGATACGTCTAAAAGCATACGAGATGCAATTTGACGAATGTTGTCACGGTCAAGGCGGTGGAATACGATTATCTCATCGACACGGTTAAGAAATTCAGGGCGAAACGCCTTTTTCAACTCACCAAGTACGTTTTCGCTAATCTCCTCAAATGACGAATTCGATGTTTCACCAGTCTGGAAACCGAGAGTTTTTCTGCCTGTTTCCGTAATGAGTCTTGCTCCGATATTTGATGTCATAATAATAACTGTATTCTTAAAATCTACACGTCTACCTTGTGAATCGGTAAGCATACCATCTTCAAGAATTTGGAGCATTACGTTAAATACGTCTGGGTGTGCCTTCTCAATTTCGTCAAACAGTATGACACAGTAGGGCTTTCTACGTACCTTTTCCGTCAACTGACCGCCCTCGTCATAGCCCACATATCCCGGAGGTGAACCTACAAGACGTGAAACGGCATGCTTTTCCATATACTCTGACATATCTACACGAATCATGGCATTTTCATCGCCAAACATAACTTCTGCCAATGCTTTGGAAAGTTCCGTTTTACCGACACCTGTAGGACCAAGGAAGATAAATGAGCCGATAGGACGTTTTGGGTCTTTTAGTCCGACTCTGCCACGGCGAATTGCTCGTGCAATAGCCGTTACAGCCTTGTCTTGCCCAATTACTCTATTGTGAAGTGTTTCCTCCAACTGTAATAGACGTTCTCCCTCTGATTGAGTCAACTTTTGAGCAGGGATTCCTGTCCAGCCGGCAACTACCTCTGCCACATCGTTTGAATTAACTTCATCTCCCGACATGCCTGACTTTTCCTGCCACTCTTTACGCTGTATTTCAAGCTTTTTTGTCTGCTCGTTCTTCTTATCACGGAGAGTAACAGCCTTTTCAAAATCTTGTGCGGCAACAGCCTCCTCAAGTTCTGCTGTTATCTTGGAAATAGAATCCTCTATGGCTTTAAGGTCAGGCGGTGCTGTCAATTTCTTCATACGGAGTTTTGATGCTGCCTCATCTATCAGGTCGATTGCCTTGTCGGGAAGGCGTCTGTCGGAGATGTATCGTGAAGACAGAGTGACTGCGGCATGAATTGCCTCGTCTGTGATTTTTAATCCGTGGTGTGCCTCGTACTTGTCACGTAATCCCTTTAGTATTTCCTCTGCGTCCTCTTCACTTGGCTCACCAACTGTTACAGGCTGAAATCTTCGTTCCAACGCCGCATCTTTTTCAATATATTTCTTATACTCGTCAATAGTAGTAGCACCGATAACTTGTAATTCACCACGAGAAAGCATTGGTTTTAAGATGTTCGCAGCATCAATAGCACCCTCTGCCGCACCTGCACCTACAAGTGTGTGAAGTTCGTCAATGAACAAGATTACGTTGCCTGCTTTCTTTACCTCGTCAAGAATATTTTTTATACGTTCCTCAAAATCACCACGATACTTTGTGCCAGCCAACATACCGGACAAATCGAGGGTTACAAGTCGTTTCAAACGAAGAGTATCCGGAACATTTTGGGAAGATATTAACTGTGCAAGCCCCTCAGCGATTGCAGTCTTTCCTACACCGGGCTCGCCGATTAGTACAGGATTATTCTTTGTACGGCGAGAGAGAATTTGAATGACTCTGTCTATTTCCTGCCCTCTTCCGATGACGGGATCAAGTTTTCCATCACGTGCCGCTTGCGTTAAATCCTTGCCGTATTGGTTAAGTGTACGTGTATCACTGCCACCACGCTGTGACTTCTTATTTGGTTCGTAAGGTGTATCTGATGCGTTTGGCTGAGGTGATAACATACTAACTGTCATTTGGTACAGTTTTTGCAAATCGATACCGCTTGCGATTAGAATACGGCAAGCGATACAATCACTTTCTCTTAAAAGGCCCATAAGCAGATGTTCTGTACCGATGTAGTTGTGACCGAGTCTATTTGCTTCATCTGTTGCAAGACCGATTATTCGTTTTGTACGTGGTGTCAATCCTTGCGGTGTGATGCTACCCGGAGTACCGACACCAATTGACTCCACAATCATCTCTTTGACTTTTTCGGCTGATACAGAGGCAGAGGAGAGTGCTTTTGCTGCAACTCCGCTGCCCTCACGTAAAAGTCCAAGTAAAATATGCTCGCTACCCACATGGCTATGGCCAAGTTCGGCAGCCGCTTCATGAGCAAGACGAAATGCACGTTCCGCACGCTCTGTATATTTGTTTTCAGACATTTTATTTCTCCTTTCGCTGATGTAAAAACGTGTTAATTAAGTCTATTACGGCATAGGTCGGCACGAGTTATATCTCGTTTAGACGGCTCGGCAGTATCTGTGCCGATACGATTTAGTATGTGATACGGACGTATCTCACACATAAGTCTGTCAATAGATTCTGCCGTTATATCTGTCAAAATTCCAACGCCCATTCTCACTTCCGATAATAGACGTATTGCCTCATCAGAGGAGAGAATACGGGCATTTTGCAACGTGCCGAGAGCACGATATATTCTGTCCTCTAAATACACTCTGTTTGTGTCTGTAATACGACGGCGTAATGAACGCTCCGTTTCAATTATACGCATTGTAATATCTTTAAGACGAGCCGCCGTTTCTTCTTCCGTCCTGCCAAGACTCAATGCGTTTGACAACTGATACATGGAACCCTCTGCACGAGTTCCCTCACCATAGATACCACGTACCGCAAATCCGAGTTTGCTTGCTTGGGTGATAATTGAGTTTATTGCACCATTTTCTGTCAATGCTGGCAAGTGCAGCATAACTGACAGACGAAGTCCACAGCCGAGATTGGTCGGACAGGCTGTAAGATAACCAAGTCTTTCGTCAAATGCATAGCCAAGTCGCTCGTCCATGAGTAAGTCAAGTTTTTTTCCGTCCTCCATACACTCATCAATACAAAGACCTGTACCCATTACCTGAAGTCTTAGATGGTCTTCCTCATTTACCATGATAGCAATATGTGCATCGTCTGACAGGTGGAGTGAACGAGGCAGAGACCCTGATGCAAATTCCTTTGATGCGGCATATTGCTCAACGAGTATACCACGAGTTATTTCACTAATTTTGTCAAAATCGTATCGGGTAAAGTTTGCTCCCAGTGCAGATGCGTCGAGTGCTGATTGGACACGTTCAATAAGTTCTTTCGCCTCATTCTCGCTAATTCGGTCAGGGAAGGGTAGGTCCAATACATTTCGAGCAAGACGTACACGAGTTGAGATAACTACATCAGAGTCCGTACCGCTTTTCTCATACCATTTCATAAATATTCCCCTTTCTGCCGTTACTCATTCGCTTCCAAATTGCGAATTTCATCACGAAGTTTTGCCGCTGTTTCGTAATCTTCATTACTTACGGCATTGCGAAGTTTCTCTCGCTTTTCGTCCAATATTCGCTTTGCAGACAGTTTTGCTCCTGCAGATTTTGGAATACTGCCGGTATGAACAGCAGAGCCATGTATTTTCTTAATAATTGGCTCCATTGTCGAGTTGAAAAGGGTATAACAATGGGCACAGCCGACACGTCCGGTTCTGCGAATATCTGTTATATCGGTGTTACATACACTGCAACGCACGATTTTTTTACTATTTTCTTGTCTTGGCGAAACTGCAAAGAGGTTAGTAAACGGATCAAAAGCACCAAAAGCATGAAATGGATTGTCAAGAGTTTCGCTATACCCTAACATGTTGGCACATTCAGGACACAGATGTAATTCGTGTACCTTATTGTTGACAATACTCTTTATATATATTGTCCCATTGTTTTTTTGACATTTATCACACAGCATATAAAACACCTCACTATATTATATCATTTAGTATTTGTTGAATTATGCATATATTTGGGTAAACTGAGCAGACATTGTTTCATAATTGACGCACGCAGACGTGGACGGATAGTTACGTCAGCAGAAGCAAGTGCTGTTTCCGATACTGCTGATAAAATAAGTTTACCATTTTCCTCAGAGATAGCACCATAAGACAACAGATTTTGTATAAAGACAACTGCAGAACGAAAACTAAGGCTGTCGCCAATGGCATTGACCGTATGCATAAGCACACTGGGTCTATCAGTTTCAAGGCGGGATATACGAATGTATCCGCCACCGCCACGACGTGACTCCACAAGGTAGCCATGTTCAGGGGCAAATCGAGTGGAAATAACGTAATTTATCTGACTTGGCACACAATTAAAGCGGTCAGCAAGTTCGCTTCGCTGTAACTCTACTTCACCACCATCAGACAAACCACTTAGAATAAAATCGGCAATTAAATCACTAAGTCGCATAGAACCAATCCTTTCAAAATTGACTTTGACTTTCTTTGACCTTATGGCTACAGTATACACCTAAAGATTATTTATATCAACTTTGATTTTGACTTTCTTTGACCTTTGAAAAATGAATGAATTGATTTATCTCTCGTTTGCTAAGAATATCTGCGTATTTCGTGGATTTTTGAAGTGTTTTACGTAAATGAAATAAAGAAAATCTCCCTCCCGAAAAAATAGGGAGGGAGAAGATTTTGATTTACTATTCGACTGTGTCAGTATTCTCAACTACATTTGCCTCTACGGCAGTATCTGAAGTTAATACTGTGTCAGTCTTAGGCTTGCCTAAAAATTCAGGGAGATTCATGCCTGCCATGTCGAATAGTTCTTGCATGGGAGGGATTGATTTCATCATTCCTGACACAAAATTCGCCGTTGCTGTCTTATCACCGTTGCCGCCGTTGTCCCAGACAGTAACTTTGTCAATTTTGAGATTTGAGATTGCATCAACTTGGGTACGAACAAGGTTTTCTAACTTGTCGGCGATCATCATGCGAAGTGCATCGTTTGCGTTGCCGCCTGCTGCTGCAATAATATCTTCAAAGCCCTTTGCCTGTGCAGAAAGCATTTCTTGTAAACCTCGTGCCTTTGCTTCCATTTCAGCAAAGATAGCATCTGCCTCACCTCGTGCTATACGGCGAGCCTGCTCTGCTTCTGCTTCTGCGGCAATTTCAATACGGCGTTTTTCAATTTCAGCCTTAACAAGTACGTCAGCCTCTTGAGTTGCACGCTCACGTGCTGCACGAGCAAGTTCTGCATCTTTCTGTGCAGAGTATGCCTCTTCCATTGCCTTAGCCGCTTGAACTTTCTCTGCTGCGGTTGCACTTCTGAGTGCTTCAGCCTCACGCTCACGGCGTAATGCTTCAGACTGAGCAACTGCAATCTTTGCGGTGTTTTCACCCTCGATTGCCTTGGAGTTTGCACTTGCAACTTCGATACGTTGGTCACGCTGTGCGTTTGCCTCACCGATGGAACCGTCACGGTTCTTCTCGGCAACATTCTTCTTCGCATCGTTTATTGCCTTAGCCGCTGCTTCCTTACCGAGAGCCTCAATGTATCCTGACTCGTCGTTGATGTCGGTTACGTTTACGTTGATAAGACGAAGACCGATTTTATTAAGTTCTGTTTCTACGTTTGCGGAAATTGCTTCAAGGAACTTGTCACGGTCGGTATTGATTTCCTCAATATCCATAGTTGCAACTACAAGACGAAGTTGACCGAACAGAATATCCTTTGCAATCTCTTCAATGGCCGTCATCTTCAGTCCGAGCAGACGAACTGCCGCATTTTGCATGATACCGGGCTCGGTGGAGATACCTACTGTAAACCGAGATGGTACGTCAATACGGATATTCTGCTTTGACAATGCACTGCGAAGTGCAACTTCAATGGAAATGGGAGTAAGACTCATAAATTCGTAGGACTGGATAACAGGCCAAACGAAAGCCGCACCGCCGTGGATACACTTGGCTGTACGAGCCGCACCTTGTGCGTTCTTGCCAACATTACCGTAGACTACCATAATCTTATCGGACGGACATTTTTTGTATCGGGAGAAAAAGAGAATTAACAGGGAGAAGAGAATAAGTGCTATAACTGTGACGAGAACTAAAGGTTCCATAGATTTACCTCCATTATTTTATGTATTTTTGTTTATACGTTTACTTTGATCGGGGATACAACAAGTACGTCATTTTTATCCACGGATACGACTGTTACAGATGTTCCGTAAGGAATGATTTCAGCAGAGTCAGTGACGGCGGGCAATTCACGCAGTTGTTCTTGTAGTATCAGTTGAACTTTACCACCGGGTTTTCTGTTTGGAAGGATTGGGATATAAACTGTGGCAGTATGGCCGACTGCGTTACGGACATTAAGTGTTCCGTCAGCCTCAAGTTTTGAAAAGGAATAGAGAATCGCACCGACGGCTGCCATTGCGGCAAGACCCGCCACAAAGGCTACGAGTGACGCTGTAAGAGTTGTACCGCCATTTGCAAGAATTACAATGCCGGTCCAGCCGAAGATTGCAAAGAACGCTACAAGGCCTTTGATTGTAAAAAGACGAAAACCGCTTTCAGTTACAGGGTCACCGTCAGGACCGTCTATGTCAAACTCTGTATCTGAAAAGTCACCACTGTCGAAGGACGTTGAATCGTCAAGTTCGTTATTACCAAATCCGATAACTGTCAAAATAGTCTGAAAAATTAAAATTGCAGTTGAAGGAACGGCAATAAAATAGAAAACTTTTTGCACAAGGGACAGTGTGTTCCAAAATTCGCTCATGGTACGCCTCCTTTTTGTTTTTTACGACCTTAATATATCACGAATAACAGACGTATACAATGACAAAATAGTTACATATCGGTAAAAGTTATACAGATTCCGTTATGTCCTCGTCTCGTGAAAGACGCAGAGATAATTCTGCCAAAAAATCAGCATCATCGTGACTTAATTCTGCTTTGTTGAGCATTTCAGGACGTCTTAATTGTGTGCGTAACAATGCCTGTTTACGCTGCCATTTTTTGATATTGGCGTGGTGTCCTGACAAAAGCACTTCAGGAACACGGCGACCTCGCCATTCCTCAGGTCGTGTATACTGAGGGTATTCAAGTACGCCAGACCAATGGCTTTCCTCTGTGAAGCATGTTTCCTCACTAAGCACACCGGGTACCATTCGACAGATACAGTCTGCCATAGCCATAGCAGGTATTTCTCCGCCTGTTAAAACAAAGTCACCTATTGACAACTCCTCGTCAATACATTCGTCAATAAAACGCTCATCAATACCCTCGTAGTGACCGCAGACTAAAATGATGTGTTTTTTTTCAAGAAGTTCTTTTGCCTTTTCTTGATCGAAAGTTTTTCCTTGGGGACTCATTAAAACTGTGTGGATATGTGCATCACCGCATAAGTGCTTATGACACTGGTAAAGAGGCTCTGCAAGCATAACGAGTCCTTTTCCACCACCGTATGGATAATCGTCTGTACGGCGGTTACGGCTTGGAGCAAAGTCACGGATATTTGTACTTTTTATGTCAATAAGACCTCTTTGCATCGCTCTGCCCATAATGGATGAGTGCATTACGCCGTCTACCATGTCGGGAAAAAGCGTCATAATATCAATTTTCATCTGTACATTACTCATTTTCTACCTCGCCTAAGCCTTCAATGGTTTCAATGGTAACCGTACTTTTTTCAATGTCAATCTCTTTAAGAAACACTTGTGGAATCATGTGAGTTACGCCGTCCTTTTTTACAATATACATTGTACTTGCGGGGTATTCTTCCACATTTGTCAGTTTTCCAATTATTTTATTCTGACGAATATCGTACACTGAAAAACCAAGTAAATCTTGGATATAGTATGCGTCATCTTCCAATTCTATATCGTCACGGTCAAAAAATATAACTTTGTTTTTGTATCTCATTGCATCGTCAATAGAGTCAATTCCTGAAAGTTTCATCAGTACAAAATTTTGATGAACTCTTGAATTTTCAACTGTATATTCTACCTTGTCGATATATACACGCTCAAGTTCCAAGAGAAATTCAGGACAGTCACTCCATGCCTCAACTTTCAACTCGCCACGAATACCATGAGTGTTGACGATTTTTCCTGTTTCCATATATTGCTTCATAGTTTTTATCCTTTCTGTGTGACAAAGTTATACAAGAAGATTTTCTGCCTTTACTACGTTGATTGCCTCTAAAGCACGCAATCTGTCTGCATTTTCACAAAGGGCATCGGGTGGCATTGCCACCAACGAATCTACAAATCCACACAGTTTTTCTCTTGTTGCCTCATCAATAGATGTACAAAGGGATTGACCTAAGTACTCTACAAAGCCACGTACTTTTTTGTCGTATGCAATACCTGCAATCGGTACACCGGTAGTAGCGGCAAATACAAGGGCGTGAAGACGCATAGCGATAACTGCACGCATTTTTGACATTATGCCTATGGTTTCACTGGCTGTATAGCGTGTACGTACGATATGGGGAGTGTGACGCATATACGATGCAACACGTTCAGCGGCAGGCAAGTCACGAGGCAATTCGATAGGAAGAAGTACAGTTTCCAAACCATAAGTGTCCCATGCATAATCTGCACAGTAAGCAACTGCCTGTGCAATATCTTCAAAGCCGTCCCATGGACGCATTGACAGACAGAGCATAGGATGTGTAGTCGTCAACTGTTCCTTTTTCATAATCTCTTCTATTCTCTTATTGCTTGACGGTTTAAGTGTCAAGGCAGGGTCTGCTGTCATGAAAATTTGAGGGCCATTGACTTGCATTGAGCGGAGTGTATTAAGGGACTCATCTTCACGGAGAGTAATGGTATCTACATATTTATTAAGAACTTTTGTGGCAACACGAGCGTTAAAGTCATGGCGAAGCGGTCCGATACCACAGCCGTACATCATAACATTGCAGCCAAGTTTTTTTGCCATTTTCAAAGTAGATAGATAAAAGTACAGACTTCTTGAAGATGTAACGTCTTGGATTAGAGATCCACCGCCGTTGATGTAGAGTTTTGCACGGCGGAATACCGACATCATCTTCGGTATATTGAAAGTGAATATGGAATCTACACGGTGCTCAAGACGGGTTGTCTTTGGGCTTTTGGACATAACTGTAATTGGCATATTATTATCAATGCTACGCATTTCAGAAATAATTGCTTCCAAAATAGCATCATCGCCTGCGTTTCCTTTACCATAAGCACCGCAGATGACTATTCCGTCACGTTTTGGACGTTTGTTATGTGATAACATCATGCTGTAGATTTCAAGTTGGTCGCATCGCATGGCAGAAAGAGAATATTCTTTCTTTGCCTTTTCGTATACCGCCTCACCAAGACGAATACGAAGGGCACTGTCGGTTACAAGACGTACAAAAATTTCAGCAAGTGCATCGGCGTCACCTGGAGGGAATAAAAAGCCTGTCTGCTCATCTTCTATAAGGTCAGGAATACCGCCGACACGAGATGATACCGTCGCTTTTTTGTATATGACACCCTCCAATATAGCGTAGGGGAAGCCCTCACTTTTTGAACTCATTGCAGATATGTCAACGCACGAAAACATCTCACGAGCATTTTGAAGCCAACCGCCAAAGCATACCGCATCTGAAATTCCAAGTTCTGCGGCAAGTGATTTGAGTTTTTGCATATCCTCACCCTCACCTGCTAAGAACAGTTTGAGGTTTTTACAACTCTTTCGTGCAATCGCCACGGCACGAAGCATAGTTGAAAGGTCTTTAATAGGCGTTAAACGTCCTGCGAAGCCAACAACAATGTCTGTGTCGGCTACAGGAAAGTTATATCTTTTGAAAAATTCCTGTCTGTCGCAAGGCTCGTCAACTGTGTCAAAATCAACTGAGTTTTTAACACTAAGCATACGCTGTGGAGGATAGCCTGTTTCAATCATCACGTCACGTAAATTGGATGATACAGGAATATACCAGTCAATAGCGTGGAGTGCAATGGCGTTTGCATTACCAAAAGTTATTTGACGCAGCGGTCTGCCCATATAGTCATAACGATAGTCACTATGTATAGTTGTAACAACCGGTGCTGTCAAAAACGGCTTAAGGCACGATATAATGACGTTTGCCTTTGTACCATGACAATGAATAACGTCATAGTGTGATAAAAGCCGACGTAATTTAGAAAGAGAGCGAAATGTAGAGGAAAATACAAGGGTGTCAATCCCTAATTTGCGAGCATCATCGGCAAACTGCCCTTCACAGAAGCAGACGAGTGTTACCTCTGCTTCTTTTTTTAGTTCACTAAGTAGTGTAAGGACATGAGTTTTTGCACCGCCAACGTCACCACCGCTTATAAGATGGATGATTTTCATTTAATCAATCCTTTCATTTCAAAACCAATTCAAAAAAAGCGAAAATCGCCATTGTGTAAAGGCTTAGAATAGTTTATAATGATATTATATATTATAACGCTTTTACGGTCAAGAGACGGGAAGTAAAAACCGTACCCGACAGTAAAATATGAAAGGAGTTTTCCTTTGAAACAGCGATTTTCAGGAACATGGGGTAGTACGCTGATGTTTTTGCCGTCAAAAATACTTGAGGGAGCAATCGGCATTGTCACATTGTCATACCTTACCCACGCCTTGACAAAAAGTGCGTATGATGATTTTGCCACTGTGAATACAGTAGTTGTATTTGCATATCTCTTACTTATGGGTTGGCTTGGTAATGCAACAAACAGATATGTCGGTGACGAGCGGGAGAACAGTGCATTTTATTCAACATCAACGGCACTGTGGCTTGTTATCAATCTTGTTGCCTATGTGGTGGCAGGCGGCGTGTATCTTGCCACAGGGACTACACTATGGTTTTGGGCGTGTGCCATGCTCACTGCCACAAGTATTTACCAAATCTGTCTTAATATGCTTGTGCAGACAGGAAAACGTCTTGCAAGCGTCATACTGTCACTTTTGTCTGCCGTAACGAAACCTTTGGTGATATTTTTTACTTGCTATCTTATGGCATCAGGTGGCACTGCAGACAGTATTTTACCTGCGGTTCTTGGTTATATGTTGTCAGAACTTCTTGCAGGTGTTATCGCTGTTGCAGTTCTAAAACTACCGCATTTTGTACGGTTAAACGGATTCTCGTCACCGATGATGAAGAAATTCTTCGACTACGGATTTCCTCTTTTGGGAGTAAGTTTGTCAGTTGGGCTTTTGAATTTCGTAGATAGATTTATACTTATTCTATTTGATGCAGATTTTGGAATTTATTCGGCAAATAACTCAATAGCCACAGCGGTATTTAATATGCTTATGGTCGGTATAATGCGTGCTGTATATCCACCTGCCCTTGAGGCATACCGCAAAAGTGGTTTTGAGGGAGCAAAACCTGTAGTCGGTACAGGAGCAAGGCTGTATCTGCTGGTGGCACTCCCTGCCGCAACAGGACTTTGCGGCGTTTCACAAGTTTTAAGCCGTGTTCTGTTTGCTGATGGATATGAAATAGGTGCGTCGGTAATCGGATTGACCGCTTTTGCAATGTTCTTTACAGGCCTGACTGAGTACGCTATTAAAGGTTGGGAAATGAACGGCAACACAAAACCAATTATGCAAAATGCACTTATGGCACTTGCGGTAAAAGTGATTTTAAGTGTAATACTTTTACCTCTCCTTGACTTTTCAGGTGCCGCACTCGGCTCAATGCTTGCCTTTTGTTTTTACTTTATCCTCTCTGCATTACGTGTACGCAGAATAATGCTTTTCCAAATTCCATTTATACGCATCATTCGTATTACAATATCTGCAGTAATTTGTGGCATTAGTGCTTTCCTTGTAGCATACATTATACCGTCTAATATTTTAGGACTTTTAATATCAATTATAGTTGGCGGCATATTATACGTTGCAATCTTATACTTTAGCGGTGAAATTAAAGAAGAAGTGGCAATTATTAGACAAAAATTAGTCAAATAGCACATTTTACGACTGCAAACAACATAAAATTTTGTAGAATAATTGCATTGCGTTTTCTTTTAGAATCGAGTATACTTATAACTGTAAACAGTAGTGATTACTGATAAGAGAAAAATAAATCAGAATTAAAGTTAATGTATGGAGGAAATAATTATGAAAAAGTTTGTGTGTCCGGTATGTGGTTATGTTCACACAGGTGATGCTGCTCCTGAGTTTTGCCCCACATGTAAGGCTCCCGGTTCAAAGTTCACCGTTGCCGAGGGCGAGATGAAACTTGCTGCAGAGCATGAGTATGGCGTTTATGCAAAGACAGTAAAGAATAACCCTGACATTTCTGCTGAAGATAAGGCATATATCTTTGAGCAGTTGATGGCAAACTTTAACGGTGAGTGTGCAGAAGTTGGTATGTATCTTTGCATGGCACGTATTGCACATCGTGAAGGCTATCCTGAGATTGGCCTGTACTGGGAGAAGGCAGCATACGAGGAGGCAGAGCATGCTGCTAAGTTTGCAGAACTTCTTGGTGAGGATCTTGAGTCCAACATGAAGGCTTGCACAAAGTCCAATTTGGCTTGGCGTGTTGATTGTGAGTACGGTGCTACTCAGGGTAAGTTTGACCTTGCTCTTTGTGCTAAGAAGAATGGTCTTGACGCAATCCATGATACCGTGCATGAGATGGCTCGTGACGAGGCAAGACACGGTCGTGGTTTAGAGGGTCTCTTAAAGAGATATTTTGGGTAATTGCCATGAAGTATGAAACAAACCAAGTGATTTGCAAGTGCAAAAACGTAACATTTGGAGCGATTGAGAATGCACTTAAACAGCATACCTTATTTTCAGATGTTGAGAGTGAATTTGCACAGGTACAACTTATGACCTCCTGCTCGACAGGCTGTGGTGGCTGTCACGATAAGATTATGGATATTATTTCCGAAATTATGAACGGCAAATAGTATGAAAGATAATAGGACTTACCGAAGTTACGGTAAGTCCTATTTTGTGCACTTTTTATCTTGTGAACCGTATAAACCATAATGGCAAAATTTGAAGTTTGTGACGCTTAATTTTTAAGATTTTTGCCAAAACTGGCAGTTTATCTTTTGAAAGCCTTTAAGAATTATGAAAGTCAATAAATAATTCAAACATGTAATTAAATGCACAAAAACTGCCCGTCCCAAAACTGTTCCTGTCAAATTATAAAAAGCCACTGACTTTTAAACAATTAATGATTAATCTGTTATTGCTTTTGGAGATAAATTAAAAATTTCTCTTTTTCTTCTTCTTGCATAAGTGAAGGTTCTGTATGCTCCCCCATAGTATCTTTCAATGTAGCAGATGACAAAATCACAGTTGTCTACAACGTATTCATTTCCTTTTATAATTTGAAACTTTTGGGGAGTATTTAAGGGTATATCTGCTATAAGAATATTATCATAATCTTTATAGTATAATTCCCTATACTCATTGATACCTTTGGTCATGTATGGTATAACCAATTCTAATTTTATATCTGCATAAGTCTTTTGCAGTTCTCTTATAACAGAAGAACAACAACCATCAAATGTGCCATAGTGCCCAACCCAAAATTCTTTTACTTTATGGTTTAAAATCAAATCTTCTGCTATTGCTTTTATTTTATCTCTTGTTTCTGTATCATAAGTGATATCACTGTGTCCGCAAAAACAACACCTTTTAATCTCTTGCATAATTACTCCTAAAATAATATTTATTAAAAAACTTCCTTGACACAGAAGTTTTATTTTATTATACATAATAATATCTTATTTGTAAATAGTTTATAATTACATACAGAGAGTATTTATTGAAAAAGGTGTAATTTATGAACTATTATAATGAAAAAGAATATCAAATGTTTATAATAAAAGTTGGGTTGAAAGTTGGTTATTATAGAAGACTAGCAAATATGACACAAGAACAGTTAAGTGAAAGTAGTGGTATGTCCCTGAACTTTATTTCACAGTTAGAAGGTCCTTCTGCTCCCTATGTTCCTTCCTTGAAATCTCTGTTTAAGATAAGCAAGGTTTTAGGTGTTCCAGTAAGTAAATTAGTAGATGTTGATAATGATTAAAGACTGCCATTGAGCAGTATTTTTAACTATACAAATAAATCTCTTTAACAGTTTGGGGACAGGGGAGTTTTTCTTACAATCTCAATATTAAACTGATAATATCAACTTGATAAAAATGCCGAGGCTCGACAGGCTGTGGTGGCTGTCACGATAAGATTATGGATATTATTCCGAAATTATGAACGGCAAATAGTATGAAAGATAATAGGACTTACCGAAGTTACGGTAAGTCCTATTTTTATATGATGTATAATATGTATTTTTGATTGTTTTTCTTTAAGATTTTTAAGAAAAAGTTGTGTTTATAGAGTTAAAGGATCAACCATAAATAATACTTACTGTGAAGAGTCTACGACTAAAAATTATTGTATTCTGTTGACATTTTAATTACATCTATGTTAAAATTTAACATACATAATAAGTGTGCCTTTAGCCTGCATTATCGTTAATCGAGAAGCCGGGTTTAATACGTTTTTTTGAGGTACAGATACGTGGTATTTGCGTAGTGAAAATCTTGTTTTTTATGCTGTTGGCACAAGTTGGGGCAGTTCACAGAATAGTTAAATGAATAAAATCAAATAATTTTGCAAACGCGGTATAATTTTATGTTGTATATTACATAACTTAAATCACTTTTTTATAGTAATAATTATAAAAGTTGAAAGGAATGATTTTATGAAAAAAAGAAGAATTATGGCAATTTTTATGGCAATTGCAATGTTTGTGACTTTGCTTCCTGCCTCAATCACAACCTCTATGGCAACAGATTTTGCTCCTATAGAAACCTTTGGAGCAACGGATCCTGTTGTATTTACCAAGGAGTTTTTGCCGGCGGCATTAGGTCAACCGGCAAAAATCAAACTTGAGGCTTACGCTACCGGTGCTACAAGCACAACGCAATCTACCATGCCGGCAGATATTGTATTGGTGCTTGACCAGTCCGGCTCTATGGACGAATCTATAAACGGTACAACAAAACTTAATATTATGAAAAATGCTGTTAATTCATTCGTCTCAGAAGTGGCAAGTTTTAACACATTAAACGATGATTCTTACCGTTTGGCAATTGTAGGATTTGCAAGTGAGTCGGGTTATGGCGATAACACGGAAATTCTTACAGTTTATAATACCCAGACTATAACAAGTGTTAACTATAGTAGGATAACTGACATAACAACTCTGGATACATCTAAGACCTATTATATTCAGTCGGGAAACGAATATAGTTCTATTGATTATTATGAAAATCCAGTGATAGATTATAATTGGTTTACTCCTGTGTATGGTGATGCCGGTTGGTATACAAATGGATCTTTTACTGTTGGTGATAAGGTTAACATCCAAAGCACCGCTATCTATGAACGTGTAACAGTTACAAACAATGTTCCTGCAACAACCCCTGGAATTTCTTACGGTTCACTTACAAATAACAACTATGCAGATGCATTTGTAAATTGTACATATGCCAATATTACAACCGGTGGTGTAATAGCAGAGGCAATAACTCAACTTGACGGAGAAGGCGCAACGAGAACCGATCTTGGTATGCAAATGGCAAAACAAATATTTGACAGTCAGTCTGCAGGCACGTATGCAAATCGTAAGAAAATAGTAGTTGTTATCACAGACGGCGTGCCGACAACACAAACAGACTTTAATGTAACTGTTGCAAACAACGCTATTTCTGCTGCAAAAGCAATGAAGGATAGTAATACACACATTTTCTCGATGTATCTCGGAACACCTTCTTCAAATTCAGTGAACTTCCTTCAGGCACTATCCAGCAACTATCCAAATGCAACTGACTATAACACGCTTGGTACAAAGTTTGCCGACTCATATTATTCTGCACATACACAGGGTAGTGCGGTAACAAATGTATTCCATGATATTGCATTCTCAATCACATCAAATTCAACTTTGGACGAAAAATCTGTTGTTACAGATACTATTTCAGAAGGATTCCGTCTGCCGGTGTCAAACGGATATGAATATAACCGTGAACAAATTTCAGTTTATACCGTTGACAAAATGGCAAACGGTTGGGCTTTGGAAGAAAAACCTTTCACTACAGCAACAGTAGAAATAAAGGAAGGCAAAACTATCAATGTAACAGGCTTTAACTTTGGATATCACTGTGTAACAGAAAGTCCGAAGGATAGCCAGGGAGGTACAGATTACGGCAGAAAACTTGTTATCTACATACCAATAGTTGAAGACGAAAATGCTGATACTTTTGGAGGATATCTTCCCACTAACAATGGTGCAGGTATTTATCAGAATGCAGAGTCAACAACGCCTGTAATAACTGCTGAAAATAAGTATGAAAACGTTTCTTTGAGGTACAACCTTCTTAACGATGAAATGTGGCAACATATCGGTACAGAAACAAGTTACACCTTAAGTTATAATGCTACAACTCTTAATGCAGTCCTTGCGAATATGATTCCTTCATTCTCAAGACCTAATGGCTTTAGAAATGAAGGCGTATCAATGGCGTATTATCTTGTCGATACTAACTTGTCCAATGATACAAACGACGATACCGTGATTGCAATGCTTTCAGTTAATCCCGGACAAAGCATTGACGTAACCAATTTTGATAACTGGACTCTTGCCAATATTGCTAATGCAGAAAAAACTCTCACTATCAATAGTGGAGAAAACATCGCTGAGGCAATGTTTAGGCTTGATTGCGTCCTTCAAAATAAAAATGATTACCAAATCAATTTAGTTAAATCTTCTTACTTGGATGTTGAGATGGTTAACGAAAACGTTCATATTGTTGGTGGTATAATAGATGAGGGTGGTACTCTCACAGTTGAACCTGCAGTAGAAGGCAGTATTGTTCCTGGTATTCATATAGGAAATACATATCGTGAAGAGGTTACTGCCGGTATTGATACAGCAAAGATGGTTTTCAAGGCTAATCCAGGTTATGAAATCTCTGAAATTATACACGTTACATCTTCAAGTCATGATTCTCCGCTTGACATAAGAACACCTTTGTATGATTTGGAAAATGGGGTCAACAATGTGTCATTTGAGGCGGACGGCTCATATATATTCCAGGTTACAAATGTACAGTCGGGACATGCAATTGAGGTGTATACAAGACCTATCGTTTATACCCTTACAACAGCCCACGACGATGGAAGTATCATTATGGACGGAACAAGGTATTCTCACCATGATACTGAAATACTGGAGGTTTTCTTTAAGGCTAATGAAGGTTATTCGATAAGTTCTGTTTGGGTTGACGGATATGAATATGATGCGTCGATGATGCTTTCCAACACGACATTATTTAATCTTACAATAGATGGTGATGGAATTTTAAGTGGCGATGTTCATCTTTCAAAACAATCAGACCACAGTGTAATTGTAACATCGGTTAAGAGAAAATATGACGTTACATATAAGTATTATCAGCAGCAGGATAATGGCACATTTGTAGAACTTAATTTAGAACAGGAAACCTATTCTGATGTAGAATTTGGCTCAGCACTACCGATGCCGGCAGTAGATACAAACTCGAAACTCGGGTACACATTAAAAGGCTGGTTTGAAACATATAAGAATTCAGAATTCGCAGGAGTTGTCAACCTTTCTGAAATTGCAATGCCGGCAAAAGATGTTGTATATCACGCTTTCTGGGAAAAGAATCCCGATCAAACCTTTATCATTCCAACGACCGGAACACTTACAAAGAAACTTTTGAATTCAGTCGGGGAACCAGAAGCAAACGGAGCAGAAGTAGCCTTTACATTCAGAGCGGTATTCCATGAACGAGTAATTGGTGAAAGTACAATAATACTTGGTGCTAACGATATAGAGAAACAAGGCTCTCCGATAGAAGTGTCTCTTACCGGATTGGAGTATGCTCGTTTTAATAGCGGAGATCCGATATATGTTTACGAGGTTCATGACAGTGGTAATTCCACATGGATTTACGATGATGCAAGATATGCAGTTTATTCTAACGGCACAATAAATAATATCAATGGCACAGAAACACAAATTGTATTTACAAACCAAAAGGCTCCGTATCTTGTAAACTACGATCTTGCAGGCGGCAACATTGGTGGAAATATGACGATTTCACCTAAAATTGTAGATTATACAGATGCAAACCTTCTTTGTGACAGACAGGGCACACCTATTAGCGATCCGGTTAAAGACCAATTCAAATTTACAGGCTGGAAAAAGGGCGATGTAGTTGTCGATAATACTAAGTCCTACGGTGAACTTGCAGGGGCAGAAAATGTTACATCTATTACCCTTGTAGCACAGTATGAAAGAATTGAGACTGACCCATCAGTAATAACACCAGTTTTGGTAAAGTACATTGTTGAGCATTACAGAGTAAACACAAACGGCGAATATCCAACCACACCGAACGATACTGAAACAAAAATAGATAAAATAGGCGAAAAGGTAACAGCAGTAGCAAAAACGGGTGGCGATTATGAAAACTATTGTGTAGACGAGGTAATATCGAATCCTACAAAGTCAGCAACTCTTGTGGAAATAAAAACTCCTGCTGATATTGTTACACTTAAACTTTACTATGATGTAGATGTTATTGGTGGCGGACAGGATCCTGATGAAGGAGACAATATTCCTGATATTTACCAGAAGAAGATTACATTTAGAATTATAAATGGAACTTGGGACGGAGTATCAAATACGGATATTGTCAAGGTAGTCGATCTCCTTGAAGGTGGAGTTCACAGCAAAACAGGTACATCTGACATATCAAACATTATTCCAAATGTATCTAAAGCAGTAGCAGCACCTGACCACGATACCCCAGGTGAATGGAGAGAAACTCCTCCGGCAACGGTAAGCGGAACAGAACCTGTTGTTTATACATTCGTTTTCTATAAGACTCCTGATGTTTTGTATGATGAATATAATGAAGATGAGCCTGAACCGACTCCTCAGTCTGAAGAATATGCTGAAAACGAGAAGATACAGGTTGATCCAAATGGTGGTGTATGGAACTATAACGGACAAAGTCATACAACAGTGCAAACAATTGAACTTAAAGCAAATATTGACCTTGGAACGCCAACAAGAGACGGTTACGTGTTCATGGGTTGGGAAAAGACCAATGGCACAGGTGAAATAGTTCACGTTTACACTGCGCAATGGGAAGAAGATAAAATTGGTACCATAGATCCTGATGATGGTGACGATGTTGCAGACGTATTCCAGAAAAAAGTCATCTTTAAGGTTGTAAACGGAACATGGGCAGACAATACAACTGCAGACATTGTAAATGTTGTGAATCTTCTTGACGAAAACGGAAACTATAGTAAGACGGGTCAAGCAGATATAACGGGTTATGTTCCTACAGGAATGAAAGCAAACTATGGCTATGGTAACGGAACATGGGACGTAACTTTACCTTCTACGGTTACCGGCACAGATACAGTTACCTACACTTATTCGTTTGAAAGAACGCCTGGCAGCGGTGGCAGTGACATAACAATATACACTCTCACCTACGAAACAAACGGCGGAAACAAGATAGACAGTGAAATATATGCTGCCGGTACAATTGTTGACCTTGTAAAAGTTCCTGTAAGAGAAGGTTACATTTTCGATGGTTGGCACATTGACAGAACTCTTATCGAAGATGTAAGTAGCGTTGTGATGAACAAGAATATCACTGTATATGCTTCATGGATAAAGATTAATGAAGACATAAACAGTGGATATGAAACACCTTCTCAACTCAACGCAGAGGATCACTTTGCATATATTGTTGGTTTTGCTGACGGAACAGTCAGACCAAATGCCAACATAAGCCGTGCTGAAGTTACTACAATCTTCTTTAGATTGTTAAAGCCTGCTGAATTAAGAGAGAATAACCTCACAACTTGGAACAACTATAAGGACGTAGATGAAAATGCATGGTATAATACGGCAATTTCAACTATGACAAAGTTGGGTATTGTAGAAGGAAGAACGGTAGATGTTTTTGCTCCTACAGAGTTTATTACTCGTGCTGAATTTGCGGCAATTTGTGCAAGATTTGATGATTCTGAATATACGATCATTGATAACTTTACAGATATTGATGGTCATTGGGCAGAAGCAGAAATTCACGAAGCAGCAGCACATGGTTGGATAAAGGGTTATGATGACGGAACATTCAAGCCAGACCAATTTATCACTCGTGCAGAGGCAATGACGATGATTAACAGGGTACTTAATCGTATTCCTGAAACAGCAGATGATTTGCTTGCTGATATGATAAAATGGCCTGATAATAGCGACAAATCGGCTTGGTATTATCTTGCAGTTCAAGAGGCAACAAACAGTCATAATTACTATATGAAGGATCATAATTTTGAAAAATGGACTTCTCTCAGGGAAGTTCCCGATTGGACAAAGTATGAGTAATTTACGATCTAACTGAGTTATCGCCTCTCTGAAAGGAGAGGCGATAACTTTTCGTTACACAAAAAAAGGAAGTCTTTATAGACTTCCTTTTTTTGCAGTTAGGATAAACAATTATCGTACATAGTAGGGATTAGGCTTAAAGAGCAACGAAATACAGTCAATAAACCAGCCAATGCCGAATATTCCGCCGGTAAATAAGTACAGTAAACCTAAACCTATGCGTCCTTCGTAGAATTTGTGTGCACCCAAATATCCGAGGAATAAGCACAGCACGAACGAAACCCATTTATTCTTTGGTCTGAGTCCGAGAGCGGCACCAATGGTATTTACATTGGAATTGGTATTTTGGTTGCTATTATTGATGATGATGCTTGGCTGTTCAGTCTTTTTTGTTTCTTCAACTTGACGACCGCAAAGAGTACACAATACCGCATCTTCAGGAATTTTTCCTCCGCAAAATTTACAGAATTTCATCATATTTGTCGGTGTAGTGTTTACAGCATTTGTGTTATCCATATTTTATCTTCCCCAATCATTTTTATTATTTTGCAAAAAACGGCAAAATAGGATTTAATCTTCCTATATTATACCATTATAGTTCCTGTTTGTCAACGAAAATCGGAAGTATAATTCTTATATAGAAAAGATAGGAGGAAGTAAAATGCTTATTTTTGATTTTCGAACGATAGGGGATAAACTTCACGCAATTCGAAAACGTCGTGGATTGACACAATCTGAAGTTGCTGAACTTGCAGGTTTGTCTGACCGCACGTATGCAGATATTGAACGCGGTACGGTGAATATGCGTGTTGATACAGTTTTGCGTATCTGTGAAGCATTTCAAATTACTCCCGACGAGTTGTTCATAAATGAAGAAACTCCTATTTCTTTGCGTAAGGAAGAGTTATTTCGACGTTTAGATGCATGCAGTCCACATGAAAAAGAAACGGCATTATCTCTTCTTGACATATATCTTCGTTCTTTGCAATAACCTTTTTCTCTTGACAGTTAGAATATGGTTTTGTATAATTAAGGAAAGTGAGCAAACACTACGTTTGACTTTTATATGAAAGGATGTTAGTTTATGAAGTATATCTGTAACGTATGCGGCTGGGTCTATGACGAGGACGAGCAGGGCGTTAAGTGGGAAGATCTTGACGAAACATTCACCTGTGAACTTTGCGGTGTAGGTAAGGATCAGTTTTCTGCAGAGGAATAAGTAAATTGAAAATGCTCCAACTGTTTAGTTGGAGCATTTTATGCTATCTTTAATTTTTTTTAGAAAATAACCGCTTTTTTGATAGATGCGTTTACGAGTATTGGATAAATCCACAAACTGCCTACTTTTACACATCTGCTCAATTTCCTCTGCACTTGCCCACTTAGCGTCTACTACCTCACATGATTGTAACTTTAAGTCCTCAATTTTAGCGTTTGACCGATATAACCATATATCAGCAAATACGTTTCTGTGGGTTTCATGAAACATAAGTTGACCCATCGAGGAGTCGAGAGTCAATCCAAGTTCCTCTTGCACTTCTCGAATAGCACCATGTAAACTGTTTTCTCCCGCTATTACCGCACCGCCTGTTGCCTCCCAATACATTGGGTAGGATTTACTCGGGTGGCGTTGGGAGATAAGGTATTTTCCCTCATCATTTATAATCCAAATCTGCACTACAAGGTGGTATTCACCGACACCGAGAGGCTTTCCACGCTCATGTAGTTTGCCTGTTCGTCTCCGTGTCGAGTCATATATATCCCACATCTCCTGCATACTGTGTCCTCCTTATTTAACGAAGCAACTTTCGCACATCATCTCCAAAGAATCGAAGGGAAGTGTATTCACCCTCCAATCGAGATGCGATTTGCGGACCATAACGTCTCCGCATTTCATCTGAGGCAAGAGAAGTGATTACTATTGTCTGCTTACCATTTGTATTTCTCGTATTTATAAGACGATACAACATTGTTATACCGAAGTTTGTCATTGACTCAGTACCCAAATCGTCAAGGATAAACAAATCACAATTAAGATAGCGGTCAAAATCTACGGCAGGGATATCGTCATCTCGGCGAAACCTGTCAGCGTCTATACGGGCGAACAGGCTACACGCTGACTCATACAGTACGCTTGCACCGATATCAATTACTGCATTGGCGATACAGCCTGCAAGAAACGTCTTGCCGATACCGGAACCTCCTTGAAGAAGAAGATTGTCAGAGTGTCTGTCAAAGTTTGCAGCGAAGTCAACACAAGTATCATAAATATATTCCATATTATCTGCGGCAGATACGCCAAATTTTGCATCAACGCTCGTATCGTAGCAGTCAAATCTGAATTTATCAAAAGTAGTTTTCTCAATATTAAGTGATGCGGACAACTCACAGCGTTGCTCCTGTGCGTAGAGGAGTGCAAGACAAGAACACATCTTTCCGTCTGTATAACCACTATCTTCACATATATCGCACATGGGAACGTCAGACAGATAGTTATACGCATAGCCGTTCATTGTCAGAAGTTCTGCCTGCTCACGTTGTAGTTCAAGGTTCTCGTCACGAATGGCAAGAACTTTATCTTCTGCATTTTCATCGTGACGCAGAGCAGTATGAATTGCACTTATAACAGACGTGCGAAGCCTTTTGTCGATTTCGCCTAGACGTGGAATATCATTATGAAGTTTAGCACGGCGTTTTATAAGTTCAGATTCGTGGGCATTTTTCAATTCCTCGTGCTTTCGCTCAGCACGACGTAAATTTTTTATATCGTATGTCATTATATCGATCCCTTTCTAACGCTCTGCAGAAAATGAAACTATATGGAACTAATTAAATTTATCGTTTACTGTTCGTGCCTTGTGGGCTTTAATCCGCTGTGCGTAGTCGCTGTCAAGTACGTTTGTATTATGTGTTTCTGATGGCTTAACTTTTGTATTTTTATGTTCGCCAGCCTCCATATCGGAAACGGTCTTATAGCCACGTTCAAGCCAACGATTCAAAATTGAACGCATATACGGCCAGTTAAGCGTACCTTTTTGAAGTACTGTCAAATCGTATGCCTTGCCAATAAGAGCAGGGGATAAGTTGTTGTCAAGCCAACCATTTATCATACGCTGTTCACCGGGACTTGGGAGTCTGTCACGAATACCGAGTTCGTGAAGAACTTGTCCCACGGCACTTTGACGTAACGTGAGGTTACGAATATGGGCATCTGCTTTTTCCGTTGTGTCGATACCTTGCTCACACCATGCATTTGCCTCACGGCTTATTTGCCTGAAACTGACCGATGGAGCGTTCAAACCACGGTCAAGTCGAGACTGACGTTGTGCTGCAAGCCAACCGATAAGAAGAACTGCAACCTCTGCCGACATTCCAAGATAGTCATATATAGAGTAAAGAGTTTCCAACTCATGATGTTTGAGAACCCTACCGAGTTTAGACTCAGCCTCACTACATAGCCAACGAAAATGCTCGTCACATTCAAGACCACGTTTTAATTCCTGTGGCGTATAACTTGCCTCAGATACGTCAGGAAGTACAGTTTTTGTTATCTGTTGAGAAGTTGCTTGTGTCGTTACACCGGTTTCGGTTATACAGCCTAAGCGAATAAGGCATGACAAAGCACTCTCCATGCGATTTTGGGTAAATCCAAGTTGTGTTAATACAGTTTCTTCGTCAAGACTACCGCCTGAGCGAATAAGATATAAAAACAACATTGATGCATCGCTATTGCGTGATGATAAGATTTTATCTACTGCATCGGTTGGAATTGCGGAGAGTTTAGTAATATTCAAATGAATTGTAAACGTCTTCAATGTCAAAACCTCTATGAAAATTAGTAACTTAAAATTGTTATATACAACAGTATATCACAATTCAACTGATAATTCAATTCAAAATAACACATCATATTTACAACATTGTTACAATTTATATGGAACTTATTGAAAATTCAAACGTCTAATTGTTGGAAAACAAAAAAATAATTTTGAAAGGATAAAAAATATGAAAAGAATTATTGCACTATTGACCATTGTCGCACTTTTAATTTCCGCAGTTGCTTGCTCTGCAGGCGAGACTACACCGTCAACATCTCCTGATGTGACAGCACCGGGTACTCTTACAAGTAAGGACTACATGGAAATTCTTCTTGCAGTTCGTGATGCTGAGGACGTTAACCCTATTACTGGTAGAAACGAAAACGGCGAACTTGTAAGACTCCATGACGATAACAATTATGAGATGACTCCGGAAGACGAGGCGTACTACGCATTTGAGGGCGTACTCAAGCACTTGGAAAATGTAGGTTCATTTACAATTGACTTTATGGAGCGTGCTGAAATTGCAGAAAATGCCGTAAAGGATATGGAAGGAAAAACACAGGAAGAACTTGACGCAATCTCCAATCAGGCTGTTTTGGAGCACTACTCAAAAATTGCAAACGTAACACTTAGCCAAGAAGAAATTGACGAAATTGGTAAGAAAGCAGTAGAGGCTGAAAAACTTTCAATAGTTGAAAGTCTTAAAGAGCAACTTCGTATGGAACTTGAAGTTGCAGGTCTTACAGATGCTGACTTGGGTGAGTTTGCATACAGCACTACTTTGATGATGACACGTGCGTACGCACTTGGTATCTTTATGCCTGCTGAGGGTAAGACAGAAACCGTAAAAACAGCGTGTCTTGATTTTGTAGAACTTCAAAAGCAATCATTTGAAACATATCTTGTGGATCAGTTTGAAATTGCAAAACAGGCAATTGTTGAAGTGCTTCCCACAGGCGAGGTAGTACTTGTAATGTGCGAGAATGCGGAAGACGTATTTGCAGAAATTACAAAAGCAATTGCGAAATAAGAAATTTAAGTAAAATACGGAGTGGTGTTAATCATACCACTCCGTTTGCTTTTATAACGTAAATTCTGTAAATAAATCATCTTCAGAGGAATTAGATGAGTCAGTTGGAACGAGTTTAGATACCACAGCATCAAAACTTGTATTTGGATTTTGGTGGAGAATGTTGAGAAGTCCCATAAAGTCACGAACTACTTCACGTGGAGTCAACAGAACATCGGCACCCATACGTCCAACTGCGTCGGAGACAAACAGGGCAAGTTGCTCATCGCTGACAGGAACCTCCCAGTTGTAGTGGACAGAGTGGATATACGAAACACGTTTTAGAAGTGCCAGTAATTCCTCTGGAGATAGAGGGGCGAGTTTTAGTACAGGAGTGCGAAAATCTTTTACACCATAGCGATTTTCCGCATTATCATCGGCAAAACGATTGCCGCTTAAACGAGAACGAAGTGCCTCATAACTAAACAGTCCACGGCGGGTATCCTCGACAAATTGAGGTGTACCACCAAAGATAAATCCGAGATGTGACAGCCTGCCTTGCATACAGTCATTAAAAATCGTCAATATTTTCTCGTAGTTTGCCTCACGGGAAACACTCTGCACGATTTTGTATAGGTTGACAGCCTCATCAATATAGATGATAAGCCCCTGATATCCTGCCAACACCATCAAAGCACTCATAAGTTTCAGATAGTCATACCAACTTTCGTCATCAATGATTGACGAAACTTTCAGTTCGTGCTTTGCCTCAGTTTTCGTAGTGTATTCGCCACGAAGCCAACGAAGTGCCGCTTGCTTTTGATTGTCGTCACCGCTGACAGTACCTTGATAGAATGAAACAACAGCGGCGGCAAAGTCAAAGCCGTGCACCATGCTTTCAAGAGATGTTATAGACTCTAAAATTTCCACTTCAGAGGCGGCTATAAGTTCAGGAGTGTTTGGCAAAAGACCGAGTTCCTTTGCTTTTTTAAGTTGGACTGAAGAAATCCACTTACTGAGAATATTTGGCAAAGCACCGCCGTCGGGAGATGCTTTTGTAGATAGATTTTTTATCAGTTCACGATACGTAGCAAGTCCTTGACCTTTTGAGCCTGCCAAACGGCGTTCAGGAGATAAATCTGCATCGGCAGTTACAAAACCACGGTCAAGGGCGTGACTTCTCATTAAGGATAATAGAAAACTTTTACCGCTTCCGTATCGTCCACAGATAAGTCGAAAAGCAGAGCCGCCGGAAGAAATAGTTTCATAGTCTTCAAGCATAGCACGTATTTCCTCAGACCGTCCTATTGCGATATATTCAAGACCTGTTCGAGCCACAACACCTGCCGACATGGAATTTATGAGGGCAGAGGATATGCGTTTTGGAATTTGTGGTAAATTGCTCATGGTAACTCCTTTCTCTGTACGTTTATAAGTTCAATATAATCTTCAATAAGGGTATCGCCATCTAAAATAATGTCACCTAATAAGTCGACTGCCTTTTCGTTTATTTCCTCACAAACTGCGTCAAAAAATGAAAACTGTGCTAAGCATAAGTTGTCAATTTCTACTCTGTCAGCACCGTCTAACATTGCACATAAAACGAGTCTTGCCGTGTCGGACAGTTGGGAAAAGAAGGAATTATCCGTGGCGGTATTTTGTGTTACAGACGGTGAATCTGTTGTGGTAATTTCAAATATTACCTCATCGGCATTGTCAACTGCGTCAAGCATTGCTCGTGTATTGTCCCAAGAACTTTTTTCAAGTGTAAGTGCTTTGGAAAGGTCAATTTGTATCGGAGGGACACGCACCTCAACTTTTTGTTGCAAGGGCATAATTGCTTGGTCGAGAACTTTCAAAAGACTGTCAGGTAAATTCCCTACACGGAGTCTACCCATGATTTTATGACGTATACGAAGAGCATTCTCCGTATACTTAACGACAGATTCAAGTAGATTATTAAGACGAACACTCTTTGAATAGGGGACGTATTCCAAACGGATATTTTTCCTGTATACTCTTGCACACACCGCACCGCAAAAGGCAGGGTAGTCTTTAATTTGCACGTTTGGTTTATATAGTTTTAGAAGTGATACGCCTTTAACTTCCTCTACATATTCTTGGAGTGCAGTAAATACACGTCGAAGTGTCATTTCGTACTCTGTTCGGTACTGACTATCCCATAGCCTGCTTTGAGTAACGTCATATCGGCAATACAGTCGCCACGCCTCACAGGGTAGTGAATGAAGTCCGTCTTTTAGCAAGTCAGATAAAACTGCATCGGCATAATCGGCATAGTAAGATATTGCCTGTGGTACAGCAAGAGCCACTTCGCTTAGTGATATAGGCAACTCATTTGTCAGAATATAGTCAATGCACCACTTAGACATATATAGGTCAAGTTTTGGGTACTTGTCACGATATGCACTCCAGTAGCGAAGCAGTATGCGAAAGTTGTCCTCAGACGGTGAGAAACCACGATTGATAAGTTCATATACCGCAATAAAAATATATGACAAGTCGGCTTTTGGAGTTTGCCCCGACATAAATGCCGTGCGAAAGTAGAAGAAATACTTCTTTTGCATTTCATCCATACCTGCATAGGTGGGCCAGTAGCATTTAAGTTGGATATATTCACAGGGACTTCCTTTTTTAGATGCATACTTTTTTGCCTCAGTAGCAAAGCGGACAGACATGGAGTTTGCTTCACGGGCAGATTCCAAAAGTTGTACTGACAAAAGGGCGGGGCCGTCATAGTGGATAATAATAGGCTCGGCAGGTGGTGTAGTCGGTTGATTTATATTTTCAGTTATGGGAGATTTATCGAAATCAAGAGAGAAAGACGAAATTGTATTTTCTTTTTGAAGTGTCAGACCTCTGCCAAGTATTCGTAAGTCATTTAGTTGTTTTCCGCAGAACATAAAGCCTGCCACGTCACACAACATTCCAAGCCGTTTTGCCTCGTTACCATGTGATATATATTCTCCGTCAGTATGGTGAGGCATTAAATCAATTAACTTTCTGCTGCCTTTTAATATAATGTTGTCTACAAATACGTAGCCGTCAAGCCCTGCCACATCTTTCGCATCTTGTCCGTGTTCTACCCAATGGATATGGTAGCGTACTTCTTCATTTGTAACGCTTGAAACGGAAATAGTAACGACAGGTAATTCACGCATTGAAACGAAACAAGTGACAGGCAATTTATCACGCAGAAGTTTTGGATATATTGCCTTGAAGAATATTTTGAAGTTTTTTGGAAGAATATGACTTTTGGTTACAAGAAACGGGTCTACAACTGATAACTGAGAAATTTGAAAGCAGGAATTATCCATGCGAATACGCCCTCTGCCAAGATAATTACAGGTAGTATCTAATACGGATATTGACATCAAAAGAATGCAACGTGTCGTATCATAGGAAAAATCAATTGAAACGTTGTCGGGTACTGATATTTGATTCAAGGTTTCTATCCTTTGTATCGGCATATCAACGTATTCCCACTCCATTTTCTCACCTCTTTTACAAAACAGCCGTTTTTGTCTATTCTTTCATTGTATCACGGATTTATTTTGGTTACAATACTTTTATAGGGAAAAAGTATTTAATAAAAGTTAAATACCCCTCGATTTTTGAACTGCACAAACTGGTGCAGTTCATTTTCGAGGGGTATTGGTTGTTATCTTGCTTTTGTTTCGATTTCTTCTTTAAGTTTTGCAATGAACTCAGCCTCGGGCATTGTGACGTTTGAACCGTCCTTACGGCTTCTGACAGCAATTGTGCCTTCCTCAACTTCCTTGTCACCAAGCACGAGCATATACGGAACTTTTTCAAGTTGTGCTTCACGGATTTTGTAGCCGATTTTTTCGTTTCTGTCGTCAACTTCAATACGCATACCCATAAGACGCAGTTTCTTCTCAAGTTCCCAAGCCGCACCATGCTGACGCTCAGTAAGGGGAAGAATTTTTGCCTGTACAGGTGCAAGCCATGTGGGGAATGCTCCTGCGTATTTCTCAATAAGGAGAGCCAAAGTACGCTCATAGCAACCCATGGAAGTTCTGTGAATGATGTAGGGACGTTTTTTCTGTCCGTCACGGTCAACATATTCCATGCCAAACTTCTCTGCAAGAAGCATATCTATCTGGATAGTGATGAGGGTATCTTCCTTGCCATGTACATTCTTAATTTGAATGTCAAGTTTCGGGCCGTAGAATGCCGCCTCGTCAATACCAACCTTATAGTCGATATTCAAGTCGTCCAAAATCTTCTTCATTACGCCTTGTGCGTGTTCCCACTGCTCAGGTGTACCCTCGTACTTTGCAGTATTGTTGGGATCCCACTGGGAGAATCGGAACGTACAGTCTTCTTTAAGACCAAGAGTTTCCATACAGTAGTTTGCAAGGTCAAAACACTCACGGAACTCATTTTCTAACTGTTCAGGGCAGAGAATTAAATGCCCCTCAGAGATGGTGAACTGACGTACACGGATAAGACCGTGCATTTCGCCTGAGTCCTCATTTCTAAAGAGTGTGGATGTTTCACCAAGACGCATTGGCAAATCACGATATGAACGCATTCTGTTTAAGAATACTTGATACTGGAATGGGCAAGTCATGGGACGAAGTGCGAAGCACTCCTTCGTTTCGTCATCGGGGTCGCCTAAGATAAACATACCGTCACGATAGTGATCCCAGTGACCTGATACACGATATAAGTCACGCTTTGCCATGAGGGGAGTCTTTGTCAAAAGATAGCCACGCTTTTGCTCCTCGTCCTCAATCCAACGCTGTAACGTCTGAATGATACGAGCACCCTTGGGAAGAAGAATAGGCAGACCTTGTCCGATAATATCAACGGTGTTAAAGAGTTCAAGGTCACGACCGAGTTTGTTATGATCTCTCTTTTTAGCCTCTTCCAAACGCTCAAGATGTGCTTGCAGTTCGTCTTTCTTAGTATATGCTGTACCGTAGATACGGCGAAGCATTTTCTTAGAGGAGTCACCTCTCCAGTATGCACCTGTTGAGGACAGCAACTTAAATGCCTTAATTCTGCCTGTGTCAGGGATATGAGGACCTGCACACAAGTCTACAAAGTCACCTTGACGGTAGAAACTAATTATTTCATCTTCGGGCAAATCGGAGATAAGTTCTACTTTGTAGTCCTCACCTTTCTCAGCCATAAACTTGATAGCCTCATCACGAGGTAAAGTAAAACGCTCAAGTTTTGAATTTTCCTTGATGATTTTCTTCATTTCACTTTCGATTGCCGCAAGTTTATCGTTGTCGAAGCCCTCATCATAGTCAAAATCATAGTAGAAACCTGAATCAATAGCAGGGCCAATAGCAAGTTTAGCACTGGGGTACAGACGCTTTACAGCCTCTGCAAGTACGTGGGAGGCAGTATGACGTAATGCACGAAGACCTTCCTCACTATCACCTGTCAAAATATTAAGGGATTGACCGGATTTAAGTACAGTGCTCATTTCGCAGACAGTACCGTCTACTTCAGCAAGTAAAGATGCTCTTGCAAGACCACCTGACAAGGTGAACGCAGCGTCCATACACGTAGCACCATCTTCTACTTGCAAAATACTTCCGTCTTTAAGTTTAATTTCCATAGTGTATATGCTCCTTTCAAATTCGTTTGTCGGAGTAAAAAAATACACCTCCGACATGAGGGTATCCCCATTTGTCAGAGGCGGTGAATAACATCGCGGTTCCACTCTGATTGCGACAATAGTCGCCACTTTAGGTCCTTTAACGCAGGAAACGTCCTCGCTTACTTGGCAAATGCCGTTGGGCAAGGCACTCAGGGAGGGTATTCACGTATAGTTTCTTTAACTGCCCTTGCAGCAAATGGGCAATCTCTCTGAAAAGACGTGATACGCTACTTCTTCCCGTCAATGCTTTATTACAGTATACACCGAATGAAATGCCTTTGTCAAGAACGAAAATATAGACAAATTAAAGAAATTATGATATACTGACGTAAGAATTGAGGTGAGATTTGCAATATGGCAACAATTCGTATTCTTGCAGTAGGCGATGTATACGGCTCAACCGGTTTGGATTTTATAAAACGCTGTCTATGGCGTATAAGAGATGAATATAATGTGGATTTGTGTGTTGTCAATGGCGAAAATACGGCACTTGTAGGTATTACTCCGGAACAGGCATGGTCATTACATGATGCAGGTGCTGACGTTGTAACACTTGGAAATCATGCGTATAAGAAAAAAGAGATTGGAGATTGTCTTGAAGAAACGGATTTTCTAATTCGTCCGGCAAACGATTCACCTCTTGCACCGGGCAGAGGAATAACATACATTGAAACACCGTTTGGTGAAGTGTGCGTGTTAAATCTCGGTGGCAGATGTGATATGACATTTGGGGCAGACAACCCATTTTTCTGTGTAGACAAACTTTTGACGGAAGCGTCAAAGAGAACTAAATATATTGTCTGTGACTTTCACGCAGAGGCAACAAGTGAAAAGATAGCATTTGGATATTATCTTGACGGCAGAGTAGGTGCTGTGTGGGGAACACATACCCACGTACAGACCGCCGATGAACAGATATTACCAAAGGGGACAGGCTATATTACGGATTTAGGTATGACTGGCTCGGCGACCTCCGTTATTGGCACAATCCCCGAAAAAAGTATCGCATTTTTTAAGGGCGAACAGTTTGTAAGATTTGAACCGTGTCGTGAAAATCCTATGTTGTGCGGTTGCCTGTTTGAACTTGATGCCAATACAGGAATGTGCGTTAATGTTGAAAGACTTCGTATAAAATAATTAGAACCGTCAGTCAAAGGACTGACGGTTTTTGTGTTTTACAGTGCAAGGTTGAATACTTCAGAAATTTCTTTTTCCGTGTAATCGGTATAAGTTGACAATACACGTGTGCCAAAGTTTGTACATTTTCTGCTCATAACAGGAATATCCTCAGCCTTAACGCCAAGTTCACTCATGCGTACAGGCATACCAATATATCTAAAGAAATTCTCAGTTGCTTCAATACCTGCAAGGGCAGTTTTTTCAGGGCAGGCATAATCCATCTCACAGTTCCATACACGCACAGCATACTGACAGAAACGAGGAAGATTTTCACGATACGTATACTTTGCCCAAGCAGGGAATAAGCAGGCAAGACCTGCACCATGGGCAATATGGTCATAAAGACCACTCATCTCATGTTCTAACTGGTGACATACCATTAAATACGGTCTGCCAACACCTGTCAAATCGTTGTGGGAAAGACTTCCTCCCCACATAAGCGTAGCACGAGCATCGTAATCGGTAGGGTTATCTATTGCCACTTTGCCCGCCTCAACGACAGATTTAAGAACACTTTCAGCGATACGGTCAGTCAACGGAACTTCTGCTTTCTTAGTCAAATATCTTTCGAGAGTATGCATCATAATATCAACGATACCGCAGGCTGTTTGATATGGTGGAAGTGTAAATGTAAGTTCCGGATTCATAATAGAAAACAGTGGACGATTAAAAGGTGAACTAAATCCACGTTTTGTAAGAGTTTCATCATTCGTAATTACAGAAGATGAGGACATCTCACTACCTGTAGCCGCCAAAGTAAGAATACAACCGACAGGAAGTGCTTTTTCAGCAACTACCTGCTTGGAACAGATTTGCCAAGGGTCGCAGTCATGCTGTGAAGCAGCGGCGATTGCCTTAGCAGAGTCAAGAGCACTACCGCCACCGATCGAGAGAATGAAGTCAACTTGCTGTGAACGAACAACCTCACAACCCTTTCTTACCATACTAAGTTTTGGGTTAGGCTCGACACCTCCAAGTTCACAAAATTCAATATTTTCAGCACGAAGTGCATTGATTACGGTGTCATAAAGACCTGATGCTTTGACACTTCCTTTACCATAGTGGAGAAGCACTTTTCTAAAACCATAGTCTTTAATTATTTTACCGACCTTTTTTTCTTCTCCACGGCCAAAATACACTTTTGTCGGTGTATAAAATTCAAAATTATTCATAGTATAAATCTCCTGTTAACACAACTTAGAGTCATTAGTAATATGTATTATTTTATCATACACCTTCTGTTGTTGCAAGTATTTTAAGAAACTAAAGGGCTTTTGTGAACATCGTTTGAATATTTTCAAAGAAGTGGTGATATGTGTGTAGCTACGATTGACCAAACTTAAATTTCGTGGTACAATATAACGGTATTCCCAAATATGGGAGGAAAATAAATACGAGGTGATAATAAGTGACACACGTCATATCATTCCCAAATCTTGGCTTGGAATTTACCTTGAATCGTATTGCGTTAAGTTTTGGTTCAGTAAATATCTATTGGTATGGAATAATTATCGCAGTAGGATTTTTGCTTGCCGTATGGTATGCAATGAACAGATGCAAGCAAATCGGCATGAAAACAGATGACTTGTTAGATGTCCTTATATTTGCAGTACCCCTTTCAATCATAGGTGCAAGAGCGTATTACGTGCTGTTTAACTACGACAAACTCTACTATTACGACCATGCAGCAATGTATCGTATATGGGACGGGGGACTGGCAATCTACGGCGGAATTATATTTGCTGTTTTGACAGGTGTATTAGTTGCACGATTTAAGCATATCCGTATAGGTGTACTGTGTGACCTTGGTGCGTTGGGTTTTTTAATCGGTCAGGCAATTGGCCGTTGGGGCAACTTTGTAAATGCAGAGGCGTACGGTGCCGAAACCATGTCATTTTGGCGTATGGAGATTACGAGTGCTGAGTCATTGACAACTATCTCCGTACATCCAACTTTCTTGTACGAGTCTGTTTGGTGTATTGTAGGTTTTATCTTACTTCACTTATATTTTAACCGCCGTAAATTTAACGGTGAGATATTTTTAATGTACGTTGCATGGTACGGTTTAGGCAGAGGTGTTATTGAGGGCCTTCGTGCAGACAGTTTATATCTGTTTGATACAGGACTTCGTGTATCACAAGTTCTTGCATTTGCAAGTTGCATTGTTGCTGTTGGTATATTGGCATACGTCTACTTATTCGTTGACAAGGAAAAGCGAATAGTAGGTCAGGTATACTACGAATCAAAGAAAGCAAAAAAAGAAGAAATTTGTGATGATACATGTGAGTGTAATAACACTTGCGAACGTAATGATGATGAAGAACAATAGAAAAGGAGAATAACAAATGGCTGTATTGATTGACGGAAAAGCAGTATCTGAAAAGATAAGAGAGGACATTTCAAAAGAGGTTTTGGCATTTAGTGAAGAATCTGGTATTACACCAGGACTTGCTGTAATTATCGTAGGTGAAGACCCTGCAAGTCAGGTATACGTAAGAAACAAGAAACGTGGCTGTAAAAAGTGCGGTATGAAATCTTTTGGTTATGAGTTGCCTAAAGAAACGACTCAGGCAGAACTTTTGGCACTTATTGATGAACTTAACAAAAATGATGAAGTACACGGTATCTTGGTACAACTTCCTCTGCCTAAGCATATAGATGAAAATACTGTGCTTCTTGCAATTGACCCTAAAAAAGACGTTGACGCATTCCACCCTGTCAACGTAGGTAAGATAATGACAGGTGACTTTGATTTCGTTCCATGTACTCCTGCAGGTGTAATGGCACTTATGGATGCTTATGGTGTAGACGTTTCTGGTAAGGATTGTGTTGTTATCGGCAGAAGTAATATTGTAGGCAAACCACAGGCAATGCTTTTACTCCACAAAAATGGTACGGTAACAGTATGCCACTCTCGTACACAAGGCTTAAAGGAAAAGTGTGCATCTGCCGATATTCTTGTAGCGGCTATTGGTAAGCCTAATTTCGTTACAGCAGATATGGTAAAAGATGGTGCTGTCGTTATGGACGTTGGCATTAACCGTATTACAGATAGCGAGGGCAATGAAAAACTCGTAGGTGATGTTGATTTTGCATCTGTAAGTGAGAAAGCATCATACATAACACCGGTCCCCGGTGGTGTCGGACCAATGACAATTACAATGCTTTTGAGAAACACTCTCACAGCGGCAAAACGTGCGGCAGAGAGAAGAAAGTAAATTATAAAAAACGGACGATTATTAAAAATCGTCCGTTTTTTAGTTTAACTCTTTAAGACGTTCAAGCATTGTGTTGATATCCAATATGCCCTTTGCAAAACCTTTTCTGATAAGTCCCTCGGGTACGTACTCATCGTACTTTTCAAAAAGGGGTGTTTCTCCGTGGTATATCAGTTCCATAGGGTCGAGAGGTTCATCGGCAATGGCGTGAATAGTGTCAATAAACTCCTGACGGCTCGCTTTCATCTTAAATTGAATGAAATATGGTCTGCTTGACTCAATAGAAGTCATACCTAACGCACCTGCACATTTTAGTTTCAAAAATCGCTCCAAGGCAAGAAATGCGTAAGTACCAAGCCATGGCATAAGACACCACATATCACCGCCTAAGTGGACGAGTGTACAGTCGCAATTTGCGTTTTTAATAACTTCACGAACTTCCATAAGCCGTGAAACAGCATTTGGACGAAGATACTTAGGTACGATATCCTCAAATAAAAGTCGTTTCATTCGCTCTAAAACTTTTGTGTGAATGTCACCCGGACAAAGACCAAAAAACGCAGGTACTTGACCCTTGACAGGCTCTGCAAAAATGAGTCTGCGTTTCAAGTCAAGTTCTGTTACAACCCATACCTGACCTGCTAAAGCGATACGCTCACCAACAGGGGGAGGCATAACGATAGTACCAAGTTCCCTTGACTGCCAACGGACAGTAAAGAGTTCATCTTCACGAAATACTGCATAGAATTTATATGAGTTGACTACTCGCTCACCTTTAAGTCCTACAATCAAACCGCCTGTTTCAGTACGCTCAATATGCTCATTTTCAAGAAGATGATACAAAAGAAGTCTAAAATCGTCTTGGGATATATTTTGGAAAGGAGTTAGAGTAAGCACACGTCTTGCAAGGTCAGCGGGGTTTAGTTCACCGCACGATGCAAGAGTGGCCAGCGTTTGATGATATAAAAGGCTATATGGCAACCTGTCAAGTTTTGGAGGTTCAACCCAACGCTCTTCCAAGTACAGTTGAATGAGTGAGATACCTTGCAATAATTTCCACGGTATTGTCTGTGGCAGTGTGGCTGTGTGTAAAAGTTCATCTTCACGGATAACAAACCACATTTCAGGTGGTGCGTCACGTCTGCCTGTACGCCCCATACGTTGAAGAAATGACGATACCATAAAAGGTGCATCAATTTGAAATGCACGTTCAAGCCGTCCAATGTCGATACCCAGTTCCAACGTGGCTGTTGTAACTGTAGTGAGGCATGAGTTCTCGTCACGCATACGGTCTTCTGCCGTTTCACGATATGATGCAGACAAATTGCCGTGATGGATAAGAAAACGGTCGGCAATATGCTTTTCGTCACAGTAACGGCGTAGGGTAGTAGTGACTGCTTCGCACTCCTCACGGGAGTTGCAAAATACAAGGCACTTTTTGCCCTCTGTATGATTGAAGATATATCCAAGCCCCAAATCAGTGTTATTTGGTGCAGAGTCAATGGGATTTAAGGAAACAGTCGGCTCAATTTTAATTGGAGTAGGGGATACATTTTTTGAATTGGTGTTTTTAGGTAATTTTGCGTGGCGGTCACTAATTGAGATATTACGGTCTGAAATATAGAAATGCTCCATAGATATACGCCATGTGCTGTTTGTGTTTGGAATGACAGGTGCAGATGTTTTCCTATTTGTACCGCCTGCAAGCCATTTTCCTGCTGTGTCTAAATCACCGATAGTAGCACTTAAACCGATACGGCGAGGGTTCGCTCCCGACAGCCGAGCAAGTCGCTCCATAAGGCAGAGAACTTGTCCGCCCCTGTCACCTCTCATTAGAGAGTGCACCTCGTCAATGACGATAAAACGCAAATCACCAAACAGACGGACAATATCGTTGTGACGACGCATTAAAAGTGCTTCCAACGATTCAGGTGTAATTTGAAGTATTCCTGACGGGTTTTTCACAAGACGCTCCTTGTGGGATTGATTCACATCGCCGTGCCAATGCCATACAGGGATATTAGCCTCTTTACATAAGTCGTTAAGACGAAGAAATTGATCATTTATAAGGGCTTTAAGCGGTCCGATATACAATGCACCGACACTTGCAGGTGGATCTTCGTCAAGAAGTGTAAGAATAGGGAAAAATGCCGCCTCTGTTTTACCTGATGCTGTTGATGCCGATAGGAGCAAATTGTCGTCCGTTTCAAAAATAACGTGACACGCAGCCGTCTGAATTGCACGTAGATGTGTCCAACCTTTAGCATATATGTACTCTTGGATAAACGGACTTAATCGGTAAAATGGATTCATACGGCATACTCCTTTCAAAAAAAGTAAAAGGCTTTTGAAAACGCAAGAGATTGCGGGAACAAAAGCCTTGTCTATTGAAAATTTACAGAAGATCCTTTTTACGAAGGAAAAATGCAGCCACAGTAACAGCAACTGCTGTAATTGCAAGAGTAACCCACGTGAATGGGGCAGGAAGATCTACAACATTCATACCAAAAAAACCGAATACAATGTTAGGTATAGTGAGTAGAATAGTAATGGAGGTCATAACTTTCATTATGATATTTAAGTTGTTTGAAATAACAGATGCAAATGCGTCCATAGTACCCGCCATGACATCAGAGTATATGGCAGCCATCTCCATTGCCTGACGGAACTCGATGTGTACATCTTCTAAAAGATCCTCGTCCTCATCATAGAGTTTGATGATATGTCCACGCATGAGTTTTTTGAGAGTTACCTCATCTGATTTTAGAGAGGCATTAAAGTATACAAGGGATTTTTGCAGTGCAAGAAGTTGTATCAGTTCCTTATTCTTCATAGACTTATGGAGTTGACGTTCAATGTATGCACTCATCTTCTCAATTTGTCTAAGGTACTGAAGGTATCTTGACGATGTACGCAATAAGAGTTGGAATACGAAACGAGTCTTTTGTGCTGTGTGCACGTTTTTAACCATTCCGTCTGCAAATTCTTTTAGAATAGGTGTTTCACGCAGACTAACTGTGATTATAATTGTATCAGTTAAGATGATACCCATAGGTGCGGTGGAGTATACGACTTCCGAATCTTCCTTGATAACCATAGGAACGTCGATGACGATAAGAGTGTATCCGTCCTCAGTTTCAATACGAGATGTTTCTTCTTCGTCAAGGGCTGCACGGAGAAAGTCTGTTTCAATGTTGAACATTTTGCTTACTTTGTTGATTTCCTCATCTGTGGGGGCAATCAAACTGAGCCAAGCACCCTGCTCAGGAGCGTCGATGGAAGTCATACGACCATCAATAGTTTTGAAATAATTTAGCACTATTACATTCTCCTTTCAGGACAAATGTGTAAGTGCCTGACGTTATATCAAACTAATCGGGCAAAACGCATTGTCCATCGTATTAAATTTTCTACTTCGACCTGAATTGTCGCTGGACACAATACGTTCCCCCTTTAAGTGTTATTGGTAACAAAAAACCTACTTATATTATACACCTAATTTCTATAATTTCAACCCTTTATTTTCAACAAAATTCCAGTGAAAATAAATTTAATATATGGCTACTAAAGCCTTACATATATTGGAAAAATCTTGACTTAAAGAAGTATACTGAGTATAATGGACGTATCGACAAAACGGGAGGCAAATGTATGACGTTTAGCGAATATATAAAAAGTTTGAAAGATAAAACGGTGGCACTTCTTGGCATTGGAGTAAGTAACAGACCACTTATTGATATACTGTGTGACTCAGGGGCAAAAGTTATCGTATGCGATAAAAAGAATAGAGATGAACTTGGCGATATTGTAAATAACCTTACAGACAAGGGAGTAACCCTTCGTCTTGGTGAGGGATATCTTGATAACCTTTTTGCAGACGTGCTGTTTCGTTCACCGGGTATGCGTCCCGACTTGCCTGCGTTGGAGCGGGTGAGAGAGTTAGGTGGTGTTGTGACAAGTGAACTTGAGGTGTTTTTTGACCTCTGTCCGTGTCCGATAATTGCTGTAACAGGTAGTGACGGCAAGACGACAACTACGACCCTTATATATACCCTCTTGACTCAGGCAGGTTACACTTGCCACTTAGGCGGTAATATTGGACACCCACTCCTTGCAGATACGCCAAACATTAAACCTACCGATTTTGCTGTCGTGGAACTTTCAAGTTTCCAGTTAATGACTATGAAAAAAAGCCCGGATATTGCCGTTATCACTAATCTTTCTCCCAACCACCTTGATATGCACCGTGGTATGGAGGAATATGTGTCGGCAAAGAAAAATATCTTTCTTAATCAGTCAAAAGATAACCGTGTTGTGCTAAACGCAGACAACGATATAACTGCAGGTTTTGTGTCGGAAACAGTAGGTAAAACGGTAGTATTTTCTAAAATGGATAGTGGTGCTGATGGAGTTTACTGTCGTAACGGTGAAATAATTGTTAGAGAAAACGGCAATGAAACTGTAATTATGGCAACTGCCGATATTCGTATCCCCGGTATTCACAACGTAGAAAACTATATGGCTGCAATAGGTGCTGTATGGGGGCTTGTTGGTGTAGAACATATTGTTGAGGTGGCAAAAACATTTTCAGGCGTTGAACATCGTTGTGAACTTGTAAGAGAACTTGACGAAGTACGCTATTATAACGATTCAATAGCAACGTCACCGACTCGTGTTATAGCAGGACTTCGTGCGTTTGACCGCAAGGTAATTTTAATTGCCGGCGGTTACGATAAGCACATACCTTTTGATGTACTTGGCCCTGAAATTATAAAACACGTAAAGGCACTTGTACTTTGCGGTGCAACGGCTGAAAAGATACGTAAATGTGTAACCGATTGCCCGGAATATAATGAAAAGACGCTTCCTATCGTTGAATTTGACGATTTTACAAAGGCAGTTTCATACACAAGAGAGATTGCAACGGCAGGAGATATTGTAACGCTGTCACCTGCCTGTGCTGCATTTGACCAATTCAAAAACTTTGCACAGCGTGGACAGCGATACAAAGAGATCGTCAATGAATTTTAATTGGCAAAAAGGAGATAATTAAAATGATAAAGGTGTGTATTGGCCTTGCAATAGCCAATTTACTCATTGGTATCATAAGTGGAATAAGTATAGGCTTTGGCGGATTTTTATTAGGTCTTTTGTCAGGTATACTGTCAGGCGGATTGTATATTGCTTTTGCGTTTATAATGACGAAACTTGATGAGATACAGCGTGATATACGCACAACAAATGAGCGTATCAATACGCTTATAAAGAGTAAAAATGCCGATGTTAAATGCAGTGTGTGCGGTAGTGTAATGTCACCTGATAACACTTCCTGCCCACGTTGCGGTTGCCGAGAGTTTATTAAATTATCTTAAAGAGGTAAAGTTTGTGGATATAAAAAAGACACTGTTCGACCTGTGTGCCTTACTGGGCGTTTCAGGTTACGAAATGGGCGTAGCAGAATATGCCTGTCAACTGTTAAAACCTTACTGTGACATAGTTGAAACGACACCTCTTTCAAATGCAGTAGGTGTTCGTTCTTGTGGCTTAGACTCTCCACCACGAATACTGCTTGACGCACATCTTGACCAGATAGGTTTCATCGTATCAGGGTATGAAAAGGGCGGTTTTGTCCGCTTTACTCAAAGCGGTGGGTTTGACCCACGTCTGCTTCAGACAAAAGAAGTCTATGCCGATACTGATAATGGGCAACGCTTTTACGGTATTATTACGGCATTACCGCCCCACGTGCAGACGGCGTCTGAACGTGATAAGGCTGTGCCTATATCAAATATGCTGATAGATTTTGGTATGGCAGACGATGTGTTGAAAGAACGAATAAAAATAGGTACACCTATTTGCCTTGCAGCACCACATTTTGAACTTAATAACGGGTTTATCGGTGGTTGCGGTCTTGATGATAGAGCAGGTTTTGTCGCTATTTTATACGCAATGGAACTTATAAAAGACAAGAAACTTTGTGCTGATGTTATTGTACTTGGCAGTTCAGGTGAGGAACGAAACTCCTATGGAGCAATAACTGCCACATATACCCAATTCCCTGACTACGCTATTGCCGTAGATGTTACCCATGCTACTTCCCCGGACGTTCCTAAAACAAAGGGATTTGAGGCAGGAAGTGGTGCGTGTATTACAAAAGGCACAAGTCTTAATCGCACATTTACAGACCTTATTATATCCGTTGCCAAGAAAAAAGAAATTCCCCATACAATAGAGGTGGTAAGTGGTTTTACCGGCACAAATATTACTCCTATGCAAGTTGTCCGTTTTGGTGTGGCAACAGGTCTTGTGTCGCTACCTCTCAGATATATGCACTCTCCTGTAGAAGTTGTTAAAACGGAGGATATTGAATCGGTTGGCAGACTCCTTGCAGAAGTTATCTGTGAAATGTTTGAAGTTAGTTGACACTTTTTAATTACGAAGAAAGGAACGCCCTGTAGGGCATAAGTATAACAATGCTTGAAACAGTAAAAAGGCTGTGTACCATTGACGGTGTAAGCAGTTATGAAAATAAAGTTCGCACATATATTCGCAGTGTTGTCGAGCCAAATGCTGATGAACTGTACGTAGATGTATTGGGAAACCTTTATGTGTTCAAAAAGGGTAAGAAGAACTGTGGAAAGACAGTAATGATTACTGCCCACATGGACGAGGTGGGTTTTCTTGTCAGTGATATTACCGACGATGGTTTTCTCCGCTTTGTAACAGCAGGAGGAATTGATCCGAAAGTTGTACTTGCGTGTCCTGTTCGCATCGGTGAAAAGAAGACTAAAGGTGTTATTGGAATAAAGGCGGTACATCTGACAAAAGGTGAGGAGCGAAAGAAACTTCCGCCATTTGAGGATATGTACATTGACATAGGTGCCACATCTCGTGAAGAAGCAGAAAAATACGTAACGCTTGGAGATTATGTTGCATTTGACAGCGAGCCTAACGAGTATGGAGAAGGATTTTTGAAGGCAAAGGCATTGGACGACCGTATAGGCTGTGCTTTGATGATGAAACTAATTGAAGAAGGCACAAGTATAGATACGTGGTTTGTATTTACTGTGCAAGAGGAGGCTGGATTGCGAGGAGCAAGTGTTGCATCATATCGCATTAAACCTGACGTAGCAATCGTACTGGAAACTACAACAGCAGCAGACCTTGCAAATGTAAAAGGTGCAAAAAAGGCGTGTCAACTTGGTGCAGGGCCTGTTATACCTATAATTGATGGCGGTACAATTTACACAAAGGATATGTGGCAGCAGGCATTTTCAATCTGCGAGAGTGAAAATATCCCGTATCAGACAAAAAGCATAGTTGCGGGCGGTACAGACGCAGGAATAATAAGTAAAAATGCAGGCGGTGCAAAAGTTATGGCAGTATCATGTGCTGTGAGATATATCCATTCTGCCTCATCAGTAGCAAAAATTGAGGATATGGACAATATGCTGCGGTTTATAAAGACATTCCTTGCAAAGTTTTCATTGTAAATTAAAGAGGTAATTATAATGACGATATTTGAACTTGTAAAAGAACTTGCTACCCCGGTTAGTACAAGTGGAAGCGAAATTGCGATAACAGCGAAAATTGCCGAACTTTGTAAGCCTTATGCACAGGAAATTACAAAGACAGCAATGGGCAATCTTATTGTGAGAAAGTCAGGTAGCGGTAAGCGTGTGATGATTATGGCACATTGCGATACAATAGGATTTATTGTAACTTATTTTGAAGAAAACGGAGTTCTTCGTATTGGAGTGCTTGGCACGCAAAGTCTGTGGACTCTTGTTGGCAAAGATGTAGTATTTGCCAATGGTGTACGTGGTGTTATCGGCTGTGACGAGGGTGTAGAGCCAAAAGATATTGCAATGCACAATCTGTATATCGACATCGGTGCTGTCAACGTATCAGAGGCGAAGGAAAAAGTCAACCGTGGCGATACTGCCGTACTTTCCGGCGATACATTCCTTTCAGGTGATAGAATTTTCTCTCCGTACCTTGATAATCGTCTTGGTTGTGCTGTACTCATTGATGTTTTGTCAAAATGTCAATCGGACAACGATTTGTACTTCGTATTTTCCGTACAGCACGAGGTGGGAGTTAGAGGTGCAAGTAGTGCCTCGTATGAAATAGATGCTGAGATTGGTATTGCAGTGGATATGACTGACAGTGGCGATTTACCTGATGCAGTCAAAAAAAGTGATGTGAAACTTGGTGGAGGAGCAGTTGTTAGGGTGCGTAATAAAAGTACCATTTCCAATCCCAAACTACTAAATTATCTTGAATTTTATGCCCATGACCAAGTACAGCGTGATGTACGCCTTGCAGGAAATAGTGATTTGACAGGTATTCAGGCAAGTCGTGGCGGTGTATATGCCGCAAGTGTTGGTGTAGCAATACGTCATCGCCATAGTGGTACGGAAATTGCATCAATAAGTGATGCAACTCGTCTGTCTACAATGCTTGTAAATGCTGTCAACGGCGATATGAAAATATAAAATAAAAATCGAAGCCATGCTTGCTGAAGGCATGGCTTCGATTTTTGCCAGTGAAAGGTTATATTACAAACGCCCACGCTGATTTATGTGCGGATTGTAATTTAATTATACGATGTCGATAAATGCACCTGTCTCAGAGGAGAGATAAATCTTCTCAATAACCTGCTGAATACGAGCACCGTCAGTTGCGGGAACTTCAATCTTTGAGCCGTTAAGGATAGAATCAGAGAATGACTCAAACTCACGGCAGTAAATGTTGCCAAGTTCACCGTCGAGAACACGAGCAGCAGCCTCATTTCTGTCCTGAGTAGCATTGTAGCCCTTGTCATCGCCGGTAAGCATAACTTCGCATACGCCACCGTCCTGCTGACCGATAGTGCCGTTAGCACACATGTGTCCCTTAGTGCCATAGAACTCAATTCTCCATTTTGCAGCCTCGTCAGGAATGTTGAAGTTAGCCTCAACAGTACCAAAACCGCTTTCGGAAAGTCTGAACAAAGCGGTACAAGAGTCCTCAACGTCATACTTAAATGTGAATGTGTCGTACATACCGGCAACCTTTGCAATACGCTGACCGGAGATGTACTCAATAAGGTCAAGACAGTGGATACCCATATCAGTCATAGCACCGCCGCCTGCAGTTTTCTTGGACTGACGCCAGTTGCCGGGCATGTCGGGATACCAACAAGTAAACTGTGCATGGCAAGAAACAAGTTGACCGATAGCACCCTCTGCGATAAGTTGCTTCATCTGCTGATGATGTGTGTTGAAACGCATCATTAAACCTGTCGCCATCAAAAGTCCCTTTTCAGCAGCCATACGGCAAAGTTCAGCACTTTCTGCTGCAGTATTTGCAATGGGCTTCTCAACAAGAATGTGCTTGTTTGCAGCAATTGCCTTGCGTACCTGCTCTGCATGGAATACAACAGGAGAAGCAATATATACTGCCTCTACGTTTTCATCTGAAAGGAGAGAATCTGCATCGGTGTAACCCTTTGCATTGTACTTTTCTGCAAGACCGTCGATTACTGCGGGAATGTCCATAACTGCAACGATTTCACAGTTTTCAGCAAGCAACATACCGGGGAGAGAACGGCGGTCAGCAATACCGCCTGCACCGAGAATACCCCATTTTACCTTTTTCATAGGAAAGACCTCCGTTAAGTTGTTTTTTATGTAGTCAGTATACCATACTTTCTGCCGACAGGACAGAGAAGAATCAATTAACATTTCATTTGCAAATAATGTCAAAGGATTTTCAATGTTTTGGCACACACAAGTAAATTCTATCGTGAGACGGATTTTTTGTCAAGGGAATACCTAAATTTTGTAACTTTATTTTGTGAATTTATCCGATTCTGCTTTCATATCGTGTGCCTGCTGAATACGCTCACCAAAGTTTTCGGGATAAATATCGGTATAAAGAAGATTTTCAACCGATATCTGCTCGTCACTCCAAGGTGTACCGTCCAAAGGCTTCGGCTTTCTCAAAACGAAATCTATGGCATAGAAAGGCACACCGCCTTCGTCGAGAATTTCCTTGACGTGAAGTAATATTTCTGCCGATTTCTTCGCCGATACGTCCTCATTCTGTACATATAAAACAATGTGACCGTGCTTAGCACCGAGGGCAGAAATATCATATTCTTCATCTAAAACCAACTTGTTTTGATTGAGTGCATACTCAGGCACATAAGACTGACCAAGTTCACTTTCAGGGAAACACTCGATTATACCAAAAGAAATGTCACCGCAGTAGGGGAAGTCGGGGCTTTCAAACACAGTATTTGCGAGGTTGAGGTACTCCTCGTCAATTCGCTGTGCCGTATTGAATCTGCCCAGCACACGGCTTTCATACGTGTCACTTTGGAAGTTGCCCCACTTGTCGGTAGAAATATTAAAGTGAGTATCAATACTCGACGGAGATTTAACACGGGCATAGTAGTTTCCAAACTTGAAGTTATAATTGACAGATTCAACGTAAAAGTCCGTATCCCCATAGGTTTGAGACAGATATTCATTAACCGTTTTTGTGGCAAGGTATTTGGAAAGGGGATTTCCCCAAAAAGCCTCGGCAAAGAGAAGTATAATTACGATAGCAACTGCCAATATGACTGACAGAGCAATTTTAAGAATCTTTTTTAACATATTTACCTACCTTTTGATAGAAAACCGCCGATACTTTCAAATATCGGCGGTTTAGTGTTTAGTTAGCAATCAACGGTTTTTGCTTTCTCAAAGTCTGCCTGAATCTCCGCAGAGGGAGGAGGAGTAATGAGAGAAACACCAACGATGAGGATTGAAGAAATGATGAAAGCGGGGAGCAGTTCGTAGATAGCAAAAGCACCGCCAAGAGGGCTAATAAGAAGTTTCCATACGAATACGCTCAAACCGCCGCCGAGCATACCTGCGATTGCACCTGCACGATTGATACGTTTCCAGAACAGAGAGAAGAGCATGAGCGGGCCGAATGTGGCACCGAAGCCTGCCCAAGCAAAACTTACTATACCAAAGATTACGCTGTTTTCATCAAGAGCGATGATGATGCCGATAAGTGCAACAACAAGAAGTGTGATACGGCTGACGAGCATAACCTGCTTGTCGGTAGCGTTCTTCTTAATAACGCCCTGATAGAGATTCTTGGAAATTGCGGAAGCAGCGATAAGAAGGTAGGAGTCGGAGGAACTGATTGTAGCCGCCAAAATACCTGCCATGATAACACCTGCAAACAGGGGATGAAGAAGAGTCTGGCTCATGAGAATGAAAATATTCTCAGCGGTAGACTTTGTCAAAAGTTCTGTGGGGAATGCACTACGTCCGATAAGACCGATCAATACTGCTGCTGTAAGGGAGATAACGCACCAAATGGTAGCAATTCTTCTTGAAGATTTGAGTTCCTCGGACTTACGGATAGCGATGAAACGAAGGAGAACCTGAGGCATACCAAAGTAGCCAAGGCCCCATGCCATCATGGATGCAACACTTAAGAAACTGTACTCTGCAGATTCACCAAATACAGGTGCATTGTTTACAACCTGCTGAACACCGTCAACAACTGTAGGTTGAGCAATGTGGAAGAATTCTGCAAAACCGGGGATTGCACCGATATTAGCCCATACAGCAGAGATGCCGCCTGCGTAGGATGTACCTACAACGAGAACTATAACGAGTGCAAAAATCATAAGAAGTGCCTGCATAAAGTCAGATACACTTTCTGCAAGGAAACCGCCGAGGAAGGTGTAAAGGATAACAAAGAGAGCACCAATGAGCATCATAATTTTATAATCGATGCCGAACATGGAATTAAACAGTTTACCACAAGTAACGAAACAACTACCTGCATATACAGAGAAGAATACAAGGATAAACAATGCTGCAATAGTCATAATGACTTTTTTGTTCTCTCTAAAACGATTACTAAAGAAATCCGGGATTGTGATTGAATTGCTTGCAACGTAAGAATATTTACGAAGACGTTTTGATACGATGAGCCAGTTCAAATATGTACCGACTGCAAGTCCTGCTGCTGTCCAGAAAGCGTCAGCGATACCGCACCAGTAAGCGACACCGGGCAGACCCATAAGCAACCAACCGCTCATGTCAGATGCTTCAGCACTCATTGCCGCAACCCATGGGCCGAGTGTGCGTCCGCCAATGAAGAAGTTTTCTGAGTTTTTGTTAGAAATTTTTGCGAAGTAGGCACCAATACCAATGACAATGGCAATATAAATTGTCATGGTAATAGCCATTTGGATACTATTTCCGTTCATAGTTTCAACTCCTGATAAATTAGAATTTGGATATACTTACACAAGTATACCATAACTATTCAAAATTGTATACAAAAATTTGACAGATTTTTAATTTTGTTATAAATACTATATATTCAAAAATAATTTTGCGTTTTTTACACTATTTTGATGATTTATATTGAAAGGACAGAGAAAACGTGGTATATTTTGTCGTATAGGGTCACAAAAGTTATATTAGGGAGTTGAACATAAATGGACAGTGAGAAAAAAGATATACTTAAAGAGTTTTTCCCTTTTTGGGATAAACTATCTGTGTCACAGCAACAACTCCTGTGTGAAGATGTGGGTAGTGTTAATTGTAAGAAAGGTGAAAACATTCAAAATGGTGACAAAAATTGCCGTGGTATAGTCCTTGTACAGAAAGGACAACTGCGTGTATATATGCTAAGCGAGGAAGGAAAGGAAATAACGCTTTATCGACTTTATGGCGGTGATACGTGTATTTTATCAGTATCATGTGCATTGAGTGAAATCACATTTGATGTTATTATTGACGCAGAGGAAGATTGTCGGTTGTTGGTTGTGAGTGCGTCAGTATTTCGTATGCTAATGGAACAAAATATATATGTTGAGGCATTTGCGTATAAAGTTGCAACACAGCGTTTTTCCTACGCAATGAGTGCAATTCAGCAGATCTTGTTTATGAGTATGGATCGTCGTCTTGCGACTTTCCTTGTAAATGAACTTTCAAAGACAGGTGGAAATGAACTTAATATGACTCACGAGCAAATTGCAAAGTACATTGGCAGTGCAAGAGAAGTTGTAAGCCGTGTCCTTAAATACTTCTCTGATGAGGGTATTGTAACACTATCAAGAGGCGGCGTACTTGTTCGTGATATTGAAAAACTAAAGAGGCTGTCAAGATAAGACTAAAAGATACTGCCAAGTAATTTGGCAGTATCTTTTTATAACAAAACGTATTTATTTTTTGTCCTTTGATTTTATGTACGCCTCCACAGCGTTTGATATAGCAGCCGCTATAACCCACGTAACCCAAGTGATACCCCAATCATCACTTGAAAAACTCCAAAGGAGATATATACATACTACAATAGGCCAATATATAGCCTCAAATGTAGCCAATTGGGGATTCTTGCTATGTTCTCCAATTTTAAGTAGTTTTTTGTATGCTTCATTTTTAACGCCTGCTAAAATCAGTAGAAGTACACCTATTCCAACAAAGACAAAAAGTGCACACAACATTAAAATCGGCAACAAAATACTATTTAAGAAAAAGACAGATGACAATACAGGCGAAACAGACAGTATACACAGCACAGTACCTATAATGACCATGCGAATAAAAGTCTTACGGAATGAATTATACTCAGACACTATATATTTTTCTGCTGAAGCATCCAAATCAAATGACTCTTTCTCCAAAAATTCGTATGGGGCATTTTTTAGTCCTGTATGTATAAAAATTGCAACGGCAACGGCTACCATAATAAGAAGTGCTGAAATTCCAAGGAATGCAGTCATGCTATCCGATAACAATAACATTTCTGTAAAAGCACCTAAAAGGATTATAGGTATAGGTGAGAGAATACAAAGCAAAGTTCCTACTGCAATACTCTTCGCCGCCTTTTTGCGAAGAGCAATATAATCTTGTGCTTCATCAAGCATTACACGGCGGATACGAACGTCTGTGTTAGATTTCTCTGACATGACAGGCTCGGAAATATCGTCTTTTAACAGATAATCAGTAGTAACTCCAAATAATTGGGAAAGGCGAATGATTTTATCAAGGTCGGGTACAGATTGGTTTGCCTCCCACTTAGATACAGACTGGCGGGACACTTCCATTTTCTCTGCAAGGTCCTCTTGCGACCAACCTTTTTCTTTTCGCAAATATGTAATTTTATCAGAAATCATAACTTATCATCCTTTACTATATGCTTTTTTACACGTTAAGTATAACGCACTTTTGACGATTTTACCACCAACTGACGGACACATTTTTGTCAACTGACAGTTGCATATCGGTATTTTTTTGCCGTTTTTCAATAAACTTATTAAAAAATACGTGTTTTTAACTATATGTTTATGATAACGACTATACATCTAATTGTCAATTCCAACTGTCTGTAAAATTTTCTTGTGACATGTAAATATTTATGGTTTACTGTCGCTTGGAGTGTAAGTTATGAAGCAATCACCAAAAACTTCAAGTTAATATGGCAAATATCAGAAAAATTGTGTATTGAACCAGGAGAAAACAGAATTATCTCAAATGAACTTGGTGTAGGGTACAGAATGCATAACGACTCGGAGTAGTAAAAATTCGGCTATTTCAAAATATTTCATTCGTTTGCAACGAAAACAAACTGATTTTAATCATGATTTTCTGTCAAAATTTTTTGCATTTTTACTGTAATTTCTGAAAAAATGTGATATAATTACTTTGTATGTTTTTGCATGGTAATAGCATATGACTATTACCATGCAAAAACGATAAATATAGTACGAAAGGAAAAATGCATGGATTTTTTTGATTTACTTTTTGATTTACTAAGTCTTGTCGGTGGCTTGTGTCTATTCTTGTTTGGTATGAATTTTATGGGACAGGCTTTGGAACGCCGAGCAGGAGATAAACTTAGTACACTCATCGGCAAACTGACAACAAATAAATTTGCAGGTTTCCTAACAGGCTTAGGAGTCACTGCTGTTATTCAAAGTTCTTCTGCTACGACTGTTATGGCTGTTGGTTTCGTCAACTCGGGACTAATGTCACTTAAACAGTCTATCGGTGTGATTATGGGTGCCAATATTGGAACTACTGTCACGGCGTGGATACTGAGCCTTGGTGGTATTTCAGGTGATAACTTCTTCATTAGACTTCTAAAACCTACGTCCTTTACTCCAATTCTTGCCCTTATTGGTATCATATTTTATTTGTTTTCCAAGGTAAGTAAGAGAAAGGATACGGGAATGATTCTTCTTGGTTTCGCAACGCTGATGTTTGGTATGGATACTATGTCAGGTGCGGTATCAGGACTAAAGGAAGTTCCTGCATTTAGCGATTTGTTCTTAATGTTTACAAATCCAATCCTTGGCGTTCTTGTAGGTGCTATTTTGACTGCAATTATTCAGTCGAGTTCTGCATCTGTCGGCATTTTGCAGGCATTGACAGTTACAGGTCAAGTTACCTATGGTGCAGTTCTTCCTATTATTATGGGACAGAATATCGGCACTTGCATAACTGCACTTTTGTCATCTTTCGGTGCAAACAGAAACGCAAAGAGAGTTGCTTATGTGCATCTTTTCTTTAACGTAATCGGTACAGCAGTTATGCTTATATTGTTGTATTTGTTTAAGTGGTTGTTTGAGCCTGCGTTCTTGTCGGTTGCCGCTGACCATCTTGGTATTGCAGTGGCACACTCCATATTTAATTTGGTATGTACAATTCTCCTATTTCCGATGTCAGGGCTTTTAGAGAAACTTGTTTGTATCCTTGTTCCTGATGCAAAGGAGACGGAGAAAAAGACTGCACTTGACGAACGTTTACTTGTTACACCGACTATTGCGTTGGAACATAGCCGCCTGTATGCAGTTGAAATGGCACATTGTGCAATAGGTGCATTAAAAGACAGCGTTTCACTCTTTACATCTTATGATGAGTCTATTGTAAAAACAATTAAAGATCGTGAAGAAGAAACTGATCACTATGAAGATATTATCGGTAACTACCTTGTAAAGTTAAGTGTTCATCAAATGAATGAGAATGAAAGTGCTGAGGCGGCACAACTTCTTCGTATTATTGGTGATTTTGAGCGAATATCCGACCATAGTGTTGATATAGCAGAGTCTATTGAGGAATTACGTTCTAAAGAAATTGTGTTTTCTTCTTTTGCAACCCAAGAACTTGCGACACTTATAGCATCAGTTAGTGAGATCGTGGATCTTACTCTTAACGCTTTCGTTTCTACAGATGTTACGGCGGTAACGAATGTTGAACCGCTTGAGGAGGTAATTGACCATTTGAAGGAACTTTTAAGAGCGAACCATATTCGCAGACTCCAACAAGGCGATTGCACAATAGATGCAGGCTTTATATGGTCTGATCTGCTGACAAGTTTGGAACGAATTTCCGACCACTGTTCAAATATTGCAGGTTGTATCATGGAAACGGCACATAACAATATGAACGTCCATGAAGGACTTCGCAGTATTCGTCTTGACTCTGATTCATACAATGAGAAATACGAAACTTATCTTAAAAAATACGCAGTGATGCGTTAAAAATAAAAAATATTTTGGGGGAAATTTTATGGAATTCTTGTACGAAAACATCTTAGCCCTTGAGTGGCAGCAACTTGTGCAGCAACTTGTCATGTGGGCAATCGGTGGCATACTCATTTATCTTGCCATCGCAAAGGACATGGAGCCCACACTTTTATTGCCTATGGGCTTTGGTGCGATTTTAGTTAACCTTCCTTTCTCAGGTGCAATCGAAACACTTGAGGAACTGTTTGCAGCAGGTATCTCAAACGAACTGTTCCCGCTTATACTGTTCATTGGCATCGGTGCGATGATCGACTTTGGCCCTTTGCTTTCAAATCCAAAACTTATGATTTTCGGTGCGGCTGCTCAGTTTGGTATCTTCTTTACCCTGTGCCTTGCGTCTATGTTCTTTGATCTTAATGACGCAGCATCTATCGCTATCATCGGTGCGGCTGACGGCCCCACTTCAATCGTCGTTGCACAGGCACTTAATTCTAAGTACCTCGGTGCTATCATGGTTGCAGCGTATTCCTACATGGCACTTGTTCCAATCATTCAGCCTCCCGTTATTAAACTTCTCACCACCAAGAAGGAACGTATGATTCGTATGCCTTACGTTCAGAAGGAAGTTACAAAGACTACTCGTATTCTCTTCCCGATTGTTATCACAGTAATCGCAGGTCTTGTTGCCCCCGACTCTGTCGCACTTATCGGCTTCCTTATGTTTGGTAACCTCATTCGTGAGTGTGGCGTACTTAATACGTTGTCTGAAACTGCACAGAAGGTTTTGGCAAACCTCGTTACTATTTTCCTTGGTATCACTATTGCACTTCGTATGCAGGCTGCAGAGTTCCTTGCAATTGACACGTTGCTTATCCTCGGACTTGGACTTGTAGCATTTATCTTCGATACTGCAGGCGGTGTTATCTTCGCAAAGGTAATTAACATATTCTCAAAGACAAAGATAAATCCAATGATTGGTGCGGCAGGCATCTCTGCATTCCCAATGTCAGGTCGTGTTGTTCACAAACTTGGTCTTGAGGCAGATCCTCAGAACTTCCTGCTTATGCACTCTATCGGTGTAAATGTATCCGGTCAGATTGCTTCCGTTATCGCAGGTGGCATGATTCTTAACTTCTTCGGCTAATTTATTAGAAAGGCTGTGTAAATTATGACTTTCAATCCAATGAATTTTGTCTCAAATCTTTACTATATGGGCGTTGGAATGCTCGGTATCTTCGTTGTTATCGGTGCAATCGTGTTAGTTACCATGATTCTCAACAAGGTAACTGCCTCCAAGAAAGACTCTGAGTAAATAACGGCTTATGCCGATAAAAAACAAGGCGAACGCATTCTGCGTTCGCCTTGTTTTTAGTTGGTGCCTTGTAAGGCATGGAAATAAACCCCCAGTTCTACTGGGGGAAGAAAAAACACTTTAGTATATGCAATAAAAAACCACCGTGATATAATGTGTAAAGGTTTGGCGACCGCATTACACAGAATATACGGAG
>JAZUCL010000017.1:0-65673 GCA_045639125.1 Eubacteriales bacterium | reverse complement strand
CTTTTCAAGTTCAGGGTTAGGTGTGTATTCCATAGAACCTCCTTTGTGTGTTGGTGTTTTTAGCCTTGTGGGTACGGAATGATTTGCAAAATCGTTTCGTACCTGCAAGGGCGCTGGGATAGCTGCATAGCAGCGCAAGGGCTGCAGCCCCTTGTTCGGAACGAAGTGACGTAGGGCAGACACAACTTCGGAGTTGTCGGCTGTCAGCCTCGCAGAGCGCACATACGAGGTGTGGAACACACCCGTATAGAAGTGCGCCCTTAGTAAACTAAGGGTTAAAAGCGCTTTCGCCGTTCTCCCCGAATGTCGTTCCTGCCCGGGAGTCTCACCCCGGCGTTGCTTCGCTCATGTCATCGCAAAGTCATATCCCATTCGGACGGTCATTCAGTTGTTGGATGTAGGAAAAACAAAAAGAGCCGATTACACAGAACATCAGAAATCGGCGGGAGCATAGCTCTCGCTTCAAAGTGATGTTCTATGTAATCGGCTCTGAAAATTCAAAGTCGGGTTCTGCTTCATACAGCTCCCGTCAACAGAACCAAAGGCGTGGTGGAGCAGTTCGGCACTTCCGGTGTACCGATACCGTGTCGGATGAAACCGACCTATGGTGGAACATTGGTATTCAGTTGTGCCACCATTATACAGATACATCACTTGTTCGTCAAGATTCTGAATGTCTCTCACTATATTCGGAATTTCAAAGAGCAGTTTTCAACGGGATCAGAAAAAGATCCCTCTACTGGTTAGGACATTTAGGAGCGATTTATCAACGGGTTTTGGGAAAGATTTTGAAAAACTCTCTCATATACCTCCAGAAGAAACTTTCAAATTCGTACCCTACTTAACATATTTTTTGTCCCGTTATTTCAGGGAGTTTTGTGTCACAACTTAAATGGATGGTTATTTATCTCCCAAGTGATAGCCGGTGAGAAAGGCTTTTTGTCCATAGTTCTTCTCAAATGGTAGCCGGGGAAAACAAACTTTTTATGCGTGTTTCGTTTGCAATTTTTCAAAATGTTTCTCCAAGTGGTAGCCGATGGGATTGGCGTTTTGGGGAGTAGTCTCAGAAAATTTTCTCTCCCAGTGGTAGCCGCCGAGAAAGGCATTTTTAGAACTGCCTCAATGAAAAAATGTAAAAAATAATTCTGCCCAAGTTGGACAGAATTTCTAAAATCAACTTCCCGACAACTTGTCGGGAACAAAAAATAGACTTCCAACCAAGTTGGTCGGAAGTCAGAATCCAACTTCTGACCAACTTGGACAGAAGTTAAAAATCACTTCGCCGCAAGTTGCGTCGAAGTAAAAAATGCAACTTCGACACAGGTTGTGTAGAAGTCAAAAACCGCTGGCGGCTTCATTTCAAATCTTATCGCGTTAGCATATCTATAATAATGTGATTTCAAGCACAAAAATATTTAATAATCTTGTGAAACAGGTTGATTTGTTCACAAGTCCTGAGTATAATAATAGTGTGATTGAAAAATCTCAAAACTCCAATAAAAGTGTGAAGGAGTGTTTTTATGGAACGATTGATATTGAACAAACTGCTTGAATGGAAGAATTCACCCTATCGCAAGCCGCTGATTCTGAAGGGTGTTCGTCAGGTGGGAAAGACCTGGGTTCTGAAAGAGTTCGGCAGACGCTATTATGAAAATACCGCTTATTTCAACTTTGATGAAAACGAAGAATATAAACAGTTCTTTGAAACTACCAAAGATGTGGATCGGATTCTGCAGAATCTGATGCTGGCCAGCGGCTATAAGATTTTGCCTGAAAAGACACTCATCATTTTTGACGAGGTGCAGGACTGCCCCAAGGTCATCAATGCCATGAAGTATTTCTGCGAGAATGCTCCGCAGTATCACATTGCCTGTGCCGGTTCGCTGCTTGGCATTGCCCTGGCTAAGCCATCTTCTTTTCCTGTAGGAAAGGTCAACTTCATGCAGATCGACCCCATGACATTTACCGAGTTCCTTCTCGCAAACGGTGATGAGAACCTTGTGAAGTATTTGGAGAGCGTGGATACACTTGAGCCGATTCCCGATGCTTTTTTCAATCCGTTATATGAGAAGCTAAAGATGTACTATGTTACCGGAGGTATGCCGGAATCGGTAAAGATGTGGACGGAGGCCCGTGACGTATCTGCCATGCAGGAAGCTTTGTCCGATATCATCGGTGCTTACGAGCGTGACTTTGCTAAACATCCCAATCTTACCGAGTTTCCGAAGATCTCTATGATTTGGAAGTCTGTTCCCTCTCAGTTGGCAAGAGAGAACAAGAAATTTATCTATAAGGTTGTCAAAGAAGGTGCAAGAGCTCGTGAATATGAGGATGCTCTTCAATGGTTGGTAGATGCCCGCTTGGTGCATAAGATCTACCGCAGCAGTGCTCCTGGTCTTCCTGTAGCCGCTTATGATGATCTGTCTGCGTTCAAACTTTATTTGGTGGACGTAGGTCTGCTTCGTCGTCTGGCGCAGTTGGCTCCTACGGCTTTTGGCGAAGGTAACCGCCTGTTCACCGAGTTCAAGGGAGCCTTAACCGAAAACTATGTATTGCAAACTTTGATTACGCAGTTTGAGGTACTACCTCGTTATTGGTCGCAGAATAATCCACCATATGAAGTGGATTTTCTGATTCAGCGGGATAATGACATTTTCCCTGTTGAAGTAAAATCCGAAGCAAATTTGGCGAGCAAGAGCCTCAGAAAATTCAAGGAATTGTTCCCGGATAAAGTAAAGCTCCGTGTTCGGTTCTCGCTTGATAATCTGAAGCTGGATGATGATGTACTGAATATTCCTCTGTTCATGGCTGATCAAGCAGATCGACTGATTGGACTGGCACTTGAACACCGTATACACCTGTAACAGGTATAACTTAGGAGATAGTTTATGTCACATATTGAGATATTTGATTCCAGATATGCAAGGTTAAAAGCCGTGGACTGGAATTTCACTAACGCTTCCCAAGATTCATTGGCGAGTATCCATCCATACCCTGCAAGATTTATTCCTGATATACCGAGAGAGCTTATCTCTGCCCTGGGATGTGACAAAGGTGCGGTTGTATTGGACCCGTTTTGTGGGAGTGGAACAACTCTTCTTGAGGCACAGCGTGCGGGTTTTGAGTCTGTCGGAATTGATTTGAATCCGATTGCTTGTTTGATTTCAAGCGTAAAAACCAAAGAACTCCCTCCGGATTTTTTGCCAGTAGCCTATGATGTTTATGAGCAAGCAAAAAACACCTTTGATGGATGTGTAGATATTCCAACTATTCCCAATCTCGATCACTGGTTTAAACCTGATGTCCAAAAAGCTTTATCCTCTCTCTTGAAGCACATTGACGAACAAAGCGATGTCAATCTAAAAAATGCACTGAAGCTGTCTTTATCCAGTATTATCGTTCGAGTTTCGAATCAAGAGAGCGATACTCGATATGCTGCTGTTGATAATAATTATACTGCCAATGATGTTTTTGGATCGTTTCTAACTGCATGCAACAAAACACATGAAGCAAAAAGAGGAAATAGGGTCAATTTGAAATGTAGCAAAATCCGCAACCAAGACATTCTTTCCGTACTTGCTTCGGATTTTGATAAACCGGTTGGCTTGGTCATTACATCCCCTCCGTACCCTAATGCTTACGAATATTGGCTATACCACAAATACAGAATGTGGTGGCTGGGGTTCGATCCAATCCAAGTTAGAACTTTTGAAATTGGAGCAAGACCCCATTATCAGAAGAAGAACGGACAGACTGAAGAAGATTTCCGAAAACAAATGAGCAGCGTTTTTGATTTGCTCTCTGAGGTCTTGCTTTTAGGTGGACACATTTGTTTTGTTGTTGGGCGTTCTGTAATTAAAGGGAAAATAGTTGATAATGCAGAGCTGATCTGCAGCGTCGCTGAAGACCACAAAATGGTACTCGTTGCAAATATTGAACGAGAAATTGCCTCAACAAAAAAATCCTTCAACCTAAAGTACGGGAAGATTAAAACCGAAAATATCCTTATTTTTAGGAAGGACTAATGTAACATGCAAATCGAATTGTTAAAATTTCCATATTCGTATATGGAGTATGAAAAGGTTCTCCAAATGCGAGAACTGAATGTCTTATTGCCAGGGATTAACGTGGTGTCTGACGACAAACATTGCACTATCATTTCCGGCGAAAGAATCAACCTTGATAATGCCAAAGAGCTCACTTTCTATCGTGCATATAAGATCGATGGCGTTAGCTACCCCACACGTCAAGGCTTATATGAAAAGGACGATACTTTAAGGGCTGTCAAACAGCACACTCGCTATTCCACACATGGTATTCACGAATATAAAGGGAAGTTCAATCCTCAGATCGTGCATGCGATTGCAAATGTGTTTGGGGTACAACGTGGCCACAAGGTATTAGACCCATTTGACGGAAGCGGCACAACAATTGTTGAATGTGCCCACGCTGGAATTGAAGCATATGGAACAGACATAAATCCTTTGGCTTGTTTAATTGCCAATACCAAGGTTGGTGCATTAAAGATGGATGTTGAGGAAGCATCTGTCCGTTTGTATGAATTGAAACGAGCCTTGTCTCAACCCATGGCAATCAACATCCCAAAAGACGATGAGCGACTCAAATATCTGAGTAATTGGATTCCTATGGACACGCTATGTATGCTGGAATCTATTCGCAAAGAGTTGGAAAATGACGATCCACCGATTCAGGACTTCTTTCTTGTGGTCGCCAGTGATCTAATTCGGGATTATTCTTATCAAGAGCCTTCTGATTTACGAATAAGGCGTCGGAAATCCCCAATGCCTGAAATAAGCTTTTTGGATGCGTATATCCAAAAAGCCTCTAAGTATTTGAAGAAAATAGAACAGACACAATCTGTGGAGGACAAAGCCTTTTTCCCAAATAACCGTGCATTTAATTGCGACATCAAATGTGCTAAGCCTTTCGGTGACGTTCAATTTGATGCAGCAATTACAAGCCCTCCGTATGTAACTGCCTTGCCTTATATCGATACTCAGCGAATTAGCTTAGTGTGGCTTGGTTTGTGCAGCGCTTCAGAGATTGGACGGCTGGAAGCGAGTCTTATTGGAAGTCGCGAGTTGCTAAAAACCGAGAAAAGCAAGTGGGCCAGCGAGATTGCAGAGAATACAAGTTGTTTGCCAGAGGAAATCTATAACCTCATTTGTTCTATGGCTGAGTCGCTGAATGAAAAAGATGGATTTCGTAAGCAAGCAGTTCCTACGCTTGTCTATAAATACTTTACAGAGATGAAGGCTATGTTTATCAACGTAAGATCTATGATGAAGCCCAACGGCTTGTATGGTCTGGTTGTAGGACATAATAAAACGACGCTGGGAGGAACAGAGTACAACATTGATACTCCTTGCCTTCTTGCGGTGCTCGCTCAGCAGTGTGGGTGGCAAATCGAAGAGTTGTTTCCTCTCCAAACTTATAAGCGTTATGGCCTGAACGCAAAGAATGCGATTAACAGGGAAACTTTAATCGTTTTGCGAAATGCATAAGGAGGGACTGCATGGAATTCTTATTGCAACCAGGAGTATACCGCACAGGCGACGCATCTACGTTGCTTAAGCTCTTGGATAATATGTGGATAAAAGATCACGCCGTTGGCGCTGGTACGCTTTACATCATTTCCGGCTTCGCAAACTATAACGGTGGTGTTCGGTTCTATCCGTATTTCACTCGCCACGTCCAAAGTGGAGGTAAGATAGTTGCGTACATTGGCGGAAGCACAGCTCAAAGATTGAGCAGCATTCAAGTAGTTGAGGCTCTTTTAGAGTGTGGAGCAGAAGTTAATATTGTAAACCGCAAACGTCTTTTACACGCAAAATGCTATGGATATAAAACGCCAGATGACGAAGAATTGGTAGTCACTTCTGGAAATTTTACGGGTCCTGGCATGTCTCAAAATGCAGAAGCTGCAATACGAGTGGAAAAAGAGCATATTCAGGAAATGAACTTCTCTTGGACCGAGTTCGTCAAAAGCATTTCCGAGCAGAAATGGGATATTCATCAACTTAGTGCAGCAGATGTTGCAGAAAAGAAAGATCCTGCATGGACATTGTTGTATGATGAGGTTCACGGCACAACCAAGATTGATGAATCGCAGGAAGTTACAATGGTGATTACATTGAGCCATTCTGATACTGCTCGCATTCAAGCCGACCCCGGAAGTAAAGCCGGTCTCGGAACGCAATATTTTTGGCTGAGCAAGGGTACATTTGACTTTTTCCCTGCTTTGACAATAAAAAATACTCGAGGTACTAAGAATACTTTCTCTTGTATCATTAACATGAATTACATTGATTTGAACTTGGTACAAGAAGCTCGCGTTACCTTTGAGGCAGACAACAACCTCGATTTTCGTCTGGGAACAGGTGCTTTTAGATACACAAAGAAAGCCAAAGAAAACGACTTAGCCCTTATCACGCGCCTTTCAGAATATGATTACGAAATGCGCATCGTGTCAACCGAAGACCAAAAATACACACAGCTTTCAGCTTATGCAACATCATATATCGGAAACTATGGGAAACGATTTGGGTATATAGCAAACTCAGAATTATTTAATATTCTTGACAAATAATCCTATTTTTGTTTGGTTTTCGTCCTCTTGTGTGTTGGGATAAAAACTGGAACGGCTGATGTCAAGAGAAAAAGAAAAGATTGCATCAGTGATAAATACTGTGTACGAGGGATTGCCCTTTTGCTCACAAGCGGACAACCCGTAACGGAATGAGGTGATTTATTATGCGACGAAATTTTGCACAAGTTCTCAAGGAAGGAAAAGTTGATCTTAAAAAAGAGTACTCCAAACTTTATGACCTTTTTTACGGCAAAGATCCTCGTTATGGAAAATCTTTAGCAGATTTAATTTCCTTAAATTTTGAAGGATTCTTTTTTCGTGGGACATGCCTCGACCTTGGCGAATTTGATGAAGTGCATGGATTCCGTTTTGAAGAACAACCAAAAAAATTTAACATAGATTATCTCGTTTCTTTTTGCGAGTACATTTATAACTTTGTTTTACATTTTGAGGACCACTACTTCTTTGGACAGATAAATAAATCCTTTTATTTGCAACAGATTAACAAAGTTATAGAAGCTATCGGTTACATTCAATGTTCGGAAGATGGTTTTACCATTTTTGTTCCGAAAGATAATGCCGCAATTGCAGTATCCGAATCAGAATTAATCCCAGGAGCCTCGTCGTACAAAATTATTGCCTACAACCACCATTCGATGAAAGGCAATCTTGAAAGCAAGCGACAAACGCTACTTGTGTTTGCTGATTTACTTGAGCCTAAAAGGGACGAACTTGAAACTATCGATAAAAAATTTGCAAGTGACCTATTTTACACTTTTAATAACTTCAATATTCGCCACAACAATGTAGATCCAGCTGGTCCAAAGTACAAGAAACCTATAGGAGATTTGACCAAAGAGCAACTGGAATCGTGGTATGATGAAGTCTATCAAATGTGCTTACTTGCGTTTATGCGGTTAGAGCATGTTCCACGCAAACAGGAGTTTGACATGTTGAAAGAGAAGATAGAGAACAAAAAATGAGTTCCGCATAAGCACTAATACATAGGGGGTGAGAAAATGTACATTTATGCTCGTATCAACAAAGAAACCATGAGATGTATCCGTGAAAAAAAGGCGGTGTCATTCGACTATGTTACTCGGATGACAAAGCTCCCGGAAGCAAAAGTTGCGCAGTGGGAAGATGAAGCCTCTGGAAAGTTCCCAACAATCAATCAGGCGAAAGCTATCGCTAAATGCTATCGGATTCCTTTTGCGGGCTTATATATGAATTTTTCGGATATCAATGTAAAACATTTGCCCCAGATGCGAAATTTACGAACCTTGCCTGACGCATCAGTTGATAACAGCGCTCTTAATTTGGCCATTGCAGATATTTTGAGTGCACGGGAGTTGCTGATCGAATCAAAGAAGGCATTGAAAGAAACAATTCCTACTTTTTCAATCTCGATAAATGGGACCGATGATATTAGCTTATGGGCGAGGACAATCCGAAACGCACTGTGCTTGACTTCAGAGTTACAGTATAAATGTCCGAGTGCTCGGCAGTTGTATTTGTTTATTCGTAATGCAGCCGAGGAAGCGGGCGTATTCGTGCATTGTTTTACAGGGATTGACACTGAAATTGTTCGTGGCTTTGCAATTTATGATGATGTTCTCCCGATGATCGGCTTAAATAATGAGGACCGATATCCGGCAAAAACATTTTCCATTATTCACGAATTGGTTCATCTCATCAAGCGAAGTTCCGCCGTGTGTAATGAAATGCTGAGTTCTTTTTCAGCGCAAAAAGAAGAGGTGTTTTGCAATGCCGTTGCCGGGGAAGTTCTTGTTCCCAAGGCTAATTTGCTTAAGCAACTTGGAAGCTATACGGCAGACGAAATCGACCTTGATATGGTGGAAACTATTGCAGCCAAGTTTTCAGTAAGCAAAGAAGTGGTTTGCAGGAGACTTCTTGATGCCAAAAAGATTTCACAAGCTCAGTACTCTTCTTTGATGGCAACCATCCGGACCGCCTTTGAGAATGAGCGAGAACAAATGCGGGAATATCGACGAATTACCGGAAAAACCATCCCTCGAAATATTTCCCGCGAGGTAATTGACCAGAACAGCTCATCTCTTTGCAAGACGTTCTATCATGGATTTAGAGAGGGGTATTTTGATAAGCAGGATGTTGCACGGTATTTGGGTGTAAAACAAAACCATATTGACAAGTTTATGTGGGAGGTGTCGAAATGGTAAATAACACGCCACAAGTTAAGTATATCATTGATACATCTTCCATCTTGTCGCAAAAAGACAATGAGCCTCACCGCCGCACAATCAACAAAACGCTTTGGAAGCATATCGACGAATTGATTTCGCAAAAGCGTATTGTTACGTGCTCTGAAATTATTGAGGAAGTAAACGACGATGCATTGAAGAAGTGGTTTGTTGGGCTGCAGGGAGATGTTTTGCCCATTGACGATGAAGTGCAAGAGAATGTGAAAAAAGTCGTAACATCCAACCCTCAACTTGTTGACTTCAAGCAGGTGAAGTCCTCTGGAGATGCCTTTCTCATTGCAACTGCGATGAAGTACGGTCTTACTGTTATTACGGAAGAAAACAAAACCGGACAAAAAAAGATTCCATTTGTATGTAATAGTCTGGGTGTTGCTTGCGTTGATATTTTGGGATTATGCGAGAAAGAAGGATGGAGTTTCTAAACGTAAAATATTGCCACTCTTATCGTCACGTTTTCGCGGATAAAACAAAAAAGCGCCCATCGGTCAGAACTTTACCGATGGGCGCTACGCTATATGTTCCGTTATTCTTCCATGACTTCCAACATTATTCTTGCGCCCAGTTTGAAACCATTCTGGAATATCAAACAATCTGTGATCGTTTGATATTCACGCACACAATCGTTGTATTTCTCAAACAACTCTTTCTGCTCGTCCGTCAAAGTGGCTTTGAGCTTTTCTTCATTCCTGCAAATCAGTTCCAGCAGCTTCCTGTATTCTTTGCAAGAGGATGTGTCATACTCGGTTGGCTCGATGTTGCCGTACCAAAATTCTTCAAGGATTCTCATACCGCATCCTCCTCGTAGATCATCTCACGCAGAATAATCTCCTCTGCACGATTACGGATGCTGTTCATAGCTCCAACCAATGCCATCTGATCTCGCTGCTTCATACGCTCTGTTACGCCCTCAGATGCTTTCATCTGCTCGATAATGAGTTCAAGACGGTTCTGTACCTGCTCGTTCACGTCAGCCATATAAGTCCACAGTTCGCCGCTGAGAACAAGGTCGTTAAAGCGGATAGGGTGATGTTCTTCAAGATAATCCCTGTGCAACCGTCCCCAACGACAAATAGGTCTGGTTTCTTCTGGCAAACGAATATCGGGAATATGGTAATCGCCGCAACGGATATAGTTCAATTCCTGCATCATATGTACCTCCAATAAGATTCAAACATTCTGTTAAAGATAGAAAAAGGCGATACCTGGTTGTGAAAACCAAGTATCGCCAATTTTTCTTGTCGCACTCCTGTACGGCAGCTACCCTATGCCAGTAATGTTCTCATACTGTCTTATTGGAAACTACCTTGTGTCAGTTATTTTTTTAAGACTAAAAGGTATTATTTAATATTTCAACTAACCGGCAATGTATTTTTGGCAGTGTCGTATCTACTTATAGGATCTTTCTTTACAATGATTTCCGTTTCAATAGGAATTGCACGTGGATTGATTTGCTATACTTATGAGAAAAAGGACAAAGAAGTTCCTGCATATATGATTATTGCGTTGTGCGGTGCAACGATTTTGAGTTTTATAATAGTAAACTGTATTATTTTGCCAAGTGCTTCAGTATGGGATGTTTTGTATTTAATTTCTTCTTGTATGTATGCAGTTACGTTTGCCATTCGCAATATAAAACTTATGAGAAAGATTGTGTTAATACCCCACGCACTTGCAGTTGCATATAATTTACTCATCAATGCTCCAATTTCTTCTGCTATATCCTATGGAATTGAATTTGTTATTACGGTTGTAGCAATTATAAAATTCAAAATCGAAGAAAAACGTGTGTCAAAGTTACAATAAATACACTTAATTACTCTTTGTAACACTGTATTACCATCTACATAACGTTATACACAAATCCCCGACAACTTTTATTGCTGTCGGGGATTTTATACGCAACGCCCCGCAAATAAATGGAAAGTGTACTTGACATTTTGTAATTCATATATTATACTTGTAATGGAAAGCAAACTTTCCATTATGTTTAGGAGGTGCCGTGTGAAGAATCGTTTGGAAGAATTTAGGAAAGAGAAAAAAATAGGGCAGGAGGTTTTAGCAGAAGAAGTAGGTGTATCACGTCAAACGATAGGTTCGTTGGAAAATGGCAGATATAATCCGTCTATAATTTTGGCATTTAAGATTGCTAAATACTTTGGTGTGAAAATTGAAGATATTTTTATTTTTGAGGAGGATATGTAATGACGTTTAAGAGAAAACTACAAAAGAGATTGTATATTTATTTATGCTATTTATTTATTGGTTTGTCAATGCTTATTGCACAATTCATAATCAGGACGGAAAATGATCTGCTTTCAGGTATGGGACTTGCATTTGTAGTTTGTGCAATAGCAAAGATTAGAAAATATTTTACTGTGCTCAGAAATGAAACACTTCTCAAACAGCAAGAGATTAAGGAAAATGATGAAAGAAATATTTTTATAATGAACAGTGCGAAAAGTATTGCATTTAATATATATATCATCCTTAACGGCATAGTTATTGTTGCACTTTCGTTTGCAAACAAATCAGAATTGGTAAATTTTCTTTCATATAACATATGCGTTGTTGTTTTAATATATTGGTTATCATATTTCTTTGTTAAAAAGCGTTTTTGATTGACTTAACAGACGTAAGTTAATAAATATTAAAAACCGACAATTTCTTAGTTGTCGGTTTTTGCGTCAAAGTCAGAGAGTTCTTAAATAAAACATAATTTCAAGTATATACCACGTCCTTATAATTTCGTTTTGGGTATACTACAAATGAGGCTAAAACAAATATTTGAGGAAAGGTGAATTAAAATGTGTACAAGTGGGTTTATTAAAGGTGCGTTATTTGGTATGGCTGTATCAGGTGCCGTTTATACTATGATGCCAAAGAAAAAGACTATGTGCCGCCGTTCAACACTTGGTAAGGGTATGAAATTTGTGGGAGAACTTGCCGACAGCGTAGCAGATATTCTTCGGTAACGAACAAAAATCGCAGTTGAATGTCAACTGCGATTTTACTATATTACATTTCTAAAAGTTCCATAATTCCGTTGCCGGAATATATAGTTTCCTTTGCGTCACTTCCGATATCAGCAGCATCTACAAGCAATGCAGTAGAGTGTGGTTCAAGAATGGGAGCAAGTGAGCCGTAGATAAGATGTTCACGCGTTGGACTTTGCCAAATTGATTCTATTGGGAATTTGCCGTCCTTTAAGCCTGACGTATCTACAAAAAGATTGAAACGCTTATTAAACTGATCGTGTAATGCTGTCGTCTGTGCCGTACGGATATTTGCAACGATAGTGATAATATCTTCTGTCTTTTCAAGGAAAGAACATAGTTCAGATAGTTCGATTGTACGAGGGTGAATCATCCATGTAGAACGCTCATCTTTCATACGCAACGTTATTATCATGGGGAGTTTGTACTCACGTAGAGCCTCTATCAGTTCGTCCATTATGTCATCAGTAAGCAGATAATCATGAAAACCGGGCATAAGACGAACAGCCTTAATTGACAGTTCATTCACACCGCGATTCAAATCATCTTTCCAACCGGGCAATTTGGGATTTATAATCTGTGCTTGCATGTAGTTTGTGCCTTTAATGGAAGCAGCAAGGTCTTTCTCTGCTTCATAGGGATCTTGATAGAAAATCGCCTCACAAGATGAAACAAAACCGCCCTCAATACCTAAACGGCTGTGGAGTTCGGAAAGTTTTTTGAAAGTGTTATAACGTACTTTATTAAATGGCCAGTTGCCACAAAAACAGTTGAAGTCTAATTTCTTCATATTCTTACTCCCTACAGTCTGAAACTTCTGTCCAGCAATTTTTTTGCGTTTTTATAGAAAATCATATCACGTTCTTCTTCGCTTAAATCGGCACCTAAAACCTGACCGACATTTATAAGATATGGGCCGCCGGGCATATCAGAACCCAATAAAAGACGCTCTACGCCAATTTGCTCAACAGTGTAGTTGATATCGTCACCATGAAATATTGAGCCGCTATGGTCACACCAGACGTTTTTACAATCACGAATGGAAGGGATACCATCATAGGCATTACCGCCCAGATGTGCCATAAGGATTTTTGTTTTTGGGTGACGGCGAGCAATACGTGCAACGTGAATGCCTGTAGATTCGTTTTCCACTTGCTTTGTAGCCTTGTGAAATGAATGGAAAAGTACAGGGATACCATTTTCCTCAGCGTAATCCATTATTGGATCAACACTTACGTCATCGGCAGTTGTGCAGCACCACAATTTGATTATTTCAAAACCACGATCCTCACAGGCACGGCGGATAACGTCCATTACATTTGCATTTTTGGGGTTTACATATACAGCACCGCCAATATGACGAGGCTGTTCACGCATGAATTTATAGACTTCTTCGTTGAGTTCGTCAACTTCTTCAACGTCAGAGATGTAACTCTTAAGTCCCGAAATATACACTTTTTCGATGTCATACATCTCTATTGACTTCATAAGAAATTCTTTGTCTTCTTCGTAGCGTCCAGCCCAAATGTGTGCGTGAATATCTATTACCATAAACTCCACTCCTTAATATAAACAGATTCATAGCCAATTTCCAAGTATTCGTTTATGTCATATTATAGGGTTTTTAATAACTTGGGTTATGTCTGCATAATAGCACATTGATAGTTAAATTGCAATATGTTTTGAAAATTATTTACTCAGTTTAAGTGGCAAATTTTTACGTCTTTCTCTCATTAAAATTCCCGCAACAATACCCATGGCAACATACATGGTCATAAGTGACGTACCACCATAACTTATAAAAGGTAAAGTGAGTCCGATAATAGGTAAAATACCCATGTTCATACCGACATTTAGAAGTGTTTGAAACATTATCATTGCACCAAAACCAACTGCCATAAGACCGCAAGGGGAGTCAGCACTTTTTACACCGCAGTAAAAGCAGCGTAATACTATTAAAGACAGGAGAATAATTATTATAACTGCACCGATAAAGCCAAATTCTTCACCTGCAACTGCAAATATTGAGTCTGTATGTTTTGTAGGTATAAGGCTGAATTGGGTGCGTCTGCCTTGTAAAAAGCCTTGTCCTGTCAAACTGCCAAAACTAAGTGCTGTTTGACTTTGATTTGCCTGATATGCTTTTGCAGTGTCGATTGTTGGGTCAAATACTACTAAAATTCGTAGCCTTTGGTAGTCGTCTAAAAGGTAGTTCCATATTATCGGAAGAAGAGCCGATATGGAAATACCTCCGACAATAAAGTACCTATATTTTATGCCCGATATAAATGCCATAACAACCGCAATAAAAAGATACGCAAGGGTCATTCCGTCATCTTTTGAAAATATAATTACAAATCCTGCAACAACAATAACATGAAGTGTTAGAAAAAATACATTTTTCCAGGAACTTACCTTGTCTTTACAACTGTTTAGATGACGTGCAAAGGTAAGAATGAAAATCAATTTTCCAATTTCCGCAGGCTGAATACTAAGTCCTAAGATGTCAATATTTATCCAGTTAGTGTTGTTGTGGTTTCTGTCTGCTAAAAAGTATAGTGAGCCAATTAAAAGTAAATTTCCAATGTACAATAGTTGCCAATGCTTCGTAAAATACTCTATATCGAAACAGGCAACGAAAAGATATGCGATGACACCAATTACAAAGGCAAAAATTTGAGTATAGACGTAGTGCAATGATGAAAAACTGTACGTTGCACTATATATTAACACAATGCCGTATGCAGTTGATAAGATACAAAGAAGTAGAAGTACCTTATCAAGATGTTTAATGTAACTAATTATTGCATTTGATAATTTTCGAAAGACTGAACCCAAAATAATCACCGCCATTCAAACTGGCTTTAGTATAACAGATATGTAGAAAAAGATGTGGTGCATTTAGTCGTATTTAGGCCGTCTTAATGTAAGATAACAAAAATAGTCATTGCACGTCTCATTTAATTGTGGTATAATCACTTATTATTAAAGTTTTAGTTTTTTATGAATCTATAAAGAAGGAGAAAGTATCGGTATTGACTGCCGATGCACAATAGGATTATGCCGATAAAAATACCAAATGCATTGCCTGCACATTCTATTCTTGAAAGCGAGAATATCTTCGTCATGTCCAGCGATCGTGCGGAAAAACAGGATATTCGTCCTTTGAAGATTGTTATATTAAACCTTATGCCCACAAAAATCGTTACTGAAACACAACTTTTAAGATGTCTGTCAAACACACCTTTGCAAATTGAAATTGACTTGATGCAGACATCGACTTATAAATCCAAGAACACTCCTGAGGAACATCTTCTTCATTTCTATCATACATTTGACGAACTTCGTCACAACTACTATGATGGCATGATAATTACAGGTGCTCCTGTTGAGGATATGGAATTTGAAGAAGTTGCCTACTGGAAAGAACTTGAGGAGATTATGGCGTGGAGTAAGACGAATGTATACTCTACGTTCCATATCTGCTGGGGTGCACAGGCAGGGCTTTACTACCATTACGGTATCCAAAAACATCGCCTTGATAAGAAGATGTTTGGAATTTTCCGTCATCGTCTACTTGATAAGAAAGAGCCAATTTTTCGTGGATTTAACGAATATTTTAATGTGCCTCATTCCCGTCATACGACTGTGTATGCACAGGAGATTGAGAAAAATCCCAAACTTCGCATTTTGTCTGTGTCGGAGGAAGCAGGAGTATATATTGTATCTGCAAAACACGGCAGACAGTTTTTTGTAACGGGACATTCGGAGTATGACGGAGAAACGCTTGCTAAAGAGTATTTCCGTGACATTGATAAAGGCTTGCCAATTGACGTGCCTGTAAATTATTTCCCGGACAATGACCCAAAAAAAGAACCGCTTGTTACGTGGCGTTCTCATTCTACATTATTATTTACAAACTGGCTCAACTACTACGTCTATCAGACAACTCCGTTTGATTTGAAAGAACTTGACGAGATGAGTAGGACACAAGAATAAAAAATTCCCACTAAATTAAGAAATTTAGTGGGAATTTTTAACTTATTTAGTAAGAATACTTACCATTCAACCTTAACATACTTAGACTTGCCACGGCTTACAATGATACTGCCGTTATCCTCGATGACAAAGTCAAGGGTATTGACAGTTTCGTTGTTGATTTTAATGCCGTTGCCGAGAATTAAGCGGCGTGCTTCTGAGTTAGATGGTGCAAGATTTGCAACTCTAACAAGGTCGATAATTGACGTAGGCTTTGTATCGGCATGTACTACAGGCATTTCGTCTGGGATACCGCCCTTTGCAATCTCTCTGTAACGTGCTTCTGCAGCAGCAACTGCATCTTCACCATGATACATACGGACAAGTTCACGAGCATATACAAAATGTGCTTCACGAATGTCTTTGTTGATAAGTTCAACAGCACTTGCAAAATCGTAGTCGGTTGTAAGACGGAAGTAATCGGAGATAAGTGAATCCGGAACTTTCATACACTTTTCAAACATTAACTCGGCAGGCTCGTCAATACCAATGTAGTTGTCAAGTGACTTACTCATCTTCTCAACGCCGTCAAGACCCGGGAGAAGTGGGAAAGTAATAACTTCCTGAGGTTTTTGACCAAAGTCCTTTTGAAGTTCTCTACCTACAAGGAGATTGAAAGTCTGGTCGTTGCCACCAACCTCAATATCTGCCTCAAGTGCAACAGAGTCATAGCCCTGCATTAGAGGATAGAAAAATTCGTGGAGGCCGATTGGTAAATTTTCCTTATAACGCTTTGCAAAGTCATCACGCTCAAGGATACGAGCAACTGTATAGTGACCTGCAAGTTTCAAAACGTCCTCAAATGTCATTGTGGAGAGCCATTCGGAGTTGTAGGTGATACGAGTCTTTTCAGGATCGAGGATTTTAGTGACTTGCTTTAAGTAGGTTTCAGCATTTTTGCGGGTTTCCTCAAATGTAAGGCTTGGACGAGTCTTACTCTTACCGCTTGGATCACCAATCATAGCGGTAAAGTCACCAATAAGGAAAATAATCTCGTGGCCGAGGTCCTGCAAAAGACGAAGTTTACGCAGTACTACAGAGTGACCGAGATGTAAGTCAGGACGGCTTGGGTCAGCACCCATCTTAATCTTTAACTTTTTACCTGAGAGCAGACGCTCTTGCAAACCTTCTTCAGAGAAGATTTGCAAACTGTCACGTTTGAGTATTTCTAATGCTTCCAATGGTGTCATGGTGTTTCTTCCTTTCACAATAAAAATAAAAAGCCATACGTCTAATATAAGGACGAATGACTTCGTGGTACCACCTTACTTTATCGGTATAGCCGACCTCTTCGTGCAAATACGTTGCACAACGTTCTCAACTCCCATGTTGTATTTCGTCAAAACATCGTCACAGGATTTTCACCAACCATCCTGCTCTCTGAATCGGCAGAGTTTTGCTACTTAATCATATTCATAGTCAAGAAATTAGATTTGAACGTATGGAATAATACTTTTTCATTTTAACACGCTTTTTATCTAATGTCAAGACTTGAAAGGACCTCAAAATACTGATATAATGAACAAAATGAATGTTCAGGAGAAAATTTATGGGAAAGTACGATATTATTCTTTTTGATTTAGATGGAACACTCGTTAATTCAATGGATGGCATCACTCGAGGAGTAGAATATGCACTTAATAAATTTGGTATCGAAGTTAAAGACAGAAATGAACTGACCTGTTTTATCGGTCCACCGTTGGACGATAGTTTTATGAAATATTTTGGATTAAGTCAAACTGATGCCACAAAGGCTGTTTCTTACTACCGAGAATACTACCGACCGATAGGTGTATTACAAAATACATTGTATGAGGGTATGGAAGAAATGCTTAGGGATCTAAAGTCAAGGGGAAAAACCTTGGTTGTTGCAACGTCCAAGCCTACGGAATTTGCTTGTAGAGTTATTGAATCTTTTGACCTTACAGATTGCTTTGATATGATTCTCGGCAGTGAGTTTGACGGTCGCCGCACAAATAAAACGCAGTGTATCACCGAGGTACTTGATAATTATAATTGCGACAGAACAAAAATTGCTATGGTAGGTGACCGAGACAGAGATGTAATCGGCGGACTCCAAAATGGTATTGACGGCATCGCTGTGTTGTATGGCTTTGGCTCAGTGGAAGAATTGACAAACTGCGGTGCAACTCACGTCTGCGAAACGGTTTACGATTTACACGAATTACTAACTAAATAGAAAAATGCTCCGATGTTTTCGGAGCATTTTTGACGTTTTTGTATTTACAAAGCCTTTTTAAGAACATCGACCATATCAGTCTTCTCCCATGGGAGATTGAGATCATCTCTGCCAAAGTGACCGTAAGCGGCAGTTTGTGCATAGATGGGACGGCGAAGGTCAAGTTTCTCAATAATCTTTGCAGGACGGAAATCAAATACATTTTGAACAATTTCTGCAAGACGTGCATCAGATACAACGCCTGTGCCATGAGTATCAACTGTAATGGAAACGGGACGAGCAACGCCGATAGCGTATGCAACCTCAATTTGACAACGACGAGCAAGACCTGCGGCAACAAGATTCTTTGCGGCGTATCGAGCCATATAGCAAGCACTACGGTCAACCTTTGTGGGATCTTTGCCGGAGAAGGCACCGCCACCATGGGAAGCGTAGCCACCGTAAGTATCAACGATAATCTTACGACCTGTAAGACCGGAATCAGCATGAGGGCCACCCAATACAAAACGACCTGTGGGGTTTATATGATATTTTGTGTTTTTATCAATCAACTCAGCAGGGATAGTGGGAATAACAACGTGTGTTATCATATCCTGACGTAAAGTTTCAAGATTAACGTCAGCACTGTGCTGAGTAGAAATAACAATAGTATCAATTCTTACAATATTGCCGTTATCGTCATACTCTACGGTTACCTGAGTCTTACCGTCGGGACGAAGGTAGGGGAGTGTGCCGTCTTTACGTACAGCAGTAAGGCGAAGTGCCAACTTGTGTGCGTATGCAATAGCGGCAGGCATCAGTTCAGGTGTTTCATCGCAAGCAAAACCAAACATCATGCCCTGATCGCCGGCACCGATTAAATCGGCAGCATCTGCATCAGATGCTTTGTATTCAGATGACTGGTTGACACCCATGGCAATGTCAGGTGACTGCTTGTCAAGCGTAGTAAGTACGGCACAAGTTTTTGCGTCAATACCGAAGCTTGCATCTGTATAACCAATTCGTGCTACTGTATCACGCACGACAGATGCGATATCAATGTTGGCATTAGTAGTAATTTCACCCATAACTAATACCATGCCCGTGGTGGCGCAAGTTTCACAAGCGACACGTGAGGAAGGATCAACAGCAAGAAGTGCGTCCAACACGCTGTCAGATACCTGATCACACAATTTGTCGGGATGTCCCTCTGTAACGGACTCTGATGTAAAAAGCTTCATGTGGGTTCCTCCTTAATAAAAATTTTCGGTATACCCTAAGGATATATCCAGTTAAGTATAACACGGATTTCGACACATTTCAATGAAAATCTAAATAATCAAATAAAATTTACCATTATTCTTATGAATGTATTGTAAATTATCATACGTTATGGTATAATCATCACGGCATAAATTGAAAGTCAGGATTTTCATGCCCATGTTGTGCAGTTTATCAAATTGCACTTTTGTGCAAGGGATTTTTAGTGATTATAATCTGAACCTTATATCCTTTATACAATCTAAAATTAAAGCGAAAAATGAGAAAAATTATTATTTATATAGGTGAGAAATGTTGAAAGAAGAATTTAAGACATATATAAAATATTTCAGTGTATTGTTAAAATGGGGAATTTTATCGGCAATAATAGGCTGTCTGGGAGGAGTTATAGGAAGCACATTTCATTTGTGCATTGACTATGTTACGGAACTTAGGGCCGAACACAACTTTTTGCTGTATTTATTACCTGTTGGTGGACTTTTGATTGCAGGAATGTATCAATTATCCTCAAAGAAAGGTAAAATTGATACAAACAGAGTAATAGAGTCAATAAGAGAAGAAAAAGACATTCCGCTTGTTATGATACCGTTAATATATGTAAGTACGATAATTACTCATATGTTTGGCGGTTCTGCCGGAAGAGAAGGTGCTGCATTACAACTTGGAGGCAGCATAGGCTATAACATGGGAAGGCTTTTGAAAATCGACAGGAAAAGTATGCATATTATTATTATGGCAGGAATGGCGGCAGTGTTTTCAGCACTTTTCGGTACACCTGTTACTGCGGCTGTTTTTTCTATTGAAGTGGCAACCGTAGGCGTATTTTATTATGCCGGCTTGATACCTTGTGTAATATCTGCCGTTACAGCATTTATGATAAGCAAGGTCTTTTCTCTTGAGGGTGTAAGATTTACAGGAATTGTTATAGAAAGTCTTACAATAACATCTATTCTAAAGGTAACTGCACTTGCAGTTTTATGTGCACTTGTAAGTGTGCTGTTTTGCTTTTGCATTAAAAAGTGCGAGCATTTTATGAACAAATTTTTGAAAAATGTCTTTTTAAGAGCATTTGTCGGTGGTACCGTAATTGTACTTTTATCTGTTGTTTTAGGTACACAGGATTATAACGGAGCGGGAATGGAAGTTATAAGTCGTGCAATCGGCGGAGAGGCAAATGTAGAAGCATTTTTGTTGAAAATCATATTTACAGCAATAACAATCGCAGCAGGCTTTAAGGGCGGCGAAATTGTTCCTGCATTTTTTATAGGGTCTACGTTTGCCTGTGTTGCAGGACCTTTTTTAGGTCTTTCACCATCGTTTGCAGCCGCTATAGGTCTTATAGCACTTTTTTGCGGAGTTGTTAATTGCCCAATAGCATCTATCATATTGTCCATAGAAATTTTTGGCTCAAATGGACTGATTTTCTTTGCACTTGCGTGTGGAGTGAGTTATCTTATGTCAGGAAGTTTTGGTTTATATGAAAAGCAAAAAATTATATATTCCAAGTTAGATGATACTTATTTTAATACATATACGAAATAGGTATTTTACGGTGCAAACCCAATAGACAATACTAAATATTATGAGAAATTTGTTGAACTTGTCAATAAAAACAATTCAATTATAGAGTGCTACTATATTGCTGGAGATTTTGATTTTATATTGAAGATTGTTACCAAAAGCGGGAAAAGTCTTGAAGAAATACTTAATTTCATATAGTCAATTTATGGTGTTTCACTTACAAGGACTTCAGTTGTTCTTTCAACTAATAAAAGAGACGTTAGTTTGCTTCCAAACGATGAAAATACATAAAAGGAGAAATAGGTATGGAAATTATTAGTGCAATCAACACTGCGATAAATGATATCGTGTGGGGACCTATAATGCTTACTTTGCTTATAGGAACAGGTCTGTATTTATCTATAAGAACAGGATTCTTACAGTTTGGTAAATTCGGTTATATGATGAAAAACACTTTGCTTAGTGTTTTTTCAAAGAATCAGCATTCGAAAGATAATTCCGGTGTAAGTCCCTTCCAGGCTGTTGCTACTGCGATGGCAGGAACTATAGGCACAGGCAGTATTGCAGGTCTTGCTACTGCTATTGTTGCAGGTGGCCCGGGTGCAGTTTTCTGGATGTGGGTCAGTGCTCTTTTGGGTATGGTTACAAAGTATGCCGAGATTGTTCTTTCCATTAAGTACCGTGAGAAGAACGAAAATGGTGAATATGTCGGCGGTCCGATGTATTACTTAAAGAATGGTCTTAATCTCAAATGGCTTGCAGTGCTGTTTTCTGTTTTTGCTATGCTTGCTTGTCTTGGCACAGGTAATGCTACTCAGTCAAACTCGATAGCCGTTGCATTGAAAAGCACAACAGGCCTTGCACCTTGGATCACAGGTGTTATACTTACAGTTCTTACAGGTGCGGTAATTTTGGGCGGAATGAGAAGAATTTCTTCTGTAAATGAAAAACTTGTTCCGTTTATGGCAGTATTCTATGTAATCTGTTCTATTGTAGCGTTAGTACTTAACTTTGATAAGATACCCGACGCTTTTGCTCTCATCTTCAGAGAGGCGTTTAACTTCAAAGCGGCTGCAGGCGGTGCAACAGGATATGGTATTATGCTTGCAATGCATTACGGTTTTGCAAGAGGCGTATTCTCCAATGAAGCAGGTCTTGGTAGTGCACCTATTGCACACGCTGCATCAAACACAAAAGACCCTGTTAAGCAAGGTCTTTGGGGTATGTTTGAAGTATTCTTCACTACTATCATTATTTGTACCATTTCTGCACTTATCATTCTTACAAGCGGTCTTTGGAACACAGGTGAATTTGAAGGCTCTGCACTCAGTATTGCTGCATTTGACTCCATACTGCCGAATATAGGCGGTATTGTAGTAACTTTGTCAACAATATTCTTCGCTCTTTCAACAATTCTCGGTTGGGCATATTACGGCGAAGTAAGTATAGGATTTTTGACTAAGAAATCAAAGACTGCAATTTTGATATACAGATGTATATATGTATGTTTTGTTTTCGTCGGTGCAGTTGGAAGTCTTGATTTGATTTGGAGTATTTCCGAAACAATGAATGGACTTATGGCGATTCCAAACTTGATTGGTGTAATAGGATTAAGCAAGATAGTAAAAATGGCAACGAAAGAACATTTCCATAAATAATGTATTAAAAACCTCGTTTTAACGAGGTTTTTTACTTGAATAGAAATTATATTTATGTTATAATCCACTAAGATTTATGTGTTCTCTGAGGCTTTCTACTGATGGGGCAAGTTTTTTTGACTTCTGAGTTTTACTTGCAAGTATGCTTTGTCTGGGCATTTGTGAAAAAACAGTTTTACAAGAAAATTATTATTTAAGTTTTTGTAATGTTATCCGATATTATTGGTTTCAATAACTTTGATATAAAACAAATATACGGAGGGAAATTTTATGAATGTAGAAAAAGTTTTAGATTTTTTGTTGGATTTGGCAATGTCTTTAGGAACAAAGATTATTTTCGCACTTATTGTTTTGATTGTCGGACACAAAATTGTAAAGTTTGTTAAGAAGAGAGTACTTGCATCTGACAAAATTAAAAAAGTCGATCCGGGAGTACAGTCATTTTTGTCAAGTTTTATAGTAATTGCGCTTTACATTGTAATCTTCATCACGATTGCGATGATTCTCGGAATCCCCACAACATCGTTTATCACAGCCCTTGCTTCTTGCGGTGTTGCTATAGGTCTTGCGTTGCAAGGTGCTCTTGGAAACCTTGCAGGAGGAATTATTATTCTTGTGTTCAAGCCTTTCCGTGTCGGTGATTACATTAGCACCCAAGGAGAAGAAGGAAAAGTAACAAAAATTACTATTATGTATACAAGTCTCACAACAGTTGACAACAAAAACATAACCATTCCTAACGGAACGCTTACCAACGCTGTTGTAGAGAATTATTCTTATGAGCAACTCCGTAGAGTTGATTTTGTGTTCTCTGCATCCTATGATTCTGATATGGAAAAAGTAAAATTGGTTATTATGAAGGTTTTGGAATCACACGAGAAAGTACTTAAGGAGCCTGCCCCATTTGTCCGTATGTCGAAGCATACAAATAACGCATTAGAATTTACAACACGTGCATGGTGTAACAGCGAAGACTATTGGGATGTTAACTTTGATATTATAGAACAGGTCAACAGAGCGTTTAAGGAAAACGATATTTCAATTCCTTATCCGCAGTTTGATGTACATATCGAAAAGGAATAGGAACGATTTACAAAACATCTGCGGAAGAATCGTGGGTTGTAATAAGGCATACAACATACATCTAAAATAGTGTATAAAAATATGAGAGGTTAAAGAAAAACGAAAGGAAGAATCAGAATGTTAGATTATAAGATAAAAAAAACAGACGGTGACACGACGTGGTTTATGCAAGATCGTTTTGGCATGTTTATTCATTTTGGACTTTACTCAATGCCTGCACGTCATGAATGGGTGAAGTCAGTAGAAAAGATCAGCGAGGAGCAGTATGATAAGTATTTTAAGTATTTTAATCCAGATAAATTTGACGCAAAAGAATGGGCACAAAAGGCAAAAGCGGCAGGAATGAAATATGCTGTTATGACAGCGAAACATCATGAGGGCTTTTGCTTATTTGATTCTGCGTATACTGAATATAAATCAACAAATACACCTGCAAAAAGAGATTTTATCAAGGAATATGTCGAGGCGTTTAGAGAAGCCGGTTTGAAAGTTGGTATATATTATTCGCTGATTGACTGGCATCATCCCGAATATCAGATTGACTTTTTCCATCCAAGACGTGCAGAAGAAAATGCGTATGAAATGAATCAATCTCGAGATATGAATAAATACAAAGAATACCTTCATAATCAAGTTAGAGAATTGATGACAAATTATGGAAAAATAGATATTATATGGTTTGATTTTACATATCCATCCTTAGACTCTGTTAGAAATGAGTATAATAAGTTCGCCCTTCCTGATTATAAAGAATGGATGCCGTGGACAACTCCTGAAACATGGGATGCAAAAGGCTTGATTAAGATGATTAGAGAAATAAATCCGGACATCATCATCAATAATAGAACAGGTATCGATCAAGATATTACGACTCCAGAACAGGCATTTAATTCCCACTGGCCAAAATTCCCCGGCACTGATGAGTTGTGGGCGTGGGAAGCATGCCACACATTTTCCGGCTCTTGGGGATATTTCCGTGATGAAATGAGTTGGAAAACCCCGGAGATGCTTATTAGAGTTCTGCTTAACAGTGTATCGTGTGGCGGAAATCTGATTATGAATGTTGGCTCGACATCAAGAGGTAATTTTGATCATAGGGCTGATGAAGCATTAGAGGTCTTTGGACAGTGGATGTCTGATAATGGAAGATCTGTGTATGGTTGCACAAAAGCACTTCCTGAATATGTTGCACCTCCCGGAACTTTGCTTACCCAGTCCAATGATGGTAAAAGATTGTATATTCACTTAATTGACTATCCTTTTGCTGCGTTAGAAATGGAGAATGTTGCAGATAAGATTGATTATGTACAATTTTTACACGATGGCTCCGAAATACAATACAGAGAAAAAGAGGATAACTCAGTTTCTATTCTTATTCCTGCACTAAAGCCCAATAAAATAGTTCCTGTTGTTGAATTATTTTTGAAATAATGAAGAGAATCATAGGAGTATGATGCGTAAGGAACATAGTTTTTAAGTATTTTACTGATAGAAAACTATTACTAAGTTAGAAATAATACACTCTCCACTTTTGATGAAAGGTTCTTACTATGGAGAAGAAAACAAAGACCGTATTATTCGCATTTTTCCCTTTCGATTACAAGGCAATGATTCCGTATATGGAAAGAATGGCTGAGAAGGGTTGGGAACTTGTATCTTTTGAACGCTTTACCGCTAAATTTCACAAAGTTAAGCCTTATAAATGTGTTTGCTGGGCAGATGTTGCAACTTTAGATGGTGGCGAAGATAGAGAGAAAAGCATTTACGATTATAAAAAATCATGGTCAAAACGTGGCTTTAAGTATGCTGCAAGTTATGACAAAATCCACTATTTTTACTCAACTGTAAGTGGGCCTGACATTCCTCAAAAGGATGATGGTATAGCACAAAGTTGTCTTGTAAATAAAACTGTATGGCAAAAAGAGTGGATGACACTTTTTATTATGGTGTCAATGCTTTTAGTTTCTTTAATTGTATCAATTGATATTAATGTATCAAGACTTTACACTTATACAGGCGTTTTATCACTTGCTATATTTCCTGTGCTGATACTACCGTTTCTTGCTATGTGCGGATACCTATTCCCTTGGTTTTTCAAAATGCGTAGGTATTTAAGCGTTGAATATCCGTTACCTACACCGACATTGTCAAAAGCACGCCTTCGCTGTGGTATATTTTACGGTGTTCAAGGAATTGCCGTTGTAATGGCGGTTGTTTCAATACTTGCCGATGCAGTTATAAAGTATACTGCAACAATTCGCCTTGCGGGAGTTACTCTTGCAGTTATACTTATTGTGGCTCTTATTTATCGTATTGCAGCAAAGAAAAGTACAGTAAAATCCCAGATACTGACTATTATATTTGCAATAGTTCTTGCGGCACTGTCACTATTTGCACAACTTGCAATTTCTGCAAATCTCGGTACGCTTGAAACGCTGCCTAATGACACTTTGGCAATTACTGTTTCCGATTTAGATAATGTAAGTGGAAATATTTCAAGTACATCATATAAGGCAACAAGCAGTCCGGTAATCCCTAAGAAATATACTTACTTAGAAGTTTTATCAGACGATACTCGTATTGCTACCGAGTGTTATATGACTATATCACCTAAAATTGCAAAATTTGTATTTGATAAACTTGTTATTGCAATCGGGGAGGATAGAGAAATAACTCCTTTAGATGATGATGTTTTTGGTGTACCTGCGTACAGCATAGATAGTGAAAATGCTGTATTACTCATGTCAGGAAAAATGATAGTATATTCTGAAGTGCGTGGCGAGAGTATAGAAGATTCAGGGCTCTATGACGTTGTAGCGAAAAAGTTTTTACGGTAGATTGAGTATATTGACGAAAAAACAGGCATCTGATTATTGTCAGATGCCTGTGATTTTACTTTTCCCCTCGCACGTTAATTGGGGAATCAAGGGGTGATATAATCTTCACTTCATACTCGTTGTCCCGCAGATATTTTAACAGACGAGGAAGCATTTCTACAGTCCTCTTCGTTTCGTGCATCAAAATAACTTCCGTATCTCGTTTGCTTTTTGACAGTTGAGAAGTAATGTTGTTATAAATTTTGTTTGCGGAAGTTTTGTCGCTTAAATCGTTTGCGTGGATTGTCCAATCCCAGTAGCGATAACCATTGTCAATGAGTGAATGGCGAAGTTCCGGAGAAAATTCTTCAGAGCCACTGCCGTATGGCACACGTACAAGACGGGACTCAGTCTGCAAAATTTGCCGTAGGATTTTGTTTGTATCGTTAAGTTCAGAAAGCATAGTTTCACCGGAAGAGTAAAAATTATCTTTTGAATGGGAGTAACTGTGGAGTGCAACGGTGTTCTTGTTGATGTATAATTTACGCACACTATCCTCATATTGTGCCAAACGATTACCTATTAGGAAGAATGTGGCACTGTAATTGTATTTTTTAAGTGCGTCGACAATTTGTGAAGTATACTCACTGGGACCATCATCAAATGTTAAGTATATTGTTGCAGGTTCTTTATCAGGCGTTGAGGGATTGTCTGTTTCAGGAAGTTTGAAGTTCTTCAAAAACTCTTCACGCATATCCTTTATTCGTGATTCAAACAGTACACTTAAAAATACATCGGGATAGTGGTAATTCTCATCTCTTATACGGATAATCGGACCGTCCTCTAAATATGCATAGGATAAACTTAGGTAACGGCAGATAAAATCGAGAGGAACAAATACTTGTCCTTTTGATAAAATTGCTGTTTCGTTGATTTTCCCGTCCTTATCGTATGCACAACCTGCATTTATATCAAACTTGATATTTTCATGCATATTTGACAGATATAAAATTTTGTCTGTGGAACTGTAAGATGAACGGACGTTGAAATTGTTTGTTAAAAGAGAGTAGGGAATATAGTATTTATTGTTGCGAACGATAGGAATAGTTGAATACTTTAACTCTTGGAGAGCATCATTTGCAACGGTAAATATGATAGGTTCACCATTTGACATCTTAACCGCCTGATTTGTGGCAAGACTCTTAGGCGGAAGTAGAGTAATAAGTAAAACCAAAGACAGCAATAATGATAATACTCTCTTCACGATAACGCCTCCTTCTTTACAGATACAATTATTATACAACACGTTTCATGAAAAGTAAATATAAAAAACAGTTGCGGTATGTTTTTGCTGTGTAGGTTTCACACATCATTGTAACACTTACAAAAAACCTAAATAAAATCTAATATGCCTGTTGAAATTTCAGGGAAAATCTGTTAGAGTATAAAAAGTAATGAATACACATTAGAAATTCGGAGGGATATACACCGATGAAACGTACAGCGGTGATAAATGACTTGTCATGTGTCGGTAAATGTTCGCTGACAGTATCTATTCCAATTCTCTCGTCTATGGGAATTGAGGTCTGTCCTGTACCGACAGCCGTGCTTAGTGCACATACAGAATTTCCAAATCCTACTTTTAGGGATTTATCTGACGATATAGTACAAATTGTTCGTCATTGGCACTCTCTTGGTGTACAATTTCAGACTGTATATTCCGGATACCTTTCAGGCATTGCACAAATTGACATGGTTTGCGATATTTTTGATACATTTGATAAAGACGTACTTCGTCTTGTAGATCCTGTAATGGGCGATAACGGTAAATTATACAGCAAATTTACAAACGAATATCCAGCACAGATGCTTCGTCTTTGTAAAAAGGCGGATGTTATTGTTCCTAACGTAACAGAGGCTTGTGCTATGTGTGGTATCGATTATCATTTTGCACCATATACCCATGAGGAAATTATAAGAATAATCAATGCACTTAGAGAACATACAAAGGCGAAAATTGTACTGACCGGAGTAGGATTTTGCGGTACAGAAGTAGGAGTTGCTGTATGGGACGGAAACGAAATTTATTTTCATACAGAAGAAAAAGTAGAAGGGCATTTTTCAGGTACAGGTGATATATTTGCAAGTGTATTGCTTGGCGGTCTTATGAATGACAAATCACTTATTGACAGTGCAAAGTTTGCCTCTCATTTTACTGCTACTTGCATTAGGAATACTTTGCGTTATGAGGAACGTGAGCGTTGTGGAGTTATGTTTGAGGAATGTCTTACACAATTGTTTTAATTGATACTAAAGCGGAAATGCTAAAATTGCATTTCCGCTTTATAACTATTCTTCAATTTCACCTACAAGTTGACCGCTTAGAACACTATTTATACGCACATTGCGAAGTTCATTTTGTAGTGGTAAATCAGTTTTAACGATAACTTCAATATATGTGTCTGTATGTCCGTGCCAATAACCATCTTTTGAAGTTTCAAACAACACGGAAACGATAGTGCCTAATTGTGAATCAAGATATTCTGTATGCATTTTAGCAGCAATGGTTGAGGCAATTTTTGCTCGGGACTCTTTAATAGTACGAGTAAGTTGTTGCATACGTGCCGCAGGTGTATTTTTTCTAATTGAATAGGGGAAAATATGCATTGCAGAAAAACTACATTTTCTGATAAATGACAATGTGCTATCAAATTCTTCTTGTGTTTCCTCCGGAAAGCCTACAATTAAATCGGTAGTAATACTGCAATTTGGAAAGAATTCTCGCAAAAGTGTTACCGATTCAAAATAACGTGCTGTATTATATTTTCGTTTCATTCTTGCAAGGGTTTCGTCACAGCCACTTTGAAGTGACAAATGAAAGTGACGGCATATATTTTTTAGAGGGGCAAGCCTATTACAAAACTCATTAGTTACTGTTCTCGGCTCAAGTGAGCCGAGACGTATTCGCATATCGTCTGCTTCGTATGATATACGTTCCAAAAGGTCAATAAGACTTGGAGTATTTATCAAATCACGTCCGTAAGATGAAATTTCAATACCTGTGATAATTACTTCTTTATATCCATCTTTCTTTAGTTTTTTTATCTGTTCAACCGCAGTATCAATAGGCATTGAACGAATATGACCACGAGAATAGGGGATTATACAGTAAGTGCAATAGTTGTCACAGCCGTCTTGGACTTTCATTAAAGCACGAGTTCTGCCTGAAAGACAGCCGGGTTCAAGTATTTCAAAAGGTATACCACGAGATAATACAGTGTGATTTACAGAAGGTTTTCTGCTGTCAAAAAACGATTCAATTGAATCTAAAAAATCCTCTTTTCCAACTGCACCGCCGACAACATTTACTCCAAGAGCCTCAACTTCTTTGTGGGACATCTGTGCATAGCAACCGCATACGGCAATAATCCCATTTGGATTTTTCCGCTGTGCTTGGCGAATAGCCTGACGAGATTTTTTATCAGATGTAGACGTAACACTGCAAGTGTTAAGAATACACACGTCCCAGTCATCATCAAATGAACATACACTGTGCCCACGTGCATTAACAAGTTGCTCCATTGCTTGCGTATCAAATTGATTTGCCTTACAGCCTAATGTATAGAAACTATATCTCATAGTAATCCTCCAACGTAGGAAAGTTAATAAGTTCCTACTTGTCAAGTTAGTTTTTATATATTATAATATAAATAGGGTTGTTGGGCAATATATTTTTAAGCAATATTTATATATGATATAAACCAATTTCTGTACAAGGAATAATATTTAGCCGTAACACTCATACTATCCTCGTAAAAGAGGGGGATATTATGAGAAAAATATTGGCTTTTATTATGACGGTAGCACTGTTAATGTCATGGGCGTTGGCAGTTGAACCAACAAATACCGATGGCGCACCTTCACTAAAAGCACCATCTGCGATTTTAGTTGAGAGGGCAAGCGGAACTGTGTTGTATGAGAAAAACTCCCATACCCAACTTAACCCTGCAAGCGTGACAAAAGTTATGACTATGCTTCTTACAATGGAGGCGATTGAAAATGGACAGTTAAGTTTTGATACTTTATTGACAGTTTCCGAACATGCTGCAAGTATGGGTGGTTCTCAAGTGTTTTTAGAACCGGGTGAACAGATGTCACTCCATGAGGCAATTAAATGTATTGCTGTTTCTTCTGCAAATGATGCGTGCGTTATGGTTGGCGAGCATATTGCGGGTAGTGAAGATGCATTTGTAGCGAAGATGAATGCACGTGCTAAAGAACTTGGGATGAATGATACCAACTTTGTAAACTGCACTGGTCTTGATGCACAAGGTCATGTTACAAGTGCATACGACATTTCTCTTATGTCACGTGAACTTCTTTCTCATGAAAAGATTCGTGAGTATACAACTATTTGGATGGATACTATACGTGATGGTACATTTGGACTGTCAAACACGAATAAACTTGTAAGGTTTTATAACGGTGCGACAGGCTTAAAGACAGGCTTTACGTCAAATGCAGGATATTGTGTATCTGCAAGTGCCATGCGTGACGGAATGGAACTTATTGCGGTTATTATGAAATCCGACACTTCTGCAAACAGAAATTCCGATGCATCTGCACTTCTAAATTACGGATTTGCAAAATATGCATTATATACACCTGAAATTTCTCAAGGGGCATTATTACCAATTACCGTGACACTTGGAAAAGAAAAAACGGTTACTCCTATTGTAGGTAAGGTGCCTGCCGTACTTGTTGAAAAAAGTGTACTGTCAAAAGTGGAAATGTCGGTTGAGCGAGTTGAGGAGTTAACAGCACCTGTTGATGAAGGACAGACTGTTGGCAAATGCGTTGTCTCACTTGAGGGAAAGACACTTACAGAATTCCCGCTACTTGCGTCAAGTGGTATTGAGAAAAAAACGGTGGGGGATATATACCTTGATTTTATCTCTTTGATTTTTATGCGAAATAACGTAAAAACAAAATAATTTGAATTTATGGTGCAGTTTCTGCACCATACATAGTAAAGGAGAATATAAATCATGAGCATTTCTGTTGATTTACGTAACATCTCTACACTTATTTCAGAAAAGCAACTTCTGTCTATGGAACCCGAATTGCTTGAAGCGGCTAAGAAACTTAAAAACGGAACTGGCGAGGGAAACGATTTTCTTGGTTGGCTTAAACTACCTGAAAACTATGATAAGGAAGAATTTGCACGTATTAAAGTGGTTGCCGAGAAGATAAAGAGTGATAGTGAAGTCCTTATTGTTGTCGGTGTCGGCGGTTCTTATCTCGGTGCTCGTGCAGTTATTGAATTTTTGAAGTCACCCAACTACAATCTCCTTAAAAAGGACACTCCCGACATATTCTTTGTAGGTAACAATTTAAGTGCTGACTACCTTAACGAAATTGTAACTATAATCGGTGAGCGGGATTTCTCTGTAAATGTCATTTCGAAATCAGGTACAACAACAGAGTCTGCTATTGCTTTCCGTCTGTTTAAGACACTTATAGAAAAAAAGTATGGTGTTGAGGGTGCGAAAGATCGTATATATGTGACAACGGACAAGGCAAGGGGTGCATTGAAAAAACTTGCCGATGCAAATGGCTATGAAAGTTTTGTAATTGCTGATGATATTGGTGGACGTTTTTCCGTATTAACCGCAGTAGGGCTTTTGCCTATTGCAGTTAGCGGAGTTGATATTGATAAACTTATGGCTGGTGCTTATAGTGCTATGGAGGAACTCAACGTTGACTCTATGGACAACATAGCATGGCAATATGCTGCTGCAAGAAATTCTTTATATCGTGAAGGTAAAATAGTCGAAGTTCTTGCCTGCTATGAGCCTGCATTTCACTTTATGAGTGAGTGGTGGAAACAACTTTACGGCGAGAGTGAGGGTAAGGATGGAAATGGTATTTTCCCTGCAAGCGTAGACTATACTACCGACCTCCATTCTATTGGACAGTTTATCCAAGATGGTAGTCGTATAATGTTTGAAACTGTTGTCAACATTAAAAAAACGAAAACTTCACTTTTTGTTAAGGCAGATGAAGCAAATATTGATGGACTCAACTTCCTTGCTGATCGTTCTCTTTCATATATCAACAATCGTGCAATGAGTGGCACACTCCTTGCCCACGTTGATGGAGGTGTTGCAAATATTGTTATCAATATGGACGAAATATGTGAAAAAGACTTGGGTTATCTAATGTATTTCTTCGAAATTGCATGTGGACTCAGTGGTTATCTTCTCGGTGTAAATCCATTTAATCAGCCCGGAGTTGAGGCATATAAGAAGAATATGTTTGCACTTCTTGGCAAACCCGGATATGAGGAACTTAAGTCTACTCTTGAAACTCGATTGGTATAGTTGCCATGTTGAAAAAATTAACAGAATCATATTGTAATTTTGAAATATTTGTGTTATAATGATTGCATTAAAGGCACAGTGATTTCCGCCGAACAGTTGCGGCAATAGCACTGAATATATTGTTTGGAGGACGATTGTTATGGTTAAAGTTATCATGGGTAAAAAGGGTACTGGCAAGACCAAGATGATTATTGATATGGTCAATGCAGCAGTAAAGAATGAGAATGGTAATGTAGTCTGTATCGAAGGAGGTCGTAAACTTACATACGACATCAGTTACGATGTTAGATTGGTTGATCTTAGTGATTACCCCAATGTTCGTGGTTATGAAGAACTTTATGCATTTATTGTTGGTATGTATTCAATGAATTTCGATGTAACTCATGTGTTTATCGATAGTCTTTATAAGGTCGCAGGTTCTTCCAATGTTGATGCTGCAACTTCTTTCCTTGAAAAATTGTCTGCATTCTCTCAGAAGAACAACGTAAAGTATACGGTTATGATTAGTGACGATATTGCTAATTCTACTGAAGGAATGAAGGCTTTCTTCTAAGTTAACCGAAAGTATAACGAGGCAGTTTGAATAAACTGCCTCGTTTTTCATCATATTCTTTTGCTTATATACATAAAATAACTTGTCAGAATTGAAAATAGGAGTGTATTAAAGTGAAAGAAAAAAGCGTTGTATACACAGCCGTATTCTACATAAGTGTTTTGATCACAGTAATACTTATTTTAGTAATGCTGTTTGCTCCACAAGATAGTGATGGTGATGCACCACAAGAAATTATTCCTGATATCGGACAGGGGAGTAATGAAAAGATACAAAAAGATGTAGTCCCCACATTTACAACAGGTGCTGTGACAGAACGTAGTGTTGAAATAACCGAAGGAGAATTAAGTGGAATTTTAGATAAGGTTTTATTTAATGCAGTTGGTATTCATGTAAAGTCAATTATTATAACATCGGACTATGTGTGTATCTCGGCTGAGGCTGACAAGTTAACGATGGTCGAACGTATAGAAAATTTAGGTGCAAAAATCGGTAAGGCGGCAGATATAGCAATAAAGTTAGCACCTGATACAATTGATGCCGACGTAGAGTTACAGTTGACAACACATAAAGAAACGCAGGAGATACAGGCAAATATTAAAAAACTATCGCTCCTTGGCTTTAAGGTTCCTGTTGAGTTGCTGCCGCAGGGTTTTGATAAAGCGATAGGTGAATATCTTGACTCTGTCCGTGATGAATACGGACTAAGCGACTTGAAAATAACATTAAGAAACGGAAAGTTAATTTTATCAGGATTTTAATGTACAGATATTTTGACGGAAATTGTAAAAATAGGTTTGATTTTTCTACTGTATATGGTATACTGAATATACCGAGGACGGTGGTGTTGTCCTCTTGTAGCAAAAATTACAATCAATGGAGAATAAATGATGGAACAACTACATGACGGTCACAGAAACAGAATGCGTGAACGATTTGCCGCAAACGCATTTGAAGGCTTTGCAGAGCATGAAGTGCTTGAGGTTGCTCTCTTTGGTGCTATTCCGAGAGGAAACACAAATCCTATTGCACATCAACTTATAAGAAAGTTTGGAAGTTTTGCAAAAGTGTGCGATGCTCCCATTGAAGAATTGATGAAAGTTGATGGTATCGGTCGTAGCAGTGCTATACAAATCAAGATGATTCCTGAATTTTGCAAATTCTATCTGTTATCAAAGCAACAGAATACTGTACCGGAAACACTTACAAGCAGCGCTGCCGTTATTGATTATATGAAGCCTCACTTTGTGGGCAAAACAAACGAGGCTTTATTCTTACTTGCTCTTGATAATATGTCACGTCCTATTGCGTGTACGCTTATTTCGGAGGGTGTGGTCAACGCTACTCGTGTTGATATGCGAAAAATTACAGAGTACGTTTTACAATCAAGGGCAAGTGCAGTAATTCTTGCCCATAACCACCCTGATGGATTTGCATTTCCGTCACAAGAGGACATAATTACGACAAAACGTGTAAGAGATCATCTGAAAACAATAGGAATCGCACTTCTTGACCATATAATATACACACCAAAGGAAATAATATCTATGGCTGAAAGTGGATTTCAAATGAAGTAAATAGACTACATAGTTGCGAGATGTGCCAAAAGTGCATCTCGCTCATTTTTTACTTTTCCATCTATTACGGCATCAAGTAAAAAGTTTAGTCCAATTCCTATACTTTGTCCTTTAAGTCCGTAGTCTAAAAGGGCATTGCCGTCAATGTCGAGCATTTCACGATTGTATGGCTCACCTGTTGATATAATATCATCAATAACTGACGATACTTTTATAAAATCATTTCTAAGATGTGGATATAAAGCGGTGTTCACATCAAGCCATTTACGAAAAATTACTACACCAACAGACTTCATACAGTGCTTAATTTCACTGCGTGTCTTTGGTAGAAGTATATTACGACAATCAAGAAGTGATATGACCGTATCAATAGTCGCTTTTTCAAAACGTAGATTATTTAGTACCATTTCTGCCGTTTTTAATGAGAAAAAATATGTGATGAGAGTAAGACGAATATCAGTTAATACCGGTGCATTTGAGACTGATGTTGCAATTTCCATACGTTTATCGCAAATCTCATTTAATTGGGGGATTACTATTGATAGTATGTCAAAACGTCTGACAAATACCTTGTCAAAGTAGGGGGCAAGTAAAAACTTTTCAAGTTCAACTTTTTTTCGTTCAGCAGATATACTGTCAAGAAATGTTGCACATGAACACATTGCCTCTTCCGTTTCCAAATCAATGGAAAATCCAAATGTAGCGGCAAAACGCATACCACGAAGAATACGCAAAGCATCTTCAGTGAAACGTTTTTTAGGTTCACCAACACATCGAATAATACGGCTGTCTAAATCAGCCTGTCCGTTATATAGATCCACAAGTCCGTCTTTTGTATTGTACGCCATTGCGTTAATAGTAAAGTCACGGCGGCATAAGTCTTCACACAGAGAAGATGAATATGTGACCGATTCAGGCTTTCTGTGGTTTGAATATGAGCCGTCAATGCGATATGTTGTAATTTCAACCGGTTTATTGTTGGATAAAACGGTAACAGTACCATGTTTAATTCCTGTTTCAATAATGCGGTAGGCAGAAAATACATTTTTCATCTGCTCAGGTGTTGCATTCGTTGTCATATCGTAATCGGAGGGAGTCAACCCCATGAGAGCATCACGCACACAACCACCGACAATATACGCCTCAAAGCCATTACGGTCTAAAAGTGCCATTAGCGACTTAATATATGGCGGTATTAGTATGTTTTGCATTGCTTAGCCTCCCTTCAATAAGCGTTTTACATAACTATATTCATTATATACATAGGAGATCGTATTTGTCAATTTTTTGAAAAGAAGTCAGTTATAAATTACATAAAAATACTTCACTCTATTTTGAACATTGGTGTTGCAAAAAAAAGTGATTTATTGTATAATAAAAGGCAATAAATGACTGCTACAGTCAAAGTTTAGGAAGGAATGTTTGTATGAATATTGCATTTGCTGGATTTCGTCACGGACACATCTATACCGTGTACAACAGAGTTAAGGAAAATCCGGAATTAAACCTTGTCGGTTGTTTTGAGGCTGATGCTGCGGCACGTGAGAGTGCAGAGCAAAACGGCGTTGTATTTACATACGATTCTTACGAAGCACTTCTTGCTGATAAGAATGTTGATATTGTTGCTATCGGCGATTATTATGGTATTCGTGGACAGCGTGTTATTCAGGCATTGAAGGCAGGCAAGCACATCTACATAGATAAACCCCTTTGCACATCTCTTGAAGAACTTGACGAAATTGAGCGTCTTTCTAAGGGAAATAACCTCAAGGTTGGTATTATGCTTGATTTACGAGAGTGTGGATTTATACGCCCAATTCGTGATATAATCCTATCCGGTAAACTTGGTGAGATTCAGGCAATTTCTTTTGGCGGTCAGCATCCTCTCAATTATGGCTCTCGTCCCATGTGGTACTTTGAGAAAGGCAAACATGGTGGCACTATTCAGGATATTGGTATCCATGGTATTGACATTGTAGAGTATGTTACAGGTCTTTCATTGAAGCGTGTTATTGCCGCAAGAACATGGAACGGCTTTGCAACGAAAGAGCCTCAGTTTAAGGATTGCGGACAGTTTATGGCCGAGATGTCAAACGGTGCAGGCTTGATGGCTGATGTTTCTTATGCGTCTCCCAATTCTGCAGGCTTTAATCTTCCATATTATTGGAGATTTATTTTCTGGGGAACTAACGGTGTTGTAGAATTTAATGTTCATGACAATAACTACCGCATTACTTATCAGGGAGATGATGGCGTAACAGTTGTTGAAACTCCTGAAAAGGATGAAATCAATGGCAATAGCCTTTCTGTATTCCTTGATGAACTTGCAGGCAAGCAAACTGACCTTACAACCGAAATCGGATTCCGTTCGACAAGAGATATTCTTACTGTTCAGGCAGTTGCAGACAAAAACGCATAAATTATTACAGGCGACAGAGTTATCTGCCGCCTGTTGTCATAGAAAATAAAAAACCTATCAAAAGTTACACAAGAACACCGCTATGGAAATTCCGTGGCGGCAGAAAATTGTCAGCGATAAATGCAGTTGTTAGATAGTGCTTTTAACATTTCTGAAAAATCTTGAGTTGAAATAGAAGTATTGTCTTCGTCCAAGGTTTCTAGAACCTCCAAAACGCTCATTATAGAATCGCTTTCTTTTTCTAAAAGTTCAAATAATTCAGTAAACCAAACAACATTGACCCAGTCAACAAGTTGTTGTAATGAAATATCATTATTTGTATAGCACTGAATGACTTTACACAAATCTTCTTTAGTGATAACAAGAGGCTTTGGGCAATCTACATTATATAAATCGTCCCCGATTTCTTTTTTTAATAGCGTTTTATCAATCTCAAGGTTTTTGAATTTCAAAAGAATCTCTTTCATATTATTTCCCCTTGCTGAAACTTTGGTGTTGTTAGCTTTTATATCGCGTCACAGTACTTCGACATCACCACATACGATAGTTTTAGGCAGATTTAAGTAATTTATTTCGAATAATTCATCTGTCTCAATGTTAAGGAAAGCAATAGCGTTATATTCTTCATATCCTTCTTCGTTATCTTCTAATCCATTATCGGATTCATACATTGTATCATATTTTGCGGTAATGGTTTCAGTTTCATAAATGAATTTGAATTCTAAATCAAATACAATGTTTGCATCATATTTTTCGTTTATAAAATGCAATAGTTTTGTAAAACCGTTATTTTCTTTTTCATAAAGTATCATTTTTCAGTTCTCCCACAGTTTATTGGTTATCATATGACAATTCGTTGAGTGTATGTTCAATAATTTCGGGTTGTTGTCCATATAAGGTAAATGAAGTTAGTTTTCCATGAGTATTTAGTCCCCATATAATATTATCTGAATCAATATAGTCAGCAACAGAATCGTCACTTATCTCAATTTGTATAGCATCTTTGTAAATAATGCACTCAAATTTTGAAGTTGTTATATCTGCTTCGTGCTCGACAAGAACATCTCCTTTTCTTAAATTTGTCGGCATGGTAAAGGTTGCATCAACGGTGGCATAGTTCTTACAAATTATTAGCTTGACTCTGTAAATATTGCCGTCATTTTCATTGAATGCTATTTCCAATAAAGAGTTATCTTCATAACGAAAAATCAAATAGTTCGCATTTTCCAAAGGGGAATCCGATTTGATTGTCAATGGAAGATATTCTTCGAGTGATGCAGTTTTCTTGAATATATTATTTGTATATTTCATAGTATCTCCTTACTTTTTATACATAGCATGTATGATTAAATCATATTCGCTTTTGTTTCTCGATGATTTTATAACAAACTCCCAATTTCCATCTTTTAATGGGGTGTTATATTTAATGCCATCTTTTGTAACTCTTGTTATTGAAGAACGCATATCGGAAAGCATAAGTTGAGCGTCTAATTTTGTGCTACCCAGACTACGTCCGCTATTTGATTGCTTTATCAAATAGTCAGCCATATGCTCTGTTGCGTTTCCGTGAACCCAAAAGGAATTTTTGGGTGTCTTTATTACGAAAGAACGGGGGAGTTCTGTGCCGGCATAATTGGGTTGAGTTGCAGAAATATTATTCCACACCTCAGCAGTTGAACCGCTTGTCCCTTTAAAGAGACCGCTACTACCCTTAGACATCCATCTTCCTCCTTTCAAATGCTTTTGCCATTTGACCGGAAAAAGATAAGATGTTTATGCCTTGTGCTACTAACTCTTCAAAACAAGGATAGTTTGCCGAGCCGTAAACAATAATGGTGTGAGGTTGAAGAGTTTTTACGAGTTCGATAAGCCCATCGGTAAAACGTGCACGGTCTTCATATTTTCGAGGGCTACCGCCAACGGTGCCGACAGCAACAATGCTGTTTTGTGGGATACCGTCAAAACAATACCTATAGGTTTCAGACGTACCCCAACGAACGTTGTTAATGACGGCAATACCATTCTTACCAAGCCAGTAACCGAAGGCACGCATACGGTATGTATTATACAGCTTGATAGGCTCCGGGAAATCTTGATAGGTTGAGAAGTCTGGTGTTATGACTCCCGCGAAATGACGAAGAACTTTTAGTGCAAAATCGTAATCATGCCAAATTCCACGTGGACCATCAAATTTGTAGTCATCCATATACCAGCAAACAAAGGCATCGTGCTTAAAATTAAGATCTTTTTTAATTCGATGCTTTTTGTAGATGGCTTTGGCTTCATCCCAAGTGATAATATCACTCGGTAGTTGCTCTGCCATTGTGGGACAGAGTGGGATGTCATTGCTTGTGAATTCGGCTCCATCAAGCATAAATGCATTCCACACATCTTTGAGTCCTGCACGACTTGTTTTCATTGTACCACAGGTTTCAGTTTTTTTCAATTTGTATTCCTCCAATTCGGATAATTTTGAACAGACAATTCTACATCTACTGTGGAAAAGCGTGTCGAGATATGGTATAATGTAGATGTCGGTTCTTTCAATTTCATTGTAATGGAAATGGAGAGAAAAGTCGTTCCGGCACGGTTGTGATGATGTTGCGATAAAGTTATGATAGAAAGGGGCGAACATTTTGAGATTTAATATGGCGTCTTACATATTGACAATAAAAAAGTATGCTATAAACAGAAACATATCCAATGAGGATTTCACACGCGAGTTATTTGCCCCGTTTGTTACGGCAGGAAATGTGAAGGATAAAAACGGGGAATTGTTAGAATTAAACAAATCAAGAGTGAGCAGGTTGTTGGCGGGCAAGGACGATGTGCCTATGGCGATGCGGAACGCGTTGTCTATACTTGATATAGCGGAAAGAACCGCAGAAGGCTTTTCGGATTTTCTTGCGGATAATATTGATGCTCATAGACAAGATGATCTTGTTGCCGATGTGAGTCAACTGGCAGGAGCAGTCTTTGCTAGAAGAGCGAAAAGCAACGATATTTCAATGTTTTTGACAGAAGTGTTTTAAGATAAATAATGTTGCGATTGATAACAAAGATGCGATTATATGGAACAACGGAAGTAATTCGATAGAAATAGTCGAAGGTGATATATTTAAGTTCGCTTTCGAAAATCGCAGCAGAACTACAAAAAACATTGTCGTTATACCGGTAAATACTGCTTTCGATACTCATGTGTCAACAAAACTGGAAACAGACGGAACCCCCCTTGTTTCCGAAAACACGCTACACGGTAAATGGCTTATTAGGTGGACAAGAAGCGGAGAAAGTGTAGCCGATCTTGACAGCAGAATAGCCGCAAGTCTTAATTATCAAGGGAAGACGCCAATTGGTAAATCCAAATCCAAAAACGGAAAAGCGGACTGCTATGAAATAGGAACTACTGCTATTATTGATATTGGAAAAGCGGCCTTTTATTTGGTTGCCACCGCTGCATTTGATGAAAGGAACAATGCACACTCGACAAGAGAAGAAATCAAAACGGCTCTTATTGAACTATTGAAGATTTATGACAATTTTGGACAAGGCTATCCGATGTATATCCCATTATTCGGTACAGGGCGTTCAAGGGCAGGATTAAGTTATCAAGAATCTTTTGAATTGATTAAACAGACACTCGTAGAAAATAAAAATCGGATACAGGGCCACGTCAAAATAGTGGTTGTATCCGAAGCGAAGAAAGATATTAGGTTGTAAAGCGAAAGAGGTGTTTTAAGTGTTATACAGAACAAGGACGTATATAGCAGCAGATTGGACAGGTGACAAGGAAATTGTTGATAAACTAAGAGAATGGAATGATAGCGGATGGTATGCACTAAATTTTTCAGATGCTCATGATTTAACGCAGTCGAGAGATACCAGTTTGCCATGTACAATTAAAAAATCATTGTCAGAACGATTGAACGGATCAAAAACTTTCGTTTTAATCGTTGGTGCAAATACAAAGAATCTAACCAAAGGCGCTTGTAGATATTGTTCCTCTTGCAACTGGGGAACTTGTTCCAGATATTATAGTGTGGATAATAGAAGTTATATAGAGTACGAATGCGAAAAGGCGGTAAGAGACAATTTAAGAATTGTTGTAATCTATAACTATGCAAATGTTGATAAAAGCAAATGTCCCGATTGTATAAAATATTACGGAGTACATATTCCTGCTTACTATTATGCAAGCGACGGAAAATGTTATTGGAATATAGCGAGAATCAAAGAAGCAATTAACGGATAAAGATGACTCAAACTTTGTGCCGCTGTAAACAAAGAAAAAACCTCTGGAATCAAGTGATTCCAGAGGTTTTTTGGTCGGAGTGACAGGATTCGAACCTGCGGCATCCTGCTCCCAAAGCAGGCGCGCTACCAACTGCGCTACACCCCGTAATTACTGGTTCTTAATAAAATTCTCTTACCAACTCCTTTATTATAACACATATTTATTCACTTGACAAGAGGGAAAAAATAAAATATAATAAAAAAGTATTAATTTTTTATGCGGCAACCGGTCGTGTAAAGAGAGGGTGTATAAAAATATGTTAGCAAACACAGAAAAAACAATGGAAAAAATCGTTTCTCTTTGTAAGAGTAGAGGTTTTGTATTCTCAGGTAGTGAGATTTACGGCGGCCTTGCAAATACATGGGATTACGGTCCTCTTGGCGTTGAACTGAAAAATAATGTTAAGAAGGCTTGGTGGAAGAAATTCGTACAGGAAAACCCATACAATGTTGGACTTGATGCTGCTATCTTGATGAATCCACAAGTTTGGGTTGCATCTGGACATGTTGGCGGTTTTTCTGATCCTCTTATGGACTGTAAGGAATGTAAGGAGCGTTTTCGTGCCGACAAGGTAATTGAAGATTGGTGTGAAGAAAACGGTTTTACTTTGCCAAAGCCCGTTGATGCTTTTTCTCAGGAAGAAATGAAAGTGTTCGTTGAAGAACATAATATTGCCTGCCCAACTTGCGGTAAACATAACTGGACAGATATTCGTCAGTTTAACTTGATGTTCAAGACATTCCAAGGCGTAACGGAGGACGCTAAGAATACTGTATACCTTCGTCCTGAAACAGCACAGGGTATATTTGTTAACTTCCAAAATGTACAGCGTACAACTCGCCGCAAGTTGCCTTTTGGTGTTTGTCAGGTGGGTAAGTCATTCCGTAACGAAATCACTCCTGGAAACTTTACTTTCCGTACACGTGAGTTTGAACAGATGGAACTTGAGTTCTTCTGTAGCCCCGGTACTGAACTTGAGTGGTTTAAGTATTGGAAAGACTTCTGTCATCAGTGGCTTCTCGATTTGGGTATCCGTGGCGAAAATCTTCGTCTGCGTGACCACGATCCTGAAGAACTTTCTCACTATTCCAATGCTACTACCGACTTTGAATTTGTATTTCCGTTTGGTTGGGGCGAATTGTGGGGTGTAGCATCTCGTACAAACTTCGACCTTAATGCACATCAGACGACATCTGGCAAGGATATGACATATTTTGACCAGGAAAAGAATGAACATTACATTCCTTATGTTGTAGAGCCTTCTCTCGGTGCTGACCGTGTTACTCTTGCGTTCCTTGTTGATGCTTACGATGAAGAAGTTGTAGATGCTGAGAAAAATGATACTCGTGTTGTACTTCATCTCCATCCGGCACTTGCACCATTTAAGGTTGCAGTTTTGCCTCTGTCTAAGAAACTCGCAGATAAGGGTAGAGAAATTCAGTCTGAACTTTCCAAGTACTTTATGGTAGATTATGATGACGCAGGTTCAATCGGTAAGCGTTATCGCCGTGAGGATGAAATTGGCACACCTTTCTGTGTTACTGTTGACTTTGAAACGGAAAATGACGGTTGTGTTACTGTCCGTGACAGAGATACTATGGAGCAAATTCGTATCCCGGTTGGTGAGTTAAAGGCCTATATTGAGGATAAACTTGCTTTTTAATTTAATCCTACAAAAATTTTACACGGGTGTCTGTATGACACCCGTGTTCATTTATATTCTTTTAACGATATTCTCCATTGACTTAACAATAGAGTTTTCAGGGAAAACTCCACGTAAGGATTGGAGAGGATAAACAGACGTATTTTTTAAGATGATAGTGCCGGGGTTTAAGACACATTGTGAACCGACATCGGCTTTATCAGCCAAAATTGCACCGAATTTTCTAAGACCTGTTTCAAGTTTTAAGTCACCCAATTTAACAACGACGTTGGATTTATCTGTCTTGAGGTTGGAACAAATTGAACCTGCACCCAAGTGTGCGTAATTACCTAAAATTGAGTCACCTACGTAGTTGAAGTGGGGGATTTGTGCCTTGTTAAGAATTACGCAGTTTTTGAACTCACTTGAATTGCCCAAAACACAGTTTTCACCGACTAAAACACTACCTCTAATATACGCACCCGGACGAATCTCCGTACCGCTGCCGATTACTGCAGGTGCTTCAATGGTGGAAAGGGGAGAAATCTTAACATTTTCACCTATCCAGACCCCTGGTTTGAGTTCGGTGAAGTTATCCAAACCTTTTTCGATAAGTGATTCAATATATTTCTTGATATTAGGCAAAATCTCCCAAGGATATTGATACGATTCAAACAGAGGTTTGATATAGGAGGTTTCGCAGTCGAATAAGTTCTTAATTTCAAGTTTACTATTCACAGGCAAATCCTTTCTCTCTGATTGCGTTAGCAATTTCTTCTGAGTATTCCTTACACAAATCCATTGTTTCGCTTTCAATCATAATACGGATTACAGGCTCTGTACCGCTTTGACGAAGCAAAACTCTGCCGTTTCCATCAATACGCTTTTCGACGCTGTTAAGTACAGACTTAATATCCTTGCTTTCCATAACTTCTGCTTTGTTCTTTACTCTTACGTTTACAACGTGCTGAGGATAGAGCATAACAGGCTCTGCAAGTTTGGAAAGTGGCAGTTTTTTGTCCTTAACTTCTTCAGCAAGCATAATTGCAGTTAAGATACCGTCACCGGTAGTTGCATATTTTTTATAGATGATATGTCCCGATTGCTCGCCACCCAAACTGTAATCGTTTTCCTGCATTGCCTCGTATACGAATCTGTCACCGACAGAAGTCTGGACACAGTTGATACCCTCATCGTTAAGGGTTTTAACAAATCCGCTGTTTGACATAACGGTTGCTACAACTGTATTTTTGTTGAGTGTGCCCTTTGATACAAGTCGCTTTGCAAGAATGTACATCATTGCATCACCGTCAACAACTTTACCATTTTCGTCAACTGCAATACAACGGTCAGCGTCACCGTCAAAGGCAAAGCCCAAATCCAAGTGCTGTTCTTTAACGAGTTTGCACAAGCCCTCAATATGAGTTGAGCCACAGTCCAAATTTACATTCAGACCGTTGGGCTGATTGCCCAGCATTACAGTTTGTGCACCCAAAGCATCGAAAACTGCCTTTGCAATCATAAACGAAGCACCGTTTGCACAGTCAAGACCGATTCTCATATCCTTATATGAGTGGGAAACGAGGGAGATAAGGTATCCCACATATCTGTTTCTGCCTGCAACGTAGTCAACGATACAACCGATTTTGTCTTTAGTTGCCAAGGGCAAATCGTCACCGATAATACCCAAAGCGGCTAAATCACCGTCTAAATACGACTCAATCAAAGCGGTTACATCATCACCCAACTTTTCTCCGTAACGGTTGATAACTTTAATACCGTTATCGTAATAGGGGTTATGGGATGCGGTAATCATAATGCCGCAATCAAATTCATCCTGACGTGTTACATATGAAACCGAGGGTGTGGTGGTAACGTGAAGCATATATGCATCGGCACCGGAAGCCGTCAAACCTGCAGCGATAGAATACTCAAGCATATAACTTGAACGGCGGGTATCTTTACCGATTACGATTTTCGGTCTGTAACCAATATTCTTACAGCCGGAAATCTCGGTGGAGAAGTACCAGCCGAGAAATCTACCGACACGATAAGCATGCATAGATGTAAGTTTTACATTTGCCTCACCTCTAAAACCATCTGTGCCGAAATACTTATTTTTAGTTGGAGTACAAGAAGTTTTTATATCAATATCATCGAATAACAGTTTATTACATTCGATATTAAAATATTTGCATAAGAGAAGTATTTTATCAATTTGTGGAGATACTTGCCCCATCTCCCATTTTGAAATAGATTGACGAGATACCATTAACTTTTCTGCTAACTGCTCTTGCGATATGTTTTTAGCAAGTCGCAAATGCATTATCTTTTCGCCTAAAGTCATAGAAACAATCTCCTTTATTGTAAAGTTTATTTTACTCATACCATTATATATCAAGAAAAAAAACATTGCAAGAGTAAAAGAATAACATTTTTCGCAACCTATAGTTGACAAACTGCTCAAAAACTCAATTCAATCTATAGGCATTTTTTAATATATGTGTTATACAATTTATAAATGAGTGCATATTTTATTTTTTGTGTGGCAAACTGAAATATATTAGAGTAGAGGAGATGTTTTTTGTGATAGAACAGGATACAGTGCGACTTTTACGAGAGTGTGATGCAGGAATTAAAATGGGAGTAGAATCAATTGAAGATGTGCTTGGTTTTATAAAAAATCAGTCATTTAAGCAGACTATGGAAGAATGTAAGAATAAGCACAATCTGTTGCAAGAGGAAATAGACGAACTTTTGGACAAGTATAGCGACGATGGAAAAGAACCTAATCCAATTGCAAAAGGTATGTCAAAAATTAAGACGAATGTAAAACTTGGCGTAAATGAATCAGACGCAACTATTGCTGATTTAATGACAGATGGTTGCAACATGGGTGTAAAGTCACTCAACCGCTATCTAAATGAGTACAAGGCGGCTGATGAGAAGTCAAAGGATATTACTAAGCGTCTCATAAATTTGGAAGAAAGACTTGCTATTGATATAAGAAATTATCTGTAAAGTAAAGGGAGAGGAACTCTCCCTTTCTGCTATTTTATGGAAAATTTTCTTGAAATTTTTCCGGTATTGTGGTATACTGATGACATATTTAGAATAAAGGAGTGTTTTTTATGTCAAATAAACCCAATAAATATGCAGGAACGCAAACTGAGAAAAATCTTGAGGCAGCATTTGCCGGTGAGAGTATGGCAAGAAATAAGTATACATATTTTGCATCAAAGGCCAAAAAAGATGGATTTGAGCAAATCTCTGCTTTGTTCTTAAAAACGGCTGATAACGAAAAGGAACACGCAAAATTGTGGCTTAAGGAACTTGACGGCATAGGTGATACGGCAGAAAATCTGCTCCATGCTGCTGAAGGCGAGAATTATGAGTGGACAGATATGTATGAAGGCTTTGCAAAAACGGCTGAGGAAGAGGGATTTTTGGATCTTGCAAAGAAGTTTCGTCTTGTGGCTGCTATTGAAAAGCATCATGAGGAGAGATATCGTGCACTTCTTAAAAATGTAGAAACTGCAAAGGTTTTTGCTAAAAGTGAAGTCAAGGTATGGGAGTGTCGCAACTGTGGACATCTCGTTGTAGGTACAAACGCACCTCAACTTTGCCCAACTTGTAATCACCCTCAAAGTTATTTTGAGGTACACGCTGAAAACTATTAAAAGAGTAAAACCCACTGTATTGCACAGTGGGTTTTGTCCTATCTTTTTCGCGGTTTTCTTTTATAGCACAATGCAAATATTATAGCACCGACTAATAAAACGAATGAAAGAAAATAGGGGATAATTGTTGACAGTAAAGACGTATTGTTATTACCATTTGGGAAACGATTTTGCCTATTTTCTGTTTGTGCTGTTTCAGATGCCTTTTCAGTAGATTCGCCGTTTACTACTTGTGAGTTTGTAGGCGTATTTCCCAGGAAAAATCTATTGTTATTGCCCATTTCACCTCTGTTGTTATCTCCACCCATATTCATTCTACCAATGACTTTGAGATCTATATGAGATGCATCGACTAGATTTTCTGTTGTTTCTCTATTTTGTGACGTTGCAGGAATTGTTCCGTCTAACTGTTTGTCTATTGACTCACCACGAAGCATTACTACCTCATAAAGGGTTTCAATGGCTGTAAGGTACTCATCATAGGTGTAAAATGCAGTTGGATCGGTTTTTATAAGGTTGTCAAGTTGTTGACGTGTATGGGAGTAAAAAGAATGGAATCTACCGCCGTTAATATACTCATCAACAAGTTTTCTCAAATATTTATAGTACGATTTGTGGTGCGTATCATTGTCCATAAGTGTATCGAAAAAATTTGTTGAGGAAAATGCGTTATCAATTGGATCATTTACGATATTTGTGGCATTATTTTCACCACCCATACCGCCTACCATACCACCAAAGGAGAGATTATAGTCCCAAGGTAGTAGGTTTAACATACCGTTTGATTCATAGAGATAGTAGTTATGTGCCATATTTCCTGAAAGACTATCGTCATTTACGGAGAATACGTGGACTGCCATATACTTTATTAGATTGTCTACATCCATGTATTGTTCAAGGTTGGTACCCTGAGATATGTTTTTAAGAGCTGTGACTACACGATTGCGGTCACTGTCACTTATGTCGCTTAATGCACCTTCCCAAATTGAAGAATAACTATCTAAATTGTCGTCAATGTAGTTTAGGTTAGCACCACTACCACCCATGCCAAAACCGACTTTGCCACCACTTCCGCCAAAGTTTGGCATTTCACTACGTTCCGGCACATTGTCAGGTATTTGAGATGGGTCAAAACCCTCTGGCATATTGCCAAAGTCTTTGTTTCCACCTCTTCCCATGCCACCGCCTATATCCATACCATCAGGCTTATACAATTTGCCATTTTCGACACCATAGTTTCGCAGCATAAAACTGTCCTCAACGGCTTCAAGAGCCAAGTATACTCCCCAATATGTGCCATTTACACTGATTTTTGCATAGTTGTACAGTGAAACATCGGCACCGACAAATTTGTACATATCGTAGATAAGTGCCTCTTTCATATTAGTTGCATCAGCGTAGTTGTTGTTAAGAACGAGTTTGTCAAGTCCATAACAAGTTTGACCGTCTACATATTTATCAAACTCCAACTTAAAACTGTATCTGTCAGTGTCCTCACTTTTTGCAACGGAACTTAAACTTGTGTTGCCTTTTGGACGTATTGCAACTTGATAAAATTTCTCGTTGTTTATTGTTACATCACATTGATAGTAATTCTCGGAAATTGCATTTGTAAGTAGGTCGTTCCAATCGTTTTCGTCAATATGAATATCTACTGACAGAGGGGTGTCTGTATTAAATATTTTCTCCTCATATTCCATTACAAGACCGCCCGTTGCATTGACAAGTAACTCGTCAGGCAAAGTTATAGCGAAAAGACAAGCGATAATTGCAACCGACATGAATAGTGCAATGACTTTAGTTATGTGTCTATTTGATACCAAGATATTTACCCTCCATTACGACATATATTCGCCGTTATAACTTACAAGAGTTGCAGTTAAAATACCGTTTAAGTCAGAAATTCTGTTTACAAATGTTGTCGTTGCATCACCTGTACGAAGTTCAGCGGTCAACTCAATTCCACCACTTGTAACTGTTTTTGACTTGACAGTATAATGTTCTACACTGCCGGATAAAAGTTCAAGGGCTGCCGCCTCTGCAGTTTCATTTTTGCAACTAAGCACAAGAATGTATGGATTATCATGAATTCTCCTGTTGGCAAATAGAAGAAGAATTACACCGATAACTGCCGAGCCTATAAGGGCAAGTGGTATGAGTCCTGCACCTACAACAATACCTGCGGCAAGTGACCAGAATAAGAATACAATTTCAACAGGTTCTTTAATTGCGGCACGGAAACGGACGATAGACAATGCACCGACCATACCAAGAGACAAAACGACATTTGACGTTACTGCCATAATTACAAGGGTGGTTACAAGTGAAAGACCCACAAGAGTAAGTGCAAAGCCATTTGAATACATAATGCCTGTAAGAGTCTTTTTGTATATTATAAAAATAAACAGACTGATTATAAGGGAAATACCAAGACCAAGGAAAGTGTCCAATACGGAAAACTCAGTTATACTGTCAAGAAAACCAGACTTAAAGATGTCGTTAAAATTCATAATAATATCCTCCAATTATTTTTTATCCAAAACGGCGACAAGTACCATATTTTGAAAACGCATTCAGACGTATGTTTTCCGTCTGTAATAGATGTTGAATAATTTCAGGTAGATAGGAGTCGTATTTTACCTCCATTATAATATCGCTGTCATTATCAGTTGCAATAATATTACCTTTTGTATTGTCGAAAAAATCACGGCTAAATAAACTTGTACGTATTTTTGAGTCGAACGTGACACGAACATTACCGAAATGGTAGATGTATGGCTCTCTTAAATATGATACAGTAACACGAGGCCGTAACTGTTGAATATTCATTTTACAGTACAATTCACTAACAAGAGATGATGGGTGCTTTAACATCCAACTCGTTTCTCCGTTTAGAATACTGCGACATTCATTTTCAGTAATAGGTGTGTGAAATTTCATACACAGACTGTTTGACTTTTGCTTTTTCTCCAACGTAATGAAAGATAAGTCGTCATTATAATATCGTATTCGCCACTTTTCACGTTTTTGTATACCGATTATCTTTTCTCTCAACGCCTTGTCATCTGCGTTGTCAAAATAGATACTGCGTATTGTGTAACACCCGTCAAGGTTTGTGTGACAGTCGCTTTTCATTACAGTACGTATTCGTGAGCGTATGGCAAGGTAGTCTGAGTATGTAATTTTGTATTTTAACTCATGTCTGTAAATTCCCACATTTTCCAATGTATCATACTCCTTTCTAAATCAACGCTGTCAGTTTACAGATGCTGCCCGAAATGTAGTTGAAAAAGAAAGTGAACGGTAAATGAAATCCTTTTCAAATACAAAAAGTTTTGTTATACTACTATCCAAGGATTATTTCAACTTGATTTCAACAATAAAATATAAAATATAATAAGAGGAGGTGTCTAAATGCGAATTTTAATTGCAGAGGACGAACTTTCAATTGCAAAAGCGTTGAAAGTTATTCTTGAGAGAAATAAATATGCGGTGGATATTGTTGCAAATGGAATAGATGCCTTAGATTTTATTGAGTCAAATACTTATGATGCAGTTGTTCTTGATATAATGATGCCACAAATGGACGGACTTGAAGTTTTGTACCGTATGCGTCGTTTGGAAATTACAACACCGACCTTGTTTTTAACGGCAAAAAGTGAGGTGGAGGATAGAGTGGCAGGTCTTGACGCAGGTGCTGACGATTATCTGACAAAACCTTTTGCCATAACTGAGTTTTTAGCCCGTGTTCGTGCGTTGACAAGAAGAAGTGACGTGTACGCATCTGATATAATAACAGTAGGAAATACGACACTTGATAAAAACAGGTATACGCTGTCTGCGCCTAAATTGGAAGAGAGGCTAAACAACAAGGAGTATCAACTAATAGAACTGTTTTTTCGACACCCAAAGCAAGTTTTTTCAACAGAACATCTCATGGATAAGGTGTGGGGACTTGAATCAAATGCCGAGATTGACGTTGTGTGGACGTACATTGGATTTTTACGAAAGAAATTAAAGCAGATTGGTTCAAATGTTGAGATTAGAACAATTCGTGGTGCAGGATATTCGTTGGAGGCATTGGTATGATGAAAAAACTCCGCTGGCGATTTATCGCTACCGCAATGACAGCCTGTGCAGGTGTTGTACTTGTGCTTTTGTTTGTAATCAACGTATGGAACTATCAAATCGTTACACAGCGACAAGACAATTTGCTTGAAACTGTTATATATGAATCAAGCAGAAAACCTCCACATCTTGAACACGAAGATAGACCTTCGCCAAATCACCGACCTTTTGAATCTCCTGAGATGGAATACATGATGAGATATTTCTCAGTTAGTTTCGATGAAAGTGGCACACCGATAGACGTTGACCACGATTTCATTTTTTCTGTGTCACAGGAGGAGGCAAAGAATTACGCAAATTATGTAATTGAATCTGGTAAAATGACAGGGTACTACAAAGGGTATCGGTTCAATGTAAGTGATAGTTTGCAGGGTAAAACCGTATGGTTTCTAAATGCGGAATTTGCAATTTCATCAATACAAACTGTGCTGTTTGTATCAGTTACAGTTGCCGTATCGAGCCTGCTCGCTGTGTTTATACTTGTATTCATTTTGTCAAAGCGGGCAATTATGCCGTATGTCCGCAATATTGAAACTCAGAAGCGTTTCATTACTGACGCGAGTCATGAACTGAAAACGCCGCTTACATCAATATCTGCAAGTGCCGATGTGCTTTCAATGGAATATACGGACAACGAGTGGGTAAATAATATCTGTGTCCAATCGGCAAAACTGTCAAAGTTAATTTCAAATCTTGTGACTTTGTCACGTCTCGATGAGGAACAGCCATTTCCTGAACGTAGCGAATTTTCTCTAAGTGATGCAGTATGGGAAATATCCGAACCATTTTCAACACTAATAGCGGCAAAAGGTAAGACGTATACTTCGAATATCGAGGACAACTTAACACTATGGGGCGACAAAAATGCAATTTCACAGGTTGTTTCAATTTTACTTGATAACGCTGTAAAATACTCTGACGATGGTGGTAAAATTCGCCTTGACGTGAGGAAAAAACAGCGTAAGGTGGAAATTAAAGTATTCAACACCTGTAATATTTCAGAACTTGATAGACCACAGATGTTGTTTGAAAGGTTTTATCGTGTAGATAATTCAAGAAACTCCGCATCTGGTGGAACTGGGATAGGACTATCTATTGCTCAGGCTACAGTAGAGGCACATGGCGGTACAATTTATGTGGATTGCAAAGACGGAAAATCAATTACATTCATAGTTTTATTATAGGTATAAAAAATAAGGCTGATTCATTACGAATCAGCCTTGCTGTCTTTTTGATACAAAAAGACAGCCGCTTGAGCGGCTGTCTGTGATAGTAATGCGGTGCCAAGCCTTTAGTGCCCCTTCTGTGTGGTGGAGCAAAGCACCGGTTGAACCGGTGCTTTTGATATCTTTTAACGCCTATTTTAGTCTTTTACTATTTTAATGGTTTTTAGCGTTTCCAATGCATCAATATACTGTGAGCCGTCTTTCTTTACAATGTCAAGAGTAGTTATTACAGTAGCATTTGCATCATAACGCTTTTCATCAAAGTAGAATGTGCGTGCAGGGTGGATAACGTAGTATAAACCGTCCTCGCTGCCAACATAAATCATTGCTTCGCTGTCAGTAAAAAGGAGAGTGCCGACAGGAAGTTTCTTCATTTTCTTAATTGTATCATCTGTCATTAAATCACTTACGTCAATATCTTCTGCTACAATTTCCGATTGAAGTTTTGTAGTGGCAGGGAAGTTAAAACCGAATGTTTTATAGATATCGCAGATAAATGATTCGTTGTCACGTCCGTCATAAATACCATTTTCGCAGTAACGTCTGCCTAACAACTTAAATGCCTGGTTAACGAGGTTTTCTGTTGTATAGGGGAGATAGCCTATACTTATATCGTCTGATATAGGAACATACATAGGAACAAATTCAAGGTATCCAAGAGAGTTCTTTATGGGGATTTTAGCGAGATAACCGCCTGCTATACCTTGACCATCTAAGGAAGTATGTCCAAGTTCATTGATACCGTATAAAGGGAGACGAGTGCCCATGCGGAGAGTGAGTCCGGAAGTTTCTACACTATATGGATTTACGTCAAGTGTTAATTCAGGTGCTGTGACAACAAGAAATTCGTTTGACTCAATATAGTCTACCCAAGAACCTTTTTCCATAAATACAATGGACTCAGCATTTACCCAGCCATAATTGTTTGCTGTCTTAACAAAGAACCACGTCTGTTCAGCACTTCCATAAATAACAACAACAGGCTCACCGATATTTACAATGCCACGCTGAAACAAGTCAACAGACAAATCGGTAGGATCTACAAATGCTTCAGTGGAAGTTGGCATTGTACGAAGAAAATCGTTGTTCAAAAGTAGACCATAGGATACTTTTGTTGTAGAGGGGAGATTCTCTGCATTGATGGACAAGGAAAGAGAGTCTAAATACCCTTCAGCAAAAGCAGTACCGTCAGATGTGTAGAGTTTGGTTTCTTCTATCTTCATCGTATCAAGCATTGAAGTGATTTGAGACACAGTTAGAGATGAGGGATAGGAGATAAGGTCAGTTGTGTAGTTTTTGGCAACAGAAGAAATTTGTGCGTTAATCTGTGCAATTTCCGTATCTGTGAGCAAAACCTTGTCACTGTTTTTCACTGACTCCAGCCAGTAGTTTGCAGAATACATTTCATTTGCAACATTTGGCAAATTGTAAGTTAACTCAATGGTGTTGGTATTTGATGAACCAAAGCAGCCTGAAAGCGTTGTAATGAGCAAAGTGACTACAAGAAAAAGAGCAAAATATCTTTTCATAATTAAATCTCCTTTGATTTTTGTCTGTATATATATTATTGTACCATACGCACGAGCGTCTTTCAATTAAAAATTAAAAATTTGTCGAAAAAATTCGAGTAATAGTGTTGCCTGACAGTATGATTATGTGGTACAATAATATGAGATACTTCGACTAAGGAGAAAATTATGAGGCATATTTTGGATTTGCAGGACATGAGCAGGGATATGTGGAACGGCTTGTACACTACTTGTTGCGATATAATCCGTTCTCCCAGAGACTATATTGATGCAGCACGAGGAAAAGTGATGGCATCTTTGTTTTATGAGCCAAGCACAAGAACAAATTTGTCGTTTCAGACAGCGATGTTACGTCTTGGCGGTAGCGTAATGGGTTTTTCTGACCCTAATTTATCGTCTGTTTCCAAGGGCGAAACCTTGAAAGACACCGTTATAATGACATCTTCATACTCTGATGTTATTGTTATGCGAAATCCAAAGGAAGGTGCGGCAAAGGCAGCAAGTATATATTCAAGTGTTCCTGTTATAAATGCAGGTGACGGTGGCCATTTGCACCCGACTCAGACATTGACTGATTTAACAACAATTATGCGTCTTCGTGGTAGTATTGATGATATGCATATCGGTTTCTGCGGTGACCTTAAAAATGGAAGAACTGTTCACTCACTCATTAAATCTCTCTTAGGTTTTAAGAATATTATTTTTTATTTAATTTCACCACGTGAGTTGACGATACCTGCGTATATACGTCAACTGCTGAAAGAACACAATCAACGATTTTATGAAGTTGCAGGTCTTGATGCGTGTCTGCCATCTCTTGATGTGCTTTATATGACTCGTATTCAACGTGAGCGATTTGTAGATCAACTTGAATATGAACGCCTTAAAGGCGTATATGTACTTAACAGTAACAAAATGAAAGCGGCAAAGAAGGACATGATTGTTCTCCACCCACTGCCTCGTGTTGATGAAATTACGGGTGATATGGACGATGATCCGAGAGCAGCGTACTTTGAACAGGCTCGTTGCGGAATGTATATTCGTATGGCTTTGTTACTTCACGTTATGGAACAAGGTAAAAAAGCACCTGATAAACTTGCGGCATCGGAATGTCCGCAACTTTGTACAAATGATCGCTGTATTACAAAGACAGAGCGTTATCTTGAGCCTCTGACGAAAACTGTGTCGGGCATTAAGTGCTGTGCATACTGCGATAAAGAAATTGGATAAAATGTATCTTTTATGAATGAGAGGAAAGATATTATGGATTTTAGAACAATGCTTGCAGATGATCTTCGTAAAATCACAGGTATTGAAGCAATAACGAGAGATTATATTGAAGTACCACCTGACTCTTCTTTGGGAGACTTTTCAATGCCGTGTTTTAGAATGGCAAAGGAACTTCGCAAAGCACCCCCTATGATTGCAAACGACATTAAATCGTCTTATGATGCTTGCGACAGTAAACCTGCATATATTGACAGCGTTGAAGCAGTTAACGGATATCTAAATATCCGTATAAGTAAGTCGGTATTTGTAAAAGATGTTATTGACGAAGTGATTCATACAGATAAGGACGCTAAGAGGGGAGAAACGGTTGTTTTAGACTACTCATCTCCAAATATTGCTAAGCCGTTCCATATTGGACACCTTTGTTCCACAATTATCGGTGATAGCCTTTCAAAAATTTATACGGCACTGGGTTATGATACTGTACGTATCAACTACCTTGGTGACTACGGCACTCAGTTTGGTAAACTCATATCTGCCTACAAGCGTTGGGGCGATGAAACGGCTCTTAACGATGATCCTATAAAGGAATTATTCCGCATATACGTTAAGTTCCATGATGAAGCGGAGAAAAATCCCGATATTGAGGCAGAGGGCAGAATGTACTTTAAGCGTCTTGAAGACGGCGAGGCAGAGGAACTTGCTCTGTGGGAACGATTTAAGGCGTTGAGTCTTAAAAAGTTTAATGAGATTTATGCACGTCTTGACGTTACGTTTGACTCATTTAATGGCGAAAGTTTTTACTCTGACAAGATGGAACCTGTCGTTCAGGAAATTGCCGATAAGGGACTTTTAGTTGACAGTGAAGGAGCAAAGGTAATTGACCTAAGCGAATATAATATGCCACCATGTATCATATTGAAGTCTGACGGTGCGACAATATATGCAACTCGTGATATTACCGCTGCAAAGTGGCGTCATGACAACTATAACTTTGTAAAATGCCTTTATGTAGTAGGCTTGCCACAGGCACTCCATTTTGCACAGGTGTTTAAGTCACTTGAACTTATGGGGCATGAGTGGAGCAGTGGTTGTGAACACGTTGGCTTTGCCCATGTAAAGTTTGCAGATGGTAAAATGAGTACTCGTACAGGTCATGTTGTACTTCTCGAAGAAGTATTAGATGAGGCTGTCAGCCGTGTTCGTGAGAAAATGAACACAGACTATATTGATGCGGATAAAGTTGCCGCTACTGCTGAAAAAGTCGGTATTGGTGCTATAAAGTATGCATTCTTAAAGTCAGGACGTGAACGTGACATTCTCTTTGATTGGGACGAAACACTTGACTTTAACGGTGAGTCAGGCCCATACGTTCAGTACAGTTATGCAAGAAGTAAGAGCATTTTGAAACGTGCAAGCGGATATGCAAATGTTGAATTTGACGGCATTGGTGATGAAGAGTTTGAATTAACAAAACTTCTCAACCGCTACCATGATATTCTTGTTGATGCGGCAGAGAGAAATGAGCCGAGCGTTATTGCAAAGTATGCGTATACAGTTGCAAAGGCATTTAATAAATTCTACAATGCTTGTCAGGTTATTGGTTCAGAGCATGAGGGTAGACTTTTATTGCTCGTAGAAGCATCAGGCTTAACTATAAAGCGTTGCCTTAATCTCTTAGGTATTGACGCTCCGGAGCAAATGTAATTTGAAAATTAAAATTTTTTACAGATAAATTTTGTTTTTACTGTAATAAACGTCAAAATTTTATTATAATTTATTACTTTAGTAGTTGTTTGTACTGAAATTGAAATCAGAGCAAAAAACGCTTTACAAATTGGAAAATGTATGGTATACTATCACAGTGTGGAACTATGATTGTTCCAACGTACCTATGCTCAGTGCATGGAAACTGGCTCGTTTAGCGAGAATAACTCCGCCTGCACTTTGCACATGGTGAATATTATATGGAGGTGCTTCAATATGTTATTGAAGGAACAGAAAACTGCAGTTATCGAGGCAAACCGTACTCATGAGAACGACACAGGTTCTCCCGAAGTACAGATCGCAATTCTCACAAAGAGAATTGTTGACCTTACCGAGCATTTGAAGATTCACAAGAAGGATAATCATTCCCGCCGTGGTCTTCTTAAGATGGTTGGTCAGCGTCGTAGCCTTCTCAACTACCTTCAGAAGAAGGACATTGAGAGATATCGTGCGATTATCGCAAAACTCGGCATCCGTAAGTAATCTATGGGGCAACAAGGGGAGGCAATGCCTCCCCTTTGGAGCATTTCAAATGATTACTTAAATTTGCAAAGGAAAACAGTAAATGAGATAACCTATACCGCAGTTTAGCAGTTGAAAGCGGCTTTGATATTTTATGGAAGTCGGCTTCAAGTGCTAAACGATATGGGTTTTCTCCTGCAACGGAAACGTTGTGATATAAAAATGTGTACAAATGAAAGGAGAACCTAGCATGAAGGAAATGATTTTTTCCGATTACAGAATGTTTGAAACAACTTTTGCAGGCCGTCCTCTTAAAGTAGAGACAGGCAAAATGGCACAACTTGCAAATGGCTCTTGTCTTGTAACTTATGGCGAAACGGTAATTCTTGTTACTGCAACAGCCTCTGCACGTCCTCGTGACGGTATTGACTTCTTCCCTCTGTCTGTTGACTTTGAAGAGCGTCTTTACTCCGTTGGTCGTATCCCCGGCAGTTTTATGCGTCGTGAAGGACGTCCTTCCGAGAAGGCAATTCTTGCATCTCGTCTTATTGACCGTCCTATCCGTCCTTTGTTCCCTCACGATATGAGAAATGACGTTGCTATTTGTGCAACTGTTATGTCAAATGACTATGACTATCTTCCTGAGATAGTAGCAATGCTTGGTGCGTCTATTGCAATCTCTATTTCTGATATTCCATGGAATGGACCGATTGCAGGTGCAAACGTAGGTCTTGTTGACGGTGAGTTGATTATTAACCCAACAAGTGCACAGCGTGAAAACAGTAAACTTAATCTTACAGTTGCAGGTAGTGCAGATAAGGTTGTAATGATTGAGGCTGGTGCTGACGAAGTTCCTGATGATTTGATGCTTGATGCTATTATGCTTGCACACGAGGAAATTAAGAAACTTGTTGCATTTGTCAAGGAAATTCAAAACGAAATTGGTAAGACAAAGTTTGAGTATGTTGCAGAGAAGTTCGATGAAGAACTCTATAACGCTGTTAAGGACTATGCACTTGAAAAAGTTCGTTACTGTATGGATACAGATGACAAGACAGTTCGTGATGCTCGTCTTGCAGAATTGACCGATGAACTTACAGAGAAGTTTGCTGAGCAATTCCCTGAAACTATAGACACTCTTGGCGGTGTTATGTATAAACTCCAAAAGTTTGTTGTACGCCGTTGGCTTCTTGATGAGCAGAAGCGTGTTGACGGTCGTGGCATGGACGAAGTTCGTCCTCTTGCTGCTGAGGTCGGTGTTTTGCCTCGTGTTCACGGCTCTGGTATGTTCACTCGTGGACAAACTCAGGTTCTTACAGTCGCAACACTCGGTACAATCCGTGATGCACAGACTCTGGATACAATTTTTGAGGAAGAGTCTAAGCGTTATATTCACCACTATAACTTCCCCGGCTACTCTGTAGGTGAGGCAAAGCCAAGCCGTAGCCCCGGCAGACGTGAGATCGGTCATGGTGCTCTTGCTGAGCGTGCTCTTGAGCCTGTTATCCCTTCTGTTGAAGAATTCCCATACTGTATTCGTCTTGTTTCTGAGGTTCTTTCCTCTAATGGTTCTACTTCACAGGGTTCTATTTGTGGTTCCACTCTTGCTCTCATGGACGCAGGCGTTCCGATTAAGGCTCCTGTTGCAGGTATCTCCTGTGGTCTTATTACAGAGGGTGACCGCTGGATGACATTCACTGATATTCAGGGAGTAGAGGACTTCTTTGGCGATATGGACTTTAAGGTAGGCGGTACCAAGAACGGTATCACTGCTATTCAGATGGACTTAAAGATTGACGGTCTTACTCCTGAAATCATCAAGAGTGCATTTGAGAGAACGAGAATTGCTCGTTTCGGTATCCTTGATGAAATTATGCTTAAGGCAATCGAAGCACCTCGTGCTGAATTATCTAAGTATGCTCCTAAGATGATATCCACTACAATTGACCCTGAAAAAATTCGTGAGGTCATTGGTAAGGGTGGCTCTGTAATTCAAAAGATTACTGCAGACACAGGCACAAAGATTGATATTGAAGATGATGGAAAGGTATTCATTGCTGCAGTTGATATTGAGGCTTGCCGTCGTGCACTTAAAATTATCGAGGCGATTGCAAAGGATCCTGAAGTTGGCGATACTTTCTATGGTAAAGTAACTCGCATCATGACTTTCGGTGCATTTGTTGAGATTGCTCCTGGTAAGGAAGGTATGGTTCACATCTCTAAACTTGACAATAAGCGTATTGCTAAGTGCGAAGATGTGGTAAATATTGGTGATATGATTTGGGTGAAGGTAATTGAAATTGACGATAAGGGTAGAGTAAACCTCTCCCATAAGGACGTTATGGATATGCCTGCACCTGACCAGCAGTAATTAAATAGATAATTAAAACAGTCGGTGTCAGTCTGAAACTGACACCGACTGTTTTAATATACGTTGAAAGGATAAACAATGTTTCAGACTATTTCACTACCAAACGGTGTTAGGATTGTATATGAAAAACTGTCTCATGTGCGGTCGGCCGCAGTTGGTATTTGGGTAAAGAACGGTTCAAGAAATGAACTGCCTGCAGAAAATGGAATTTCACACTTTATTGAGCATATGCTCTTTAAGGGAACTGATACACGCTCCACATCTGATATTGCTATGGCAATGGATACGTTTGGTGGACAGGTTAATGCGTATACGTCCAAAGAGTGTACTCAGTACTATCTTCATGCTCTCGATATTCACTTAAAGGACGCCTTAGAAGTACTGTTTGATATGTTCTTTAACTCAACTTTTACCGAGCAAAATATTAATCTTGAACGTGGAGTTATCTATGAGGAAATAGATATGTATGAGGATACACCTGATGACCTCGTATCCGATATGCTCCTTTCAGGTATCTATCAAAACTCTTCACTTGGTATGCCTGTAATCGGTACAAAGGAAACACTTGCTACAATGACAGGAACACAACTTCGTGACTATTACACATCGCATTATGTTCCTTCCAATGTTGTAATTTCAATTGCAGGCAGTTTTGATGAGTCAATACTGACGTATATTACAGATATTTTTAGTAAAATGGAGAAAAAGACTCCACCCACATATACACCTGCCGTATATACACCTTTTTCAGGGGTAAGGGAAAAGGCAATTGAACAAAACCATATCTGTATTGGCTTTGAGGGCATAAACTACTCTGATGAGCGTAAGTATGCAATGCAACTTTTATCAAATATAGTCGGTGGAGGAATGTCCTCACGTCTATTTTCAAAAGTGCGTGATGAGGCAGGACTTTGCTATTCTGTGTATAGTTTTGCTACATCATCTGAGGAAACAGGAATATTTGGTATATATACAGCCCTTAGCAGTGAAACAGAATTAAATGCCGTACGTCTAATAGATGAAATACTTTGTGATGTAGCGACAAATGGTGTTACAGACGTTGAGATAAACCGAAATCGTGAACAGATAAAGGCAAATATCCTTATGGGCATGGAAAGTACAGTAAATCGTATGAATCGCTTAGGAAGAGGCACTTTACTTACAGGAAATGTATTGACAGCAGATGAAGTGATTGATGCCTACGATAAAGTTACAAAAGACAACATAAATGACCTTGCTCGTGAAGTGTTCAATAGAGAGAAAGTATCTGTAACGGCGGTTGGTAAAGTCAGAGATGCAAAAGAGTATTTGAAGTTACTAAGATAAGGAGTAAATAAATGAGAAAGTTTATGTGTTTTTCTTTCTTAATTTCATTTATTTTGACTTTGTTTTGTTTTTCAGCAAATGCGACAGCACAGGACAATATCATAATTAACGGAAAACAAACGGAAATATCTGCGATTGAAGTCAAAAATGTTGACTATCTTCCTGTACGTATGGTGGGGGAGTTCCTTGGATATCAAGTTGGTTGGAATAATGTACAACGTGCGGCTGAACTTAGACGTGACGGATACAGACTTCGTATTTACGTTGACGATGATAAAATAGTGTCAAATGACGGTAAATTGTTAGAAGTTGATGTTGTTTTACATGATGATTGTACTTATGTACCTCTTTCAACACTTTGTATTTTTCTTAATTTGACGCAAAATTCTGAGTATAAAACTGACAGCATTTATATTTACGATAAGACGCAAATTGAGCCGTTTATTACTGATGAGTACCCAATAGTATTTATACCGGGAACGATGGGTGCGTGGTCGAGTGTTGATTTTGCCTCCCTTAAAAATGATATAATAAAAGTTGACGGCGGTAACTCGTTTGCAAATGCAACACTTTTAGTTCTTCGTCCTACATTTATATCCATTCTTGAGTCCATAGAGAAAATGGAGAAAAATTTCAGGTCATATTATGTGACACAGGTTCTTGGCAAAACGTACTACATTGAGCCTTTTGGTGATACGTATGCACCATTGTTTCAGTATATGGAAAAAAACGGACTGATACAGAATAAGGATTATTTTATCTATGGATATGATACGCTAAATGTTTCCATTGAGGAAAATGCAAAGACACTTGATAAGTATATCGACGCAATACTTAAAAAGACAAATGCAGATAAAGTACAGATAATTGCCCATAGCCAAGGAGGACTTGTGGCAAGACAGTATTTACAAGAATTGGGCGGTACTGAATATACGGCGAAATTTTTAGGTGTAGCCGTACCAAATCACGGAGTCACATATACGTATCCACTGTATACAAAAGGCAGTTTTAATCCTCTTGATGGACGAGAGATATTTATATCTATACTGTCATATTTTGCATACGGTGACTTTTTCGATGCATCAAAGATGCGGTTTGTCCGTGAAAACTTCAAAACCATTGTGGATATGCTCCCGACGTATTACGATACGGGGGATTTGAAAAATGAGTTTCTTGAAAAACTAAATTCAAAAGACAGTATTAGTAACTTGGACAGCCTTGGAACTGATAATATACTGATGGTTACAGGGTCTGGGTGCAGTACAGTTGCGTCCTATGACTTGCAAGGGAAAGCAGAAAATGTATATTACGGAGATGGAACTGTGCTCATAGACAGTGCACGCCTTGACGGAGATTATACACTATTACTTCTGCCAGACACACGGCATACTGAAGGATTTAGATTAGGAAGTCCACTATATTATTACTTCGATTTGACAGAATAGTAAAATGCGGATGGCAAAAGCCATCCGCATTTTTCCTATGTTAACTTTTAGCAACCACAATCATTGCCACAGCCACAGCCATTGCCATTGCCGTTACAGCAGAAAATCCAAATGAATACGATTGCGATGATAATGAGTGTCCAAGTGCAAGGACTCCAACTGTTGTTGCCGCAGCCACAGCCATTGGTGTTGAAGGGGAAAGAATTACATGCCATAATGTTTACCTCCAATTTATTGGGTTCACTATATAATATAGCGTTGGAGGGAAAATTGTTACAGTATGTAGAAAAATTATCCTATAATAAGTTCAGCCTGATACACTGCCTCAACTGAAATAACACCATCGGAAGTGAGTTTTGTAATTAAAAGGGTATTCGCCCCTTTAATATTCGTATATAGAGCCTTGTAAGATGCAAGTACCATCTGGTCACGTAAGAATATGGAACGTATTACGGACGCATCACTTTCGTTAAGTAGGCCAAAACGTAGTGCGGCGGTGTCAGACTCATTCCAAACAAAATCGCCGTCTGCGTCACTATATCCGAGGGCACGAAGGAGGAATGTCAAATACTGTACAGCACTAACTGTATCAGAAGAACCAAACTTCGTGGTAGAAATTCCTGTTGTATAACCTTTGTTGTAGCCGTAAGCAACATAGCGGTCAGCCCAAGAGGGAACATCATTAAATGGGTGCGAGCCTGTGTACGCAAGGGCATCACTTTCTTCGCCGAGAATACGAATGAGCATTGTAAGTGCTTCTGCACGAGTTGCACTTTTCTCCAAATCAAAGCCTTTATTTGTGCCCTTAAATAATCCCAGTACATTAAGAGCGTGGGCGTATTTAGTATAACTTGCTATGTAGTTTGAGGAATCAATTTTGTCAGATGTAGCGTAAGGGGAAGTTGTGCCGATTATACAGTAGTTTCCGGATACAGTAACAACACAGTCACTTGATGCTTTTATTCCTATGTTGCCTTCGTCTGCAATAATATATCTGTTCATAGGAATTACTTTGTTGTTATTTGAATACGCCACTGCATCAGTTGTGTTAATTATTACATTACCATTTGGTGCGTAAGTTGTGGCAGAGCCGTCAATAAGCGTTATCATTGTACCAAGATTACCTGATACAACGGAACCTGCACCTATACGATACGTTGCAGGCTCACCATTATTTGATAATGTAATTTTACCTTGGCGTAAATATGCAGCGGCATACAGCCCTGCAAGAGGTGCATCAAATAACTGCTCACATTTTGCATAAAGTTCCGTGAAAGCAGTATCAATTAGTTTTTTTGCGTCAGATAGTATAGAGGGCATAAACGTCTGTGTCATATAACTTTTTGTAACAACAGGATCGGTTTGTGAACCGCCTGTTGCACCTGTAAAGGAGACAAGAAGCAACGACAAAACTAAAATAATAGAAATAATACGTTTCAAAATCATTACCTTTGGCACAAGTGCACTTTCTGTTAAATTTGTAGAATACTGTTATAATTATATCTATTTTGCAATCTTTTGTCAATTCATTGGTACTTGTTTTTACATCATATTAAAAAATAATTCCTTATCGTCTAAAAATTCGCCCATAATCGTTAATCTCGTTCATACTCTATTAAATAAAAACATACATTCAAAGGGATATAAAACTAAAAACGGGGTGTGGTCATGCGATGGAATGTTGATGAACGATGTATAGAGTTAGCACGATATATTGTTACAAATAATGCAACGGTAAGGGCGGCAGCAAAGAATTACGGAGTATCTAAGTCCACAGTACATAAAGATGTAACAGATCGTCTAAAACAATGTGATTTAATTTTATACAATGCGGTCAAGCGTGTTCTTGACGAGAATAAAAGGCAACGTCATTTACGTGGTGGCATGGCAACAAAAAAGAAATATGAGGCACTAAATAATAAAAACTCGAAGTAGTAAAAATTGTTTTTTGCTTTATTATATGGATTTGAAAATGTCTCTGATGGAAAAATCGTCAGAGAAATTGCAAATAATGTATAATTAAAAAGGAAGTTCAATACGTACCCTAAAGGACAGTTTTGCAAGAATACGGTATATCTCGAAAGAGGTATGCCGTATTTTTGTATTTGTGTACACAAATGCAGTGCTTGCCAAGAAAAATGACATTCTTCTTTCGCGGAAGGTAATTGAATAAAAGTCCACTAAATATATTTACAAACTGAAAAAATTATAATATAATAATTGTGCCAAACGAACTTAATAATCGCATCAATAGGTATATTTTTCTTTAAGGGATAATTATACTCTTTTTCGTCATACTATTAAACGAATCCATTTGGTAAAAATGCGACTCCCGTTTGATAGTATGAGAATACCTATCTGCGTATAAGTTCGTTTGGCGACAACTTGGGGTTTGCGTTTTTCGGTGCGCTAACTTCGGTTGGCGCACTTTTTATTTTACTGTAAAGGAGAAAAGAGAAATGGCACTTATTCAATGCCCTGAATGCGGAGGAAACGTATCTTCCAATGCCAAAACCTGTATACACTGCGGAAATCCTTTGACCGCACCAGATTATTCGCTCAAAGTGCAACTTGGGGATACAAGCAAAACAATTAACGGAACAATGGTTCAAACTGCAGCCAAAATGACATATACATTTACGAATGATAAGACAGGTGAAACCTTGGCAGTTGCAAACCAACATCAAACGGTAACTATAAAGGTATCAGAACCGACAACAATTAGATGTCATGTTGGCAGAGGATTTGCAGATGCTATTCTTGAATATATCCCTCGTGAAAACGCTAAATATAAGATCATTGTCATTAACACATTCTTTAAAGCAAGAATCGAATTCCAGGAAGTAGATAATTTTAATTGAGGAAATATAACAGGCAAACAATTTTCGCGCCACTTTGTGTGAAAGAAAAGATAGGGAATGAAAGAAATAGTAAACAATTAACCGTACCGTAGACCGAAATATCGGTATGTAACAAAATGAGCGAGCCGTTTTTTGCGGCTCGCTTTTTTCAAGTCCATTTATGGGATGGTGAGTTCCGGTGGGAGGGGCTGATCGGAGATGACGCCATCGAGGGTGGCGATGTTGCCCATATCGTAAAAGTAAGTGCGGTTTAATTTGCTGCTGTCGCAAAGGAGATATTTTTCTTTTGCTTTTTCCAGCATCACCTGCCGCAGGTGGCATTCCTCCACCGAAGAGTCACTCATCATGCCATCCAGTG
>JAZUCL010000016.1:0-54446 GCA_045639125.1 Eubacteriales bacterium | reverse complement strand
TTCGTTTCTTTCTTTTTTCATCTTGCTTAAAACCTCCGTATATTCTGTGTAATGCGGTCGCCAAACCTTTACACATTATATCACGGTGGTTTTTTATTGCATATACTAAAGTGTTTTTTCTTCCCCCAGTAGAACTGGGGGGTTATTTCCATGCCTTACAAGGCACCAACGAAAACAAGCATACCGCCTAAAAAGCGATATGCTTGTTTTGCTTTTACACCCTGCTTGTCGGTAGATAGTGATATTTTCAATACTTCCTTATCACTACCCACCTAATCCGAGGGGATTTTTCTTTGCAAAGTACTTTTTATTGGACACAAGGTGTGATATAATGTAATCAAAGAGGTGAAGAAAATGATTGATTTTTCAAAAAAATCGGAAACAATCGCTTATTTCAATTCAATAATAAGTGAATTGAAAGAATCAAAAATAAAAACTATTTTTTCCCTTTCTGATCCCCATTGGAGTTCGCATAAAGGATACCCAATCTACAACTCAGAAACAGAGTTTTATATTCTATTGGAAAATGGCAAGTGCTTGGTCATAGACTATCTCTTTATTGACTTATTAAATGTTCAGTTTAGAAAATTAACTAAACAAGAAATGGACGAATACGAAACTCTATTGACAAAAGACTGTTTTAATAGAATCAGTAATTTATATGATTATAACTATAAAATAAAAAGAGTGGATAGTTGTACATTTGAGTATGGGTGTATAACCTCAATAAATCTGCGGTCGGTAACGAAGAAATATAATAAATGGATAAACGGTCAAATTGATTATGTATTGCCAACAGAAGAAACATTTAGTGTCATAGATTTCACTATGAGTAACGGCAATTCCTTCGCCATATGTGCAGACGATGCAGAAGTTGACGGCTATGTACTTCTTTGGTCCGAAGATGCCATTGAAACCTTTAAATTCCCCCCTTTTGAATTTTGATGTGCAGGCTGCTATTAAGTCCAAGTAAATAAATTATAGACCACCTGATTTTTTCAGGTGGTCTTATTATTCTTTTATACCAAGAAGATAGTCCGCAGATACTTTGAAAAATTTGCATATTGCCACAATGTCATCAACACTCGGCTCACATTTACCGCACTCTATATATGACAATTTCCTCTGAGTCATTCCCACAGCTTTACCTAACTGTGTTTGATTGATGTCTTTATCTTCTCGTAAATTTCGAACCTTTTCGCCAAAAGTAAGTTTCATTATCATCACCACAAATAGTATACGATAGACAAAAACATTCTATTGACAAATAGACAAAAATCTTCTAAACTATAGAAGAGTCGATTGCTTTCGACAGTTATTAAATAAAGAGAGGTAATATTATGTTTTGCAAAAAGTGCGGAAAAGAAGTTCTGGATGAAGCCGTCATCTGCATTCACTGTGGCTGTAGTACACAGGACACACTAAATCCTATTGTTAACGCTACCGATGCACCCAGCACGGGTATGGCAGTTTTAGGCTTCTTTATTCCAATCGCAGGTTTTATTATTTGGTTAATCAACAAAGACACCAAGCCTTCAATGGCAAAATCTGCCGGCAAGGGTGCCCTAATTGGCTTTATCGTTTCAATAGCATTTTCCATTATCTCCAGTGTTGTTATGAGTAGCATGATGATCGGTATGATGTACTAATAATTCTACATACATCGTTTCCTTCTCCGTTTTTTATCAAGTCCAAGTAGTTAGATTTACAAAGTAAAATTATCCTCCCGAGAAATCGGGAGGATTTTTCTATTCTCATTGAAATCTTACTGTAAAAGTGCTATAATCTAACTAATAAATCAGAATTTCCGATAAAGGAGCACATTAAAATGAATGCAATGGGAACACAAATTATTGTTAAAACAAGAGTAACTTTTGTTTTTCGTGGGTATGGCGATTTAACACTAACGGATGCCGCTTTGATATGGAATAAGTCTGCCACCTCTTATTTGGCTTTTGGAGTAATGAATGCCGCTACGGATGACCATACAATGATTCCTCTTGAAAGTATTGCTCTCGTAGAAAAATACACTTATTTTCCTGGTGGCGGATTAAAGATTGTTAATAACGAGGGGAAAGAGTTTAAGTTCTCATTCAAACATAAAAAAGATTTTCAAATAATTTGGGATTATCTGCATAAATAAAACATAGAAATTCCAGTTTATCGAAACGATATGATAAGCACTGTTACCCATAATTTATATTTCCCTTATTTGTGTATCGCCGCACAGGCTGCAATTTCCAATAAGTAATATCTAAAACAACACTCACCCCGAGGGAATATCCCTCGGGGTGAGTTTCGTATTTTGTCAGTGACAACAAAAGAACAGATTTCACTAAAATGAAATCTGTTCTTTTTTACACGTATTTACGATGTATTTTATCTCACTTACGCTTCAACAGGGAGCAACTGACGAGGTTCAAGCAAGAATGTTTTCTTCTCTGTTCCATAATCGATTGTAGCCTCTGTGCGACTATTAAAATCGGTGTTGAGAAGATACACTTTATTGCCCTCGTATACGCTAAAGCGGAGTCTGTCGCCGCCATATACCTTAATATCACAATTTCTGTGGGTTGAGGTAAGAATTTCACGAACTACTGTCTTATACGCTGTGAATCCACTTCCACTTGGATAGTCAATACTTGTCATTAAGATTGCATAGCCTTTGCCCAGTTTATTCTCGGTAAGCCATGTGGGCATACCTTCAATGTCAGGCTCTACAAAGTTTTGACTGAGTTTTCCTGTTGCTACGGCTGTTGTAAGTTCTGTCTTTGCATAGTTTACATAACCCTCGGAAATCAGCGGATCAAAGTACAAATCCGCAGGATACATAAGGTCAGGTACAATACTCTCAATGCACTTATAGCCGTGATTTATGCATAACTTTTCGTCAACGGTCAACTTACAACCGAACAAGTCAGAAACGTCACCGTCATTTATGAGTTTCATCTCTCCGTCACGTCTAATAGAAGTGTTAAGATGTGCCGCCGTCATAAACAACTTACCGCCGTTTTCAACGTACTTTTTAAGGTCAGCATAAATCTCCTCTGTCATGGAGTTCCAGCCGGTGAAGATAAGGTACTCATACTTTGAGAACGCCTCATAGCCTGCTTTTGCGTTTATAATATCGTATGTACCGTAAGCAGGAGCACCTGAAAGGTCAATATCTCCGTAGTTGTGTGTATCGCCCCAGTTACGCTTTACGTTGATATCGTCAAATATTCTCCACATAAACTCAGGTGCAGAGTAGCCAAAATCCTTATTGTTAAAGCAATTCCAAAGTGAACTGCCTGCACGCCATGGGCTGTATCCGTCGAGGTTGCCCTGTACAAACGCCACTTTAACTTTGGGGCCACCTACAGGACGAGCGTCTTCCTTTATAAACTTTGCAAAGTCTGACAAAACTTTCACATACTCTTTGCAGATAGGATGGTTCGCATCATATTTGCCCTCTACATATCTAGGGCTATTGGGTGCCGTATCGTGAGAGAAAAGATTATCAATGCCACTTTCAAGAACAAAAAGATTTGAGCCTGACATATAACAGTAGTCGTAAATCATTCTCAGTCTGTGCATTTTAAGAGTATCAAACACACGGACACCGCCGTACCACTCGTGAGCAATATATGTTGCCCACATAGGGCTTTTTATAGCCGATGCAGTACCACGAGTAAGGGGAACCATAATTTCCGAGTTTCCACACATAGCCTCAAGCGTAGGAAATGCAAGATTACACTCAGAAATATATGACAACAGTGCAGTCGCTTCTACAACAGAAACGGGGAGTTCGCCATCTATACTTCCAAATTTCAAAATTTCTTTGGCTGAACTTATCATTTTGTCATGGGCATCTTTCATATTGTCAGACGTATTGGCTGGAGTTTCGTAATCACTTGCGTAACAGCCATACTCACTGCCAAGTTCAGGAACTATTGTTCCTATAAAATACTTGCCAGCCATTTTCTTAATTTCCAGAAGAGTCTCACTATCTACACCGCAAGCAAGTTCTGCTGATTTGCCTCTATCGTCTGTTCTGTGTTCATACCAGAAAGAAAAATATATCTCATTTTCAACAAGTTTTCTTACCCAGTCAAATAATAACTCCTTGTTATGTGTTGCATCTTGACTCTTGTCAAAACCCATCAATGAGAAGTGTGTATAGTTCATGCCTTTTGAAATACATCTATCTTCAATACTTGTCCAAACATCTTCTGCTTTGAGATTTCCAAATGTACGAACACCATGTAGTACAATATCTCTTTCCATAGTTCCTTTTCCTTTCAAGTTGTTAAATTTACATATCAAGTCTACCACAGCACTAAAAAATAGTCAACGTAATTTGAATGTTCAAATTACTTTCGTCATTTTTTATAAATTTATTTTCTTCTTTTGTGTAAGTTGTCTTTTATAACTGCCGTATAGGCAGTCTAAGCCAAGCGGAGAAAACGAGAAAATAAAACCACTCAATGAATTTTCGTTGAGTGGTTCAATATTTTCTTATAAAGTTGTCAATCACTTGTTTCTCAGCACGGATTTTGTAGTTTGCAACACTTCACTAAGTGCTTTTATCTCATCTGAAGTACAATCGGCAAGTATATCATCTATCAATTTTACAGATACATGAGTGCTTTTTACCAAACTTCCGAATGCCAACTCATCAAGAGTCACTTCAAGAGCATTAGCGATATTCACAAGTGTAGGCAGACTCAATTTTGTTGCCGCACGCTCGATATGGGAAATATTTGACGGCTCTACTCCTGATTTTTCCGCCAAACTCGCCTGTGTCCAACCCTTTGCCACACGTATTGTTTTTATTCGCTTTCCTATTGAAATATAATCAACGCTCATGTTATCACCTCATTTTTCTATATTGTTATTGTATATCCCAATAGGATATGTTAAAATAACGTATATATCCTATTAGGATATATAATAATATTTGCAGGTATATTGAGGATTATTTGTGGGGTGATATAGGTGAAAAATACTACTTGTTGCTTTTGGGGTCATCGTCAAATTGAAATTCTGCCGCCACAAAGAAAAGCAGGTCAGCAAGAACAATCTTGCCGACCTGTTTTCTATCAGTAGGGATAGTATTTCATTTTAGATGCCGTGTTTTACACGGTCACTTTCCTCTGCACGCTTTGCGTTGTTGAACATATCAAGAGTACCTACAAGGTAGCCTGTGATACGACGGATACGCTCAAATCCGATATTGCCCTCGTCTTCCTTACGTCCGCAGCCTGGGCAAGTATCTCCGATAATGCCGTTGTAACCACAGATAGGGTCACGGTCAACAGGGTGGTTGATAGAACCATAACCGATACCACATTCTTTCATTGCACGTACAATCTTTGTAAATGCTTCAAGGTTGTTTGCAGTATCGCCGTCTAACTCAACGTAGGTGATGTGACCTGCATTTGTAAGAGCGTGGTAAGGTGCTTCAATCTGAATCTTCTCATAAGCACCGATAGAGTAGTATACCGGCACGTGGAAAGAGTTTGTGTAGTAGTCACGGTCGGTAACGCCCGGGATAATACCGTACTTCTTGCGGTCGATACGGACAAATCTACCTGACAGTCCCTCAGCAGGAGTTGCAAGAAGTGTGAAGTTAAGTCCCTTTTCAGCACTTATACGGTCAAGGTAGTGACGCATATAGGTAACAATTTCAAGACCGAGGTTTCTTGACTCAATGCTCTCGCCGTGGTGCTTACCTGTCAATGCAACAAGTGCCTCTGCAAGTCCGATAAAGCCAACGGACAGAGTGCCATGTTTGAGAAGTTCTCCTACATAATCGTCAGGTGACAAGTTTTCAGAGCCGATCCATACTCCCTGTCCCATAAGGAATGGGAAGTTCTTAACTTTCTTCTTCGCCTGAATTGCAAAGCGGTCAACAAGTTGCTTTACGCACAAGTCCATCTTCTTTTCAAGTTCCTCAAAGAACCACTCGATGTTGTTGTTTGCCTTAATAGCAATACGAGGCAAGTTGATTGATGTGAAACTCAAGTTACCACGACCAAATGTAATCTGCTTTGTCGGGTCAAAGGAGTTACCGATAACACGTGTACGACAGCCCATGTATGCAACCTCTGTTGCCGGGTCGCCTGCACGATAGTACTGCAAATTGTAAGGAGCGTCAATAAATGAGAAGTTGGGGAACAGACGCTTTGCACTTACACGGCAGGAAAGTTCAAACAAGTCGTAGTTGGGATCTTCAGGATTGTAGTTGATACCCTCTTTAACTTTGAATATCTGAATTGGGAAAATAGGTGTCTCACCGTTGCCAAGGCCAGACTCAGTTGCAAGGAGAATGTTCTTAACTACCATTCTGCCCTCGCTTGTAGTATCAGTACCGTAGTTAATAGAGGAGAACGGAACCTGTGCACCTGCACGAGAGTGCATGGTATTCAAGTTGTGAATTAACGCCTCCATAGCCTGATACGTTGCCTTGTCTGTTTCAGCCCATGCGTTCTTTGAGGCAAAGTCCTTTATTGCGGCATAACCGTCTGCGAAAACAGATGCAAACGCTTCTTCCTCTTTTGAATCATACTCTGCATTGCCGTCAAGAGTGGGGTATGCTCCTCCATCTGCCCACAATGCCTTTACGCTCTTTTCAAGGTCGCAAATAGATGTAACCTTATCACCGCAAATAAGTGATGCTGCCTTAGCAAAGTTTGATGCATATAAAGATCTATAAGTCTTTGCAACGCCGTCTGCAAGACCGTAATCGAAGTTGGGAATACTCTGACCGCCGTGCTGGTCGTTTTGGTTCGCCTGAATTGCAATACACGCAAGTGCTGCGTAACTTTGAATGTGCTTAGGCTCACGAAGGAAGCCGTGACCTGTTGAAAATCCGTTTTTGAACAGACGCTTAATATCAATCTGACAGCAAGTAGTTGTCAAAGCATAAAAGTCAAAGTCGTGGATATGAATATCGCCGTCTTGATATGCCTTTGCCTGCTCAGCGGTAAGAAGGTATTTGGAATAATAGTCTTTTGCACTCTCTCCGCCGTATTTGAGCATTATACCCATAGCAGTATCGCCGTTGATATTTGCGTTGTCTCGCTTCATATCACTCTCGTCTGCCTCAGAGAATGTAAGTTCGTCCATTGTACGCATAAGACGTGTGTTCATCTCACGAGTCTTTGTTCTGTCTGCACGATAGAGAATGTATCTCTTTGCGACGTAAGCGTATCCGCTATCCATAAGAACAGCCTCAACTGTATCTTGAATATCCTCGACACTGGGGCTTGAACTTGCATACTTTTCAATCAGTCTTTCCTCAACTGTTGTTGCAAGACGGACGCAATCTTTTGTATCGTGACGGCCAACCGCCGCCATCGCCTTTTCTATCGCCTTTTCTATCTTTTCACGCTCGTATTCAACGGTTCTACCGTCTCTTTTTACAATAGTCTTAAACATAATATTCACCAAATCCTTTCATAAATCTCATAAGTATATGTTATGTGTCGACCTTCCTTCGACACCTATATTTAGTCAGTGACGTTATTCTACCACACTATATAGAGTATGTCAAGGGGTGTTTTCAAAATTTTTGTCACAATATGTAGTATTTGGGTGAATAAAAAAACGCAAGATGAAAAACGGAAATTACAAACTTGCATTTTTCAAATTCTTTAAGGTAAACGCAACGTAATATTTTCATGTGGGTACTTAAATTGTACAATGTTTGTAATTTAGTAAAAGTTAGATTTTAGTGTGTCGGCATGGTGTAAAATCAAACAATCTATGATTACAAATTGTTTATCTAAATACTTTTCTCTTTCTTAAACTGCACTTTATATCGGCAACATAAAGCAAAACACAACGTCAAATAATGCACGTTGTGTTTTTGGCACGTATATTCATACACGAAAAAATTTTTGGCAAATGTGGGGAGTTGACGTAGAGATGGAGCAAATTATCCCCAAAGATAGAAAGATAGGGTTGAGGTATATTACCTCAACCCTATTAAATAATCGCAATCTGTATCCGCTAAATGTCCAATACCTTAAACTGCTCTCTGGACTTTATTGGAACGAAGGCACCTCGTACAGACATACACATGGCACGGAGAGCCGTCAACCATGGCCTTAACACGCCTTACATTGGGCTTAAACATACGATTAGTTCTTCTGTGGGAGTGAGACATGGTGATACCGAATTCAACACCCTTACCGCAAATCTGGCACTTTGCCATCTTACCTGCACCTCCTTCATAGGCGAAATTCGTTCATATATTACCGAATGTAGTTATCTTTCTAAAATAAAATGTACACACGGTGGAACAGCAACTATTATGATAACACATTCAAGCGTAAATTGCAATAGTTTTTTGCGAAAAATTTAGTATTTTCGTAAGTAAGAAACGTAAAACGGAGTTTTATCCATAAATTTTAGTCCTCCCAGCGTATATCACGAATCCACGTTTCCTCTGTTTCGTTCTTTTTTACTCGGCACATGAGTTTCTTGATACTCTCGGTCGCATTCTCGCCACGGTACAGCACACCGTATACGGCATCTGTTATAGGCATTTCTACTCCAGCCTTTTCACTCCACTGGTGTGCCGCTTTGGCAGCATAGTAGCCCTCTACCGTTGCTCCTACAAGTTTAATTGCCTCCTCAGGAGTCTTTCCCTCACCGATAAGAATACCGGCTCTGCGATTACGTGAGTGCATTGACGTACACGTTACAATTAGGTCACCAACACCTGAAAGACCTGCGAATGTGGAACTATTACCGCCCATGGCTACTCCAAGACGTGCCATCTCTGTAAGGCCTCGTGTCATAAGTGCCGCTTTAGTGTTGTCCCCAAGGCCTGCTCCGTCTAATACGCCTGCCGCCAAGGCGATTACGTTCTTTAACGCTCCGCCAAGTTCTGCTCCGATTATATCCGGTGTTGTATAGACTCTAAATCGTTCGTTCATCATTACCTCTTGGGCAAGTTCAGCACTTTTTCGGCTCTTAGATGCCGCCAGTACAACCGTTGGAACTCCTCTGCCAACTTCTTCAGCATGGGACGGGCCTGTAACTGCTACAATATTTCTATTTGGCAAAATTTTTCCTATTACATTAGACATACAGGAAAATCCATCGTCTGTCTGTAAAATGCCTTTTGATACGTTTACAATAGTTGCTCCCATCGGGATATACTCCGCCGCTTTCGTAAGAGTGGGTATAAGTCCAAATGATGGGGTGGCATTTATAACAAAGTCACAGTTTGCACATGAAAGGTCTGTTGTAATTGTCAAGTTGTCTGGTAGTTTAACGCCGGGCAAAAACCGCTTATGCTCACGGTTTTCACACATGGCACGACATTCCTCCGAGTCAAATGACCACAAAGTTACGTCATGGCCATTTTCACATAGCATGACAGACAGTGCTGTTCCCCAGCCGCCGCTTCCAAGAACTGTAATTTTCATTACCCACTCCTTTAGTCTCCACGTTTTGCGTTTGGTCTTTTGAATGTGAATTTAGACTCTGTATGTGATATAAGACGTTTAATATTACCTTTGTGGAGATAGATTACCGCACCGCCAAGGAGAAGTCCTACAATGAAGAACTGGTACTGTCCCCAGTAGAATATAAGCATTGTAACAGGTAAAAGAGCCGCCGCCGTCATTGAGCCTACAGAGATGTAACGAGTGATAAATACCAAAATTACAAAACTACCAAGTAAAATGAGAAGTATACGCCAGTCAAACACACCGAGCATTGCTCCTGCCGTCAATACTCCCTTACCGCCTTTGAAATTGAAAAACACAGGGAATACGTGTCCGACGACACCAAATACAAGTGCTACAAGTTCTCCGTTGTCACCGCACAAATATCCGCCGATTAAAATTGCAATTACGCCTTTAAGTATGTCACCTAACAGGACAAGTATTGCTTTTTTAGGGCCCATAACACGATATGCGTTTGTTGCTCCTGCATTTCCGCTTCCCTTGTCACGAAGGTCAACACCTAACGTCAACTTTGATACGATTACACCAAAGTTAAGACTGCCTAAAAGGTACGCAATTACTGCTGATAAAATGAGTTTTACCATGCTTGTCCCTCCTATCGTTTGTGAACGTCTGCCGTATCTGCACCATCTCGCTGACGGATTGTCATACGTACCGGAGTTCCCTCTAAACCAAACACATCTCTTATACAGTTTTCAATGTATCTGCGGTATGAGAAGTGGAACAATTGGGCATCGTTACAAAACAGTACGAAGTGGGGAGGACGAGTACCTGTCTGTGTCATATAGTACACTTTAAGACGCTTACCTCTGTCAGAGGGTGGCTGTACACGATTGACAGCATCACGTAAAATATCGTTGAGCATACCTGTCGTAATACGTGTTTCGCTCATTGCATCTACCGCTTTTACTTGCTCGAACAACTTGTCAACTCTCTGGCCTGTCTTTGCAGATATAAAGGCAATAGGAGCGTAAGACATATACGCAAACGCCTTACGAACTTTTTCTGCAAAGCGATCCATAGTCTTTTCGTCTTTCTCTATTAAATCCCACTTGTTGACAACTAAGATTGCCGCCTTGCCCTTTTCGTGAGCATAACCTGCTATTTTTGTATCTTGTTCAGTTACACCGTCATTTGCGTCTATCATAATAAGACACACATCTGCTCGTTCAATGGCCATAAGAGTACGCATGACGGAAAACTTCTCAATATCATCATCAACACGTGCTTTACGACGCATACCTGCCGTGTCGATAAACATAAATTTGCCGTGTTCGTTTTCAAAGTATGTGTCTACTGCATCACGAGTAGTCCCTGCCACGTTGCTGACAATAACTCGCTGCTCACCAAGGACGCAGTTGACAAGACTTGACTTTCCTGAATTGGGCTTACCGATAACGGCTACTTTAATGTATCCGTCATCTTCCTCCCGCTCAGGCTCTGCCTCAAAATACTTGTAGCACTCGTCAAGTAAATCACCTGTACCGTGTCCGTGATATGCGGAAACGGCAATAGGGTCACCAAGTCCAAGTGAGTAGAACTCATAGAAATCCGCCGGAGGATCACCTACGTTGTCTATCTTGTTGACCGCCACAATAACAGGCTTCTTCGCTTTTTGGAGCATAGTTGCCACGTCAAAGTCAGCAGCAGTTACGCCTGTACGTACATCTGTTACTAAGATAATAACGTCTGCACCCTCAATTGCGGCATTCGCCTGAGAACGCATAAACTTTAACATCTCGTCGTCAGTATTCGGCTCAATACCGCCGGTATCGGCAAGTATGAACTCACGGCTACGCCATGAGCAGTCTGCATACAGACGGTCACGAGTTACGCCGGGGGTATCCTCGACAATAGACAGCCTTTGTCCCGTCAGACGATTAAAAAGCATAGACTTGCCTACGTTGGGACGGCCTACAATCGCTACGATAGGTTTTGCCATAACAGGCTCCTTTCAAATTTTATCTCTTGTGGCACAGTACAGTATTTACAAATGTACCGCCATCGTTTTCACATGGTACGACAGTCACCGACAGTTCACGCTCAACATCAGACACAGTGACGTCATCTAAAAATACGTCCTCACCGGCTCTGAGCATACTCTTTGTAATTAACAGTCGGTCGCCTAAATGTTTACCTCTCAGTGTGTTTATAATATCCCTGCCTGTCAAAAGACCTGCTACATTTACACCGCCACCAAAAAAGTGGTTTTCTATGGGGTATACGTTATATCTAATATTATGACATTTTGTACGCAAGAGGTCAAGTATTCTTTCAATAAAAGGTGCTGCAGATGTACCTGTTGCAACGGAAAATTCAATTACCTCGTCAGTTTCTGCCAAATTTTCTACGGCAAGTCGCACCTCTTCTTCAAAACTTGCCATCATTCCCACTCCGTTTTCAATCTGTGGGAAGTCCTCGTAATATTCGTGGTCGGGGATAGGTAGTCCTGCTTTCAGATACAATTCGTCACCACAATAGAATACCCTTGTGCCGTACTTTTCCATACACTGTCCGCCGACAAAATCCACAATTTCTATTATCTCCCTCGCCTTTTTGCTGTCTACGGGAGTCAAGGGACAAAGTCCCTCTCTATGTGCTGTCAATCCAACAGGCACTACAGATACACTTGTGACGGCAGGGAATAACGCTTCCAAGTCGGCAAGTGTTCGTTTAAGTTGTTCACCGTCATTATAGTTTGGACAACACACTATCTGGCAATTCATAAAAATTCGAGCATCTGCAAATCGTTTCATCAGTGCATAGCACTCGCCTGCACGGCGGTTGCCGAGCATCTTTTCTCGCATATTGGGATCTGTGACGTGTACCGATATATTTATAGGGCTTATCCGCATATCAATTATACGGTCAATATCTCTTTTACCTAAATTCGTCAATGTAATGTAGTTGCCAAGCAAAAAGGATAGGCGAAGGTCATCGTCTTTGAAGTATAGACTCTCCCTCATACCTTTTGGGAGTTGGTCAATGAAACAGAAAACGCAGTTATTGGCACATGACCTTGCCTTATCCATAATATACGTCTGAAATTCAAGACCTAAATCCTCACCCTCATGTTTATTTATCGTGGTGGTATAAGTATCGTCACCACGTTTTAGCATAAGTGTGAGTTTTTTCTCATAGGAGAAGTATTTGTAGTCGAGTACATCTCGGATTTCATGTCCCGACACACTTATAAGGTCATCACCAACCATCACACCGCCACGTTGGGCAGGGGAGGACGCATCTACCTTTGTTATCTTCATGCCTTCACCTCTTTGCTTTTTACTACCTTGCGGAAAAAAATAGAGAAGGGTTACCCTTCTCTACCTCTTATGCGTTATTCTGCAGATTCGTCTGCCATCTTCACTACCAAACGACCGTCATAGTAACCACATGCCTTACACATTCTGTGGGGCAGTTTCACTGCGCCGCAGTTAGAGCACTTGGAAAGACCGGGCAGGTCAAGTTTCCAATGAGAACTACGTCTTTTATCTCTTCTTGTCTTGGATACTCTTCTCTTTGGTACCGCCATGAGTGACACCTCCTTGATTTATCACCAACAAAATCGTTGTATCTACTTTGACATATCCTTTAATATGTCTCGAAGCACCGCAAGCCGTTCGTCTTGTACGTCGGACTCACACGAGCATTTCGTCATGTTCAAATCGACACCGCACCGTGGGCAAATACCACGGCAATCGTCTTTACACAGGAAAATGAAATCCATATCCAGCACAATAGCCTCTGTTATGATCTCATCTACGTCGATCATCTCGCCTGTTATTAAAAGAATTTCATCGTTCTCCTCATCCTGCAGTTCGTCTGCGAACGCTCTGCGGATAACTTGACGTTTAGGTACACGTATAGGTTTTAAGCAACGAGAACATACGGTGTCTACCATAAAGTCGGCATCTGCCAGAAGTTCTAACGCTCCTGCTCTGTTTCGCAACTCACCGCATACATTTACCGGATCTTTCAGTGGGGTTTCACCAAAAAATTCCAATTCGGACAAATCCAACTCATAAGAAAACGGTATAGATTTACCCTCTGCTTCTTTAATATCTTTTAATCTCAGTAACATGACACACCTCTACAAAGCGGTACAAATGACATTATACCTTTATTTGAGTGATTTGTCAACTACATTCTCAATAGAATTGTTTGATTTTTAGGGATTTTTTTGATTTTTTTGCCTAACAGTCTCAAAATCATCTCCTACGTCACCGTGATTTGCTACTATAAGCCGCACCGCCGTACAAAAACGCTCCACATCATTTTCCGTTGTAAAGTATGACGGACTCACACGCACAGTACCTGTTTTGTGGGTTCCTGCGTTTTTGTGGGCAAGTGGGGCACAGTGGTGACCTGCACGAACACAAAAACCGCCTGCCGCAAGAATTGCCGCCATGTGTGTACAGTCAATATTCGGTGGTACAAAACTCAAAACGCCAAGTTGTACACTCTCATCATTTGAAAAGAACACCTTCATTCCCTCAATTTTCGACAGTTCTCTTGCAATATATGAGCAAAGTCTTGTTCCGTGTTTTCTGATTTTATTAACACCTGTCTTTCGCACGAATCGCACTCCCTCCAAAAGACCTGCAATTCCGCATACATTGTGAGTTCCGCTTTCAAGCATATCAGGCAGGTACGTTGGCTGAATATAGGAGGAACTGTCACTTCCTGTACCACCCTCAAGTACAGTAGTGTGGGAAATTGTGTCAAGGGCAGGGCAGGCGATTACTACTCCTGTACCATGTGGTCCGTATAAACTCTTATGCCCCGGCATACATATATATACTGCCGCACGAAGTTTTGATACGTCAATGGGTACAAGTCCTGCCGATTGAGATGCATCTATAATAAGCGGTATCCCATGATACGCACACAGTTCGTCAATTTGAGAAAGTGGTTGGATAAATCCAAACACGTTTGATACGTGATTTACAACTACAAGCCGTGTGTCTTTCGTCAAAAGTGAATCAATACCTCTAACTGCCGCCTGCACATCGTATAAAGGTGTATTTGCAGACGATACTGTTACGTTATAACGTGAAAGAGCAGTTAAAGGCCGCATTACTGCATTGTGTTCGTATCCGGTTGTAACTACATGATTTCCACTTGTAACACAGCCTTTTATTGCCATATTAAGTCCAACTGTGGCATTTGACGTAAAAGCAATTCGCTCCGGTGACTCCATACCATACAAGGTTGCAAGTTCACTACGACACGCAAAAAGGATTTCCTCTGCAAGTTCGCAGGCAGGGTATCCGCCCCTGCCTGCACTTGCACAGTTTTTCATTGCCGCTATTGATGCCTTGTACACTGAATGAGGTTTTCGATAACTCGTTGCCGCATTATCTAAATAGACCATACATAACCTCCCGATAAGTGTCGTTTTGTATTGAAAAAGTCTTGCCGTACGCCACGTTGTTTTCCATTAGTGCCTCAATACAACGTCGGGCATAGCGGTCGTCAATCTCCAAGCCGTAACCGCATGACCCGCCTGTTTTTGCAAGGGGCGGACGGACGGCACGGCTTGGTATTTTCATTAAATTAAATATTCGTTTTCCTTTATACATCTCAGTTGATGAACGAAACGTTACTAAACAATTATATACCAAGGTATCACACCTTTCTGTCGAAACATAGCAGATATGCCTAAACCATTTTATGCCTATTACTTCATATCGGTGCATTTTACACCACGTAAAAAGAGCAAAGAAACATACTGTTTCTCTGCTCTTTTATATATCTTTTACTTTGAAAAGTATCTGAAATTTTCAGATAGTGACGGGTATAGCCGTGAGTAAATATTAAATCTCTCCTGTAGTGATGTCGCCCTGTTTTGCGGCTTAACTGTAAAGGAAGTTTGTACACACACGTCTGCCGCCTCACTAAGTGACGAAAACAACCTTTCTCCTGTGGCGGAAATCATTGCCGCTCCTAACGCTCCACTCTGCTTTTCTTTGGGAATTTCAAATTCTGCATCGAACAAATCGGCTTTCATCTGACCTAATAATCTATTCTTTGCACCGCCGCCGCCAAGTCGGAACGGCTCTCTACTACGTCTATCCTCTAATGGAAGTCGCTCCCATATATGCCAAAGGGACAACACTACTCCCTCAAGGACACTGTACAGCAGGTCACGTTTTGTTGTATCACTACTAATTCCCACAAACGCACCACGTGCTGACATATCCCATATTGGACTCCGCTCACCGCTAAGATACGGCAAAAATACAGGCGGTCTGCGTTTTCCCGTCAGCACTTCTTTGTAAATTGCCTCTAAATCAGTATCGTATTGTCCAAACTCCTTAAAGCCCCAGTCAATAGACGGACCTGACGAGGCTGTAACACCAAAGGCACATGTGCCTGTAAAGTAAGGTGACCACGCAAAAGCGTCGTCGCCGTCTTTTTTAGACGTAATTATTCCTATATGCTCACTCGTTCCAGTCAAATCAAACCGCTGTGTCAGTTTCGTTACGCCCATACCGATAAGAGATGCGTGGCAATCGTTGCACCCTAAAGTTACGGGTATTCCTGACGGTAATCCAAGTTCACTCGCTGCCACTTCAGTTATTTTTCCAACAGATTTTGTAGACGGATGCATTGTCGGAAGTTTTCCTCTGTCAATCCCTGTCAACTCCAACATCTCGTCTGTTACTTCTCCTCGTGCGTTATCGACAAAGCCATTCCAACTAAAGTAGTCTGACGCTATGACTCCTGTAAGTCGTAAATACAGATAGTCTTTCGGTGCAAGAAGTTTTTGTGCTTGTTCATATACGTCCCTATGCTCCTTTTTTAGCCACATAAGCCGAGGGGCAGGGTATGATACAATCTTTGGGTACGGCATGGAGACGTGTTGTAAATAAAATGACTGTGGACGAGACTTTATCAGAAAGTCTAACTCCTCCTCACCTCCTGCCACGTTCCAGCCTGTCACAGATAACTCATTGTCAGGTACATCATCACGATACAAAACGTAAGTTCCGACCTGAGTCGTAAGCCCTATTCCCTTTGTCTGAGACAAATCAAGACTTTCACCAAGAGTACGTATACCGGAAACTATAGCGTTCCACCAACCCTGCGGTGACTTTTCCTCTCCATCACTATACATTGAACGGACCGTAACAGCAACACCATTTTCCGACAGTGCCGCCACTTTTACAGATGATGTTCCAACGTCAATACCAAGATAATATCCCACAATGCTACTCCCTTCGTGAAAAAAGCCGTCACAACGCCTTTCAATGCGTGTAACGGCATTTTGTTTAATTATTCAGCAATATAGTCAACGATTGCTTTGCACAGTTCGTTCATTTCCATGTCGTCAAGTTCAACTGCCTCAAGGAATATATCTTCCTTTGCACAGTATGAAACGGCAAGAACGCCCATCATAGATTTGCCGTCAATGCAGTAAGTTCCTGACTTTAAGTTAATATCGCCGGGGAACTTGTTAAGTATGTTGGAAAATTTTTCCGCTTCTTTAAGTCCAATATCTTTCTTAATTTTAATAAGCATAGTAGCATTGCTCCTTTCTTAATTTGCATACTTTAATTTTACAGTATTTATATGGAAATTGCAATAGGTTTTCTGTATCAATCTGTTATATAATTAAAATTTTACTTTTTGATTTTACATACACTGTGTAAAAATTGGGGAATAGTAAAAATAATAGGGCTACAATATACACGGAATTTTCGTGCATATTGTAGCCCTACTCAAATACATCAATAGGTGTCAATTAAACTTAGACAAGTTCAATGATAGCCATTTCTGCTGCGTCACCACGGCGGGGACCAGTCTTGATGATACGGCTGTAACCGCCGTTACGCTCTGCATACTTAGGAGCAATTTCGTCAAACAACTTCTTGACAACATCCTCTTTAGTAATGAAAGCAAGAGCCTGACGTCTGGAAGCCAGAGTGTTTGCCTTGCCAAGAGTAATCATCTTCTCAACGAGAGGACGAACCTCTTTTGCACGAGTTACAGTAGTTTCAATTCTGCCATTTTCAAGCAAGAAAGTAACCATTGCACGAAGCATAGCCATTCTGGAGTCAGTTGCTCTGCCGAGTTTACGTGTTCCGGGCATGTAAAATACCTCCTTCGAAGGCTTGGGGTACTACCCTTTGCCATTTTCTCTAATCGTTTCAGTAGTGGAACACTCACCATAAGTACGGCGAGTGTTCCGCCGCAATGCTTAATCGTCGCTCTTTGTAAGTGACAAGCCCATACCAGCCAACTTGTTCATGACTTCTTCAAGGGACTTTCTGCCGAGGTTACGGACTTTCATCATGTCCTCCTCAGTCTTGTTAATCAAATCCTCAACGGTATTGATACCTGCACGCTTTAAGCAGTTAAAACTTCTAACGCTTAAATCGAGTTCCTCAATAGTCATCTCAAGTACCTTATCATGCTGGGTTTCAGACTTCTCAACGACTGTGGACTTTGAACCAATCTCCTCACTCAAATCAATAAAGTGAACGAGCAGATCACTCAAAATCTTTGCCGCCCAAGAAATAGCGTCTTGTGCGGTGAGGGTGGAGTCAGTCCACACCTCCAAAATAAGACGGTCATAATCGGTTACGTTTCCGACACGGGTATTCTCAACAGAATAGTTTACCTTGTAGACAGGAGTATATATCGAGTCAACAGGTAAAAGTCCGATGATAGACTGTGCTGGCTTATTACGTTCAGCAGGGACGTAACCTCTGCCATGGTTAAGAGTTAACTCCATAGACAGATGTGCGTCAGGGCCGAGTGTTGCAATATGCCAATCAGGGTTGAGGATTTCAACCTCTCCGTCTGATTTTATATCGCCGGCACATACCTCACACGCTCCAACAGCGTTAATATAGACAGTCTTTGCCCCTTGGCAGTGGAGTTTGGAAATAATTCCCTTGACATTCAACACGATCTCCGTTACATCCTCTTTAACACCGGGGATTGTAGAAAACTCGTGGTTGATGCCATTGATTTTAATGCTCGTAACTGCCGTTCCAGGCAGGGAGGAGAGCAGTATGCGCCGCAGGGAGTTTCCTAAGGTCGTACCATAGCCTCTTTCAAGGGGCTCTACTACAAATCTGCCGTAGGAACCATCGTCTGACATCTCAGCACATTCAATGCGGGGCTTCTCGATCTCAATCATTTAATACCCTCCTTGTAACACTTGTTTGCAAAATATAAAGGTCAATTACTTGGAGTAAAGCTCGACGATCAAGTGCTCCTCGATGGGAAGATCGATGTCGGCTCTCTCAGGCAATGCAACTACCTTTCCCTCAAGAGTGTTGCGGTTGAGGTCAAGCCACTTTGGAACCGGAGTAGTAGCGTTTGCTTCAACAATCGCCTTAAACTTCTCGGAAGAACGGCTCTTTTCCTTAATAGCGATAACGTCGCCAACCTTTACGCTCATAGAGGGGATGTTTGCCTTCTTACCATTGATGGTGAAGTGGTTGTGGCAAACAAGTTGACGTGCCTCACGGCGAGTCATTGCAAAACCAAGACGATAGACAACATTGTCAAGACGTCTCTCGATTGCAATAAGAAGGTTTTCACCGGTCTGTCCGGGACGGCGTTCTGCCTTTTCATAGTAAAGACGGAACTGCTTCTCCAAGATACCGTATACAAACTTAACCTTCTGTTTCTCCTTCATCTGAAGTGCGTATTCGCTCTGCTTTCTGCGGGTTTGTCCCTGAGCATTACGAATAGTATCAGCCTTGGAGTTTCCTGTGTAACCCATGTAAGCAGGAGAAATGCCCAACGCCTTACAGCGTTTTACAATGGGCTGTGTGTTTCTTGCCATGTTCTATTCCTCCTTCTTTATTATACACGACGACGCTTAGGCGGACGGCAACTGTTGTGGGGGATTGGGGTAACGTCCTTGATCATGGAAACGTCAAGTCCAACTGCCTGCAATGCACGGATTGCAGCCTCACGTCCGGAACCGGGGCCCTTTACGTATACTTCAACGGTCTTAAGTCCATGCTCCATAGCAGCCTTTGCTGCTGTCTCTGCTGCAGACTGTGCTGCAAAGGGAGTAGACTTACGAGAACCTCTGAAACCAAGTCCACCGGCAGATGCCCAAGAAATTGCATTACCGTTGGTATCTGTAATTGTAACGATGGTATTGTTGAAAGAAGACTGGATATGGGCTGCACCTCTTTCAATATGCTTCTTTTCACGACGTTTTCTACTAACGACTTTCTTAGCGGCCATTCCCTATCCCTCCTTACTTCTTCTTGTTCGCAATGGTCTTTACCGGACCCTTACGAGTTCTTGCATTTGTTCTTGTTCTCTGGCCTCTTACAGGCAAACCACGACGATGGCGGATTCCTCTGTAAGATCCAATTTCAATAAGACGCTTGATGTCAAGCGCTACGTCACGGCGAAGGTCACCCTCTACCGTATATGATTCAATTACCTCACGGATTTTTGCCAGATCGTCCTCTGTGAGATCCTTTACACGGACATCGGGGTCTACGCCCGCTGCCTTCAAAATATCGTTGGAACTCTTTCTTCCTATACCATAGATGTAAGTGAGTCCGATTTCAACTCTCTTCTCTCTGGGAAGGTCAACACCAGCTATACGTGCCATTATAAACGCACCTCCTTAACCCTGTCTCTGCTTATGCTTCGGATTTGTGCAGATGATCATTAAACGACCCTTACGGCGAATAAACTTACATTTTTCGCACATGGGTTTGACCGATGGTCTTACTTTCATAATAGACCCTACCTTTCATACAGAACCTGACTGTTTTATCAGCCGTTGGTACTACTTTGAACGCCAGGTGATTCTGCCTCTCGTTAAATCGTAGGGAGACATTTGAATTGTGACTTTGTCACCCGGCAGGATTCTTATAAAATTCATTCTTAGCTTTCCGGATATATGTGCAAGTATTCTGTGCCCATTGGGCAATTCTACTTGAAACATTGCATTCGGCAGTGCCTCTATGACGGTACCCTCAAGCTCAATTACGTCTTCCTTTGACAAGTTCTATACCTCCCAAAATGCCAGACTGTGTTTTGTGTTTGCAGGTGGTTGCGAACTGTCTTATTCGCTCTGCCCTAATTCCCTGCTGTACTTCATTAGCGATCGCAGACGGTTAGCAATTCCGGATCTCCCGTGGTGATTAACACCGTATGCTCGTAGTGTGATGACAGTTTCCTGTCACGTGTAACTACTGTCCAGCCATCCTTTAGTACGTCTACTTCATAGGTCCCTGCGTTTATCATCGGTTCTATTGCTATCGTCATTCCCGGAAGAAGCCGCTGCCCGTGTCCGGGCTGCCCGTAATTCGGGACCTCCGGATCTTCGTGTAACTTTGAACCGATACCGTGACCTACAAAGGAACGTACAACTGAAAAGCCGTGCCCCTCTGCATATTGTTGTATAGCGTGAGATATGTCCGATACTCTATACCCGACTCGGGCGAATTTGATGCCCTCATAGAAACTCTGTCTCGTTACCTCGATGAGTCTTAGCGTTTCATCACTTACCTCTCCGACCGGGAAAGTTCGTGCACTGTCGCCGTTGAACCCGTCAATATATGCGCCGACATCGACTTTGACTATATCTCCGTTGCGTACTTTTTTGCCGCCGGGAATGCCATGTATGACTTCCTCGTTGACTGATACGCATGCACTGGCAGGAAATCCGCCGTAGCCGAGAAATGAGGGTTTTGCACCCGCATCTACGATTGCTTTATGAACCGCATGATCGATTTCGAGCGTTGTAACGCCGGGCTTTATCACGGCTTCAGCGGCTTTTAACGCCAAAGCCGTGATGTATCCCGCTTTTCTCATTGAATTGATTTGTTTTTCTGTTTTTAGTGATATCATGCTTACTTGCCAAGTGCCTCCATCACAAGTCGAGATGTTTCTTCTATTCCGCCTTGACCGATTACGGTCTTGACCTTATTCTGTTCCTTGTAGAAGGCAATCAGAGGCTCGGTCTGCTCATGAAAGACTTTAAGACGGTCAGAAACAACCTGCTCACTATCGTCGGCTCTAACTATAAGGTCGGCCGAGCATGTGTCACACTTACCCTCTACCTTTGGAGGATTGTACTCCACATGATAGGTCGCACCACAAGTTGGGCAAGTACGTCTGCCTGACATACGGCGGATAATTGTCTCGTCCGGAACGTATATTTCAAGTACAACGTCAATATCACTGATTTCTGCAAGTGCTTTCGCCTGTGGGATTGTTCTTGGGAATCCGTCAAGGATAAAGCCGTTTGCACAATCGGCATCTTTCAGGCGTTCACGGACAAGAGCGATTACAAGGTCATCAGAGACGAGTTTTCCACTCTCTATTACCGACTTGACTTGCTTGCCAAGTTCACTACCGCTTTTTACCTGCTCACGAATGATGTTTCCGGTGGAAATCTGGGGAATACCAAACTTCTCACGGATAATCTCCGCTTGTGTGCCTTTTCCGGCGCCAGGAGCACCGAGGAGAATCATTCTCATCATAATTCTACTCCCTAAGCAAATGCTTATTCAAGGAAGCCCTTGTAATGACGCATCATAAGTTGTGCTTCAATCTGCTGTACTGTTTCAAGTGCAACACCTACAAGAATAAGGATAGATGTACCGGAAAGAGTAACCGCATTCATACCGGTGAATTTACCGATAAGGATTGGTCCAACAGCAATTACAACAAGGAATACAGATCCAATGAATGTGATTTTGCTAAGGATTTTAGTCAAAAACTCAGAAGTGGGTCTGCCAGGACGATAGCCCATGACAAAACCGCCATTCTTCTTTAAGTTATTGGCAACTTCTACAGGGTTAAACTGAATTGATGCATAGAAGTAGCCGAAGCCGATGATAAGAAGTACATACATAATGATGTAGAACCAACTATCAGCCCTAAAGAACTGTCCCAGTGAATAGAGCCATGTACCCTCTGCAGGATTCATGAACTGGATAATTGTACCGGGCAGCATAAGAATTGTTGACGCAAAGATTACAGGAAGTACGCCGGAAAGATTTACCTTAATAGGCAAGTTGGTAGCCTGACCACCATACATCTTTCTGCCAACCATACGCTTTGCATACTGAATGGGTACACGACGCTCTGCACTGTTTACATAAATGATGAAAATAATCATCGCCAATGCTACTACAATGAAGAGAACCATTGCAAGTGCCTGCCACAAGCCCATCATGCTGTATGCAATAACGGTCTGAACAAGTGCAGGGATACGTGCAATAATGGATACAAACAGTAAAATTGAAATACCGTTGCCGATACCCTTTTCTGTGATGTTTTCACCAAGCCACATAACGATTGCTGTACCTGCAGTGAAACTCAAGATAATAACAATCGCACTCCAGATATCAGTTCTTGTAAGCAAGTGCTGATTTTTAAGGAGAATGTAGTAGGTAAAGCCCTGAATAAGGCCCAATACCACTGTTGAATAACGAGTGATGGAAGCAATTTTCTTCTTGCCTTCTTCGCCGCCCTCTTTTGCAATTCTCTCAAGAGCAGGAATTGCAATTGTGAGAAGTTGAATTATAATGGAGGCGTTAATATAAGGTGTAATACTCATTGCAAAGATGGTGGCGTTACTCAGCGCTCCACCGGTTAATACGTTCAGATAACCAAGCAGATTACCGTCTGCTGTGAAACTATCGAACAAAAGTCGTACAGATTCAAGGTCAACATAAGGAACAGTCAGTACGACAGAACCAAAGCGGTAAATGATGACAACCAAAAGTGTAAATAACAGCTTCTTCCGCAGTTCCGGAGTACGCCATGCGTTTACTAAGGTCTGCCACATATTATACCACCTCAGCCTTTCCGCCTGCTGCTTCGATTTTTGCCTTTGCAGACTCAGAGAAAGCCTTTGCCTGTACGGTAAGTTTCTTTGTAAGTTCGCCCTTGCCAAGAATCTTAACGCCGTCAAGTTCCTTTGTTACAAGACCTGCCTCAGCAAGCATTTCAACGGTAACAACTGTACCGTTGTCGAACTTCTCAAGTTGATATACGTTTACGGGTGTGTATCTTGTTGCAAAGATATTTGTAAAGCCACGCTTCGGAAGTTGACGAGTCAGAGGCATCTGACCGCCTTCAAAGCCGGGACGAACACCACCGCCGGAGCGAGCGTTTTGACCCTTATGACCACGGCCACCGGTCTTACCGTTACCGGAGCCAGTACCACGACCCTTACGCTTGCCCTCCTTTACGGAGCCGGGCGCAGGGGAGAGTTCATATAACTTCATTTTGTTTCATTCCTTTCACTTCCCAAAGCAAAAAGCAATTTATTCAGCGTCTTCCGTCTTGAGAAGATAACCGATTTTTGCAATCTTGCCACGGGTTTGTGCATTATCCGGCTGGATGGTTTTGTCGTTGATCTTCTTCAAACCAAGGCTCTGTGCAGTAGCAATGTGCTTTACATTTCTTCCGCTCAGGCTCTTAACCAGCGTAATTTTGATGTTTGCCATTGTTACTCCTCCTATGCCTTAATTTCCTTGATTGTCTTGTTGCGGGTAGCGGCTACCTGCTCAGCACTTCTCAAAGACTCAAGACCCATCATAGTTGCGGTTACTATGTTCTGCGGATTGTTGGAACGAAGGCACTTAGTACGAATATCCTTAATACCTACCATCTCCAATACGGCACGAACTGCACCGCCTGCGATTACACCGGTACCGGGTGCTGCAGGCTTGAGCATTACTCTTGCTGCACCAAACTTTCCGATAACTTCGTGTGGAATCGTTGTTCCCTTAAGAGAAATCTTCTTGAGGTTCTTTCTTGCGTCTTCCATACCCTTGCGAATTGCGTCCGGTACTTCTGATGCCTTGCCCAGACCGAAACCTACGATGCCATCTCCGTTGCCTACTACAACGAGTGCAGTAAACTTGAAGATACGACCACCTTTTACGGTCTTGGATACTCTGTTAAGCGCTACTACTCTCTCTTGAAGTTCGAGGGTAGAAGCGTCAATCAATTTAGCCATTTGTTTACCCCCTCCTTCTTAGAACTGCAGGCCGCCCTCACGAGCGCCTTCTGCCAAACTCTTTACTCGGCCATGGTACTCATATCCACCACGGTCAAATACTACTTGAGAAATGCCCTTAGCCTTTGCACGCTCTGCAATAGCAAGGCCTATCTTCTTGGCCGCTTCGCAGTTGCCGCCGTAGGCATTGAAATCCTTCTCGAGAGAGGATGCACTGCACAAAGTCACGCCACTCTTGTCATCAATGATCTGAGCGTAGATGTTTGCAACGCTTCTGTATACGCTGAGACGTGGTCTGCCGGCTGTGCCGGAAATCTTTCCACGTACTCGGCGATGACGGAGCAGGCGCTGCTTATTTGCGTCTTTTCTGGATACCATCTAAGCACACCTTCCTTACTTCTTCTTGCCGCCGGTCTTACCTTCCTTACGGATGATAACTTCGTCGACATATTTGATGCCCTTGCCCTTATAAGGCTCAGGGGGTCTCTTCTCGCGGATCTCTGCTGCAAACTGTCCTACAATTTGCTTGTCGGGACCGGAAACGATAATCTTGTTAGGTGCGGGACAGTCGATTGTGATCCCCGGAATCTCGTCTACGATTACATCGTGAGAGAAACCAAGGTTCATCTTCAACGACTTGCCCTGCTTTGCAACTCTGTAACCAACGCCATTTACCTCAAGTTCCTTTGAGAAACCTTCGCTGACGCCCTTTACCATGTTTGCAATAAGTGAACGGTTGAGACCGTGAAGTGCACGGTTCTCTTTTTCATCATCGGGACGGGTAACAAGGATTTCGCTTCCTTCTACCTTTGCCACGATGGGGGTTGTAACGGTCATGTTAAGGGTACCCTTTGGTCCCTTTACGCTAATGTCCTGACCGGAAATCTTTACTTCGACACCCGCAGGAATTGCGATAGGCATTCTACCAATTCTAGACATCTTCTTCCTCCTTACCAGATGAAGGCGAGGACTTCGCCGCCGACGTTTGCTGCACGTGCGGCCTTATCAGTCATTACGCCCTTGGAAGTAGATACGACAACGATACCAAGACCACGGAGAACCTTGGGCATCTCCTCACTGTTTGCATATACTCTCAAACCAGGCTTGGAAACTCGACGCAATCCTGTGATTGCACACTTGTTGTCTTCTCCATACTTGAGAGTGATGCGAATAAGTCCCTGTCCACCATCGTCTATAATGTTGACGTTCTTAATGTAGCCTTCCTCGAGAAGGATATTTGCAATTGCCTTCTTCATGTTGGATGCCGGTACATCTACCGAGTCGTGACGAGCAGATGCTGCGTTACGCAATCTCGTCAGCATATCGGCAATAGGATCCGTAATATGCATTGTATTTTTCCTCCTCTTACCAGCTTGCTTTTCTTACGCCGGGGATTTGACCCTTATATGCAAGTTCTCTGAAGCAGATACGGCAGATTCCGTAATCTCTCAGATAAGCGTGGGGTCTGCCACACAACTTACATCTGTTGTAGCCTCTTGTAGAGAACTTCGGAGTGCGTTGCTGTTTTAAGACCATAGATTTCTTTGCCATAGCGTTTGCTCTCCTCCCTTACTTCTCAAACGGTGCGCCCATGAGCGATAAAAGCTCTTTGGCCTCTTCGTCGGTCTTTGCCGTAGTTACGAATGCTATATCCATACCACGGATTTTGTCTATTTTATCATACTCAATTTCGGGGAAAATGAGCTGCTCTTTAAGGCCCAATGCGTAGTTTCCACGGCCGTCAAACGCCTTTGCGCTGATACCACGGAAGTCACGTACTCGGGGGAGTGCTACGTTGAAGAGTCTATCCATAAACTCCCACATACGCTCGCCACGGAGTGTTACCTTTACGCCAATTGGCATACCTTCTCTGAGTTTGAAGTTCGCAACGGACTTGCGTGCTTTTGTGACAAGGGGCTTTTGACCTGTGATTACTGTAAGGTCGTTTACGCATGAGTCGATTGCCTTTGCGTTGTCCTTTGCCTCGCCGCAGCCGATATTGATTACAATTTTATCAAACTTCGGAATCTGCATTACGCTCTTGTACTCGAATTTCTTCATAAGAGCAGGTGCAACTTCGTTTACATACTTGTCCTTAAGACGTGCCATTCCTCAGTGCTCCCTTCTTATAATGTGTTGCCACAAGCCTTGCAAACACGAGTCTTCTCGCCCTTTGCATTTACGTCTATCTTAAGACGTGTAGCCTTGTGACACTTCGGGCACACTGCCATTACCTTACAAGCCGCAAGTGCCGCTTCCTTGGAAACGATACCGCCGCTTTCGCCAGCCTTCTTTGGCTTGGTGTGTACGGTTGCCATGTTGACTCCCTCTACAATTACCTTGCCTGTTTCAGGATTGGTGGTAATAATCTTACCCTTTTTGCCCTTATCTTTGCCGGAGATTACTAATACTGTATCTCCCTTTTTAAGCTTGAGTGAATTCATTTTGGTCCCTCCTTACAATACTTCGGGAGCAAGAGACAAAATCTTCATGAAATCCTTCTCACGAAGTTCTCTCGCAACCGGACCAAAAATACGTGTGCCACGAGGATTCTTATCCTCCTTGATGATGACTGCTGCGTTGTCGTCAAACTTAACGTAACTGCCATCGGCACGACGCATACCATGTGCGGATCTTACGATTACCGCCTTTACAACGTCACCCTTCTTTACCTGTCCGCCAGGTGCTGCCTTGCGAACGGAACAAACGATAACGTCGCCGATGTTGCCATACTTTACTACCGAGCCGCCCAAAACACGGATGCACTTTACTTCCTTGGCGCCGGTGTTGTCAGCAACTTTTAACAGACTTTCCTGCTGTACCATTGTAAATTGCCTCCTTTAGCGAGCTTTTTCGATAATTCTTACGAGACGCCATCTCTTGTCCTTAGACAATGGACGTGTCTCCATAACCTCTACAGTATCACCGATGGAGCATGTGTTGAGTTCATCATGTGCCTTCAGTTTGTAGGTGTTCTTCATGATTTTCTTGTATAACGGATGCTTAACTTTATCCTCGATTGCAACCACGATGGTCTTATCCATCTTATTGGATACAACACGTCCGACTCTTGTCTTGCGGTAAGCTCTTTGTTCCATTTTATGTTACCTCCCTTACATTGCCGAGCCGGTCTTTTCACGAATAATCGTCTTTACTCTGGCGATATCGTGACGGACATCAACTATCTTCATGGGATTTTCCAGCTGGTTGGTTGCGTTTTGGAAACGAAGGTTGAAGAGGTCTTTCTTCAGGTCGTTAAGCTTGACATTCAATTCCTCAACGCTCATTTCACGTATCTCTTTAGCCTTCATTCTCTTCACCGCCCTTGGTTTCAAGCGTCTCACGCTTAATAAACTTAGTCTTTACAGGAAGTTTGTAACTTGCAAGGCGCATAGCCTCACGAGCGTCCGCTTCACTTACGCCGCCGATCTCGAACATTACTCGACCGGGCTTTACGACTGCTACCCAGTACTCAGGTGAGCCTTTACCGGAACCCATTCGAGTTTCAGCAGGCTTTTCTGTTACAGGCTTGTCGGGGAAAATCTTGATCCAGACCTGACCACCACGCTTGATGTAACGAGTCATGGCGATACGGGCTGCCTCAATCTGATTTGAGGTGATCCATGCGGGCTCAAGGGACACAAGTCCGAACTCGCCATGGGATACCTTATTGCCGCGGTACGCTTTACCGGTCAGACGACCTCTGTGTACTCTGCGGTATTTTACTCTCTTAGGCAGAAGCATTACTGGTTGCCTCCTTCCGGCTTGGGTGCTCTTGCGCTGTTATTTCTGAAACCGCCGGGACGTCCCTCACGATTTCCATTGTTGTTATCACGTCTAAAGCCACCTTGACGGCGATCACCAGACTGTCCGTCACGACGATTGTCACGGCGGTCATTTCTGCGATCACGACGGTCGTTCTTCGGTACTTCTACTGTAGACATACGAGGACCGGAGGTCAAAACCTCGCCCTTGTAGATCCATACCTTTACACCGATACGACCATAGGTGGTGTGTGCCTCGGCAAAACCGTAGTCGATGTCAGCACGAATTGTCTGAAGCGGAATTGTACCCTCATGGTATGTTTCGCTTCTTGCAATTTCTGCACCGCCAAGACGACCGCCACAGGTTGTCTTGATACCCTTTGCACCTGCCTTGGTTGCACGCATCATGCACTGCTTCATTGCTCTACGGAAACTTACACGCTTCTCAAGTTGAGATGCGATGTTCTCTGCAACAAGTTGTGCATTCAAATCAGGGTTTCTTACCTCTGCGATGTCAAGTTTTACGGTCTTTCCTGTGAGTTTTTCAAGTTCTGCACGGAGTTTTTCAATGTCTGTGCCGCCTCTACCAATAATGATACCGGCTCTTGCACAGTTGATGATTACACGCACACCATGTGCATTTCTCTCAATTTCAATTTTGGCGATACCTGCGTCATAATTACGCTTTTTGATATACTCACGAATCTTTGCATCTTCTACGAGAAGGTCGCCTACCTTTTCGTTTCTGGCGTACCATCTGGAATCCCACTCCTTGATAACGCCTACACGCAAACCGTGGGGATTTACTTTCTGGCCCATAACCTACCTCCTCGCTTACTCTTTCTCTGTTACTGCCAACGTGATGTGGGAAGTTCTCTTCAAAATGCGGAACGCTCTGCCCTGTGCTCTTGGCATAATACGCTTGAGTGTGGGGCCGGGGCACGCAAATACCTCGGAAACGATCAGATTTTCAACATTCATGGAGAAGTTGTTCTCTGCGTTTGCGACTGCACTCTTGAGAAGCTTCATCATCGGCTCGGAAGCAGCCTTGGGGGTGTGCATGAGGATATTAGCAGCATCTGCTACTTTCTTTCCTCTGATAAGGTCGCATACTATCTTCACCTTACGGGGAGAGATGCGAACGTGTCTTAAATATGCTACGGCTTTCATGTTTTATCCTCCCTTACTTGCCATTGTTGGAGGTCTTGCTTCCAGCGTGACCCTTGTAGGTACGTGTGGGAGCAAACTCACCGAGTCTGTGTCCGACCATATCCTCAGTAATATATACCGGAACATGCTTTCTGCCGTCATGGACTGCAATGGTATGTCCAACAAAGTCCGGGAAGATGGTCGATGCTCTGGACCAGGTCTTGAGCATACGCTTTTCGCCGGCCTCGTTGAGTGCAATGACTCTCTTATAAAGCTCAGGTGCCACGAATGGGCCCTTTTTAATACTTCTGCTCATCTTAATCCTCCCTAATTACTTGCTGCCACGGCGCTTGACAATGAACTTGTCAGTGCGGTGATTCTTCTTACGAGTCTTGTAACCGAGAGTGGGCTTGCCCCAGGGGGTAACAGGACCCGGACGACCGATGGGGCTCTTGCCCTCACCACCGCCGTGGGGGTGATCACAAGGGTTCATTACGCTACCACGTACGGTAGGACGAATGCCCATGTGGCGTTTTCTACCAGCCTTACCGATTTGTACGTTCTCGTGGTCAAGATTGCCTACCTGACCGATTGTTGCCTTACAGTCAAGACGAATGATACGTACTTCACCGGAGGGAAGTCTTACCTGTGCTGTACCGTTATCCTTTGCCATAAGTTGTGCTGCTCCGCCTGCACTTCTTACAAGTTGAGCACCCTTACCGGGATAAAGTTCTATGTTGTGGATAACTGTACCGACTGGGATATTTGCGATGGGAAGTGCGTTGCCGGGCTTGATATCTGCTGTTGCGGAGCAGATTATCTCGTCTCCCTTGTTCAGTCCGACAGGAGCGATGATGTAACGCTTCTCGCCGTCTGCGTACTGTACAAGTGCTATGTTTGCACTTCTGTTAGGATCATACTCAAGGGTGAGAACAGTGGCTTTCATATCCATCTTATCTCTCTTGAAGTCGATGATTCTATATTTTTGCTTATTACCGCCGCCATGATGACGAACGGTGATTCTGCCATAGTTATTACGGCCGGCTGTCTTCTTATTCTTGTCAAGAAGGCTCTTTTCCGGCTTTACCTTATCCAGACCCTCAAAAGAAAGAACTGTCATGTTTCTTCTTGACGGAGTCGTAGGCTTAAAGGTCTTTATCGGCATTATATTCACTCCCTATTAAGTCTTTAGCGGTTTTTACATCATGCTCTCGAAGAATTCAATTGGCTTGGATTCCTCTTTGAGCGTTACGATTGCTTTCTTCCAGTCGGGTCTTTTTCCCACATGGACACCCATTCTCTTCTCCTTACCGAAAAAGTTCATGGTGTTGACCTTGGCTACTTTTACACCAAAGATCTTTTCAACAGCTTCCTTGATTTCAGCCTTGTTAGCGTCAGTTGCAACTTTGAATGTATACTTGCGGTCTGCTGCACACTCCATGCTGCGTTCTGTAACTACAGGGCTCTTTACTACATCATAAATGGATTTCATCTGCCGAATACCTCCTCAATCTTAGCAATCGCGGAGCGGTCAACGATGAACTTGTCGCTGCCGATAATGTCATATACATTGATGGTTGTTGCGATTGTGGTCTTTACACCCTCAATGTTGTTTGCACTGCGAACAACGTCAGCCTTTACGGTATCGGTAACAACAAGACTCTTTGTGTCAGCACCGACTGCCTTTAAGAACTTTGCGAAATCCTTTGTCTTGCAACTTTCGACCTTCAATTCGTCAACTACAATGATTTCACCCTGCTTTGCCTTCTCGCTGAGTGCACTCAGCAATGCAAGTCTCTTGAACTTGCGGTTGAGGCTGTATCTGTAATCTCTGGGCTTGGGTGCAAATACGACACCACCGTGTGTCCACTGAGGTGAACGAGTGGAGCCCTGACGAGCACGGCCTGTTCCCTTTTGACGCCACGGCTTGATGCCGCCACCGCTTACTTCTGCTCTTGTCAAAGTACTCTGAGTTCCCTGACGGCGATTTGCAAGTTGGTTTTTAATTGCCTCGTGAATTGCTACTGCGTTTGGCTCAATGCCGAACACGCTCTCCGGAAGCTCAATTTCGCCAACCTTAGCGCCTGCCATATCATAAACAAATGTTTTAGGCATGTTTCTATTCCTCCTTTAGCAATTCTCGGCTTACTTATTCTTGACGGTGCTCTTAACAGAGACGATACCGCCCTTGGGTCCGGGGATCGCACCACGTACTGCGATCATGTTGAGTTCGTCATCTACTTTGACGATCTCCAAGTTCTGAATGGTAACTGCCTCTACGCCGAGGTGTCCGGGCATCTTCTTGCCGGGCATTACTCGGGAAGGGTCTGTGTTAGCACCCATTGAACCTACGCTACGGTGAACAGGGCCTACACCGTGGGTATGGCACTGAACTGCCTGACCCCAACGCTTTACGACACCTGCGTAGCCTTTACCCTTTGTGACACCGGAGATGTCAACGTAGTCGCCTACTTCAAAAGTGGAAGCCTTTACAACGTCTCCAACATTCATGTCAGATGCATTGTCAAGTTTGAACTCACGAAGAATTTTCTTCAGGTCTGTGCCTGCTTTCTTGAGGTGACCGACTTCCGGCTTGGAGAGTTTTCTCTCTGCGACGTCTTCAAAGCCAAGTTGTACTGCCTCGTATCCGTCCTTGTCGATTACCTTCTTTTGAATGACGGTACAGGGACCCGCTTCAATTACGGTTACGGGAATCACCTTTCCGTCTTCGGTGAAAATCTGGGTCATGCCGACTTTCTTACCGATGATTGCTTTTTTCATGTGTATCCTCCTTGTCGGTTATTGGTTGACGAAACCGTCAACTTGACCGGAAGTGCATACTAAGCACTTCGGGGTCGTTATATCATCTTAATCTCGATCTCTACGCCTGCCGGCAGGTCAAAACTCATAAGAGCCTCTACTGTCTTCTGTGCGGGATCAAGAATATCGATCAAACGCTTGTGGGTTCTTCTTTCAAACTGCTCACGGCTGTCCTTATACTTATGAACAGCACGCAAGATTGTTATGATCTCCTTCTGAGTGGGAAGCGGGATCGGTCCGGATACCTTAGAGCCGGTTCTCTTTGCACTTTCGACGATTCTCTCAGCAGTCTGGTCGATCAACTGATGGTCGTAAGCCTTGAGACGAATTCTCATCTTTGCCATAATGTGTTCCTTCCTTGCACGTACATTTCTTACTACCGCCGTTGTCGTGCATTTTAATAATTTTTATTTGGGTTTTCCCGTATGGACGGCGGTATAAAGGTCTGTACGGCGAGAATATTGCAACCTTGCCGTGCGTTTAACACTTGTCTATGAAAAAACCGGATTCTCTTTCCCGCTTGGCAAAGGCGTTAGTGGACTCACCTTTGACCGTAAGAGCACACAGATACTCTCACTGCGGATATTCTTTACATCCGGCTCATAAACCACGTGTAGGTTTATCCCGACCTTGCCCGTACTATTGCACAGGACACGGAACAAACGCGCGTCTCGCAGTATTCTCAGCCGCCCGACATCCTCGTATACCTTGCGGTATACGTGCGGACATACTCAGTCCAAGTTACCTGCTTTCGCAGCAATCTCGGACGTCATCGCATCTCGGAAAATACTCTTTTTGGCATACTTCTGCCTTATTCGCATAAACCGAGCCTGTTTAGTATACTCCCATTCAAATAATTTGTCAATACTTTTTTTACAAAAATGTTTGATTTTTTCCATTTCTTTTGAAGTATACAAGTAAAAAGTTATTTCTTTCGTATTTCGGTGGCAGTTTGCACAAAAGTTCGTTGTGGTTTCTCCCTTTTTCAGCGTCTTATTTTGATATGCAAAAGCACCCCGAGGGGTGCTTGTAAGTTTTGTTATTTACTCGCTAACTACATTCTCTGTTACATCCCACACATCTGGGTTTGGGACAAGTCTTCCGTCGCCGCCAACTTGCGGGCTGAATTTATGTCCGCTTAAATTCTGCTCCGTGCTGATTTCAATGTTTGAATGTAAATCAGACAGGTTACATTTAACAGTAAAAGCCTCACCGTTATATATTGTATGTACTTCCCCCGTATCAAGATTTGTTATATCAACATCTTCTTTATATCTCGGCACAACAAGATACCACTCATCACCCTCATATTCAATGTGTGCCACTTGTTCTGTTGAAACATCATCGAGGGCGTTGAAAACTTTTTCTACATATATATGTCGTAAATCCATTATATCGCCATAGCCTAAAAACGCCACAGCAAACATCGGCTGACCGTCATAATTATCAAAGTCAAAAACATTTGCGTAGTCGGTTCTGTAATCAGAATCTTTATACACCATACCCGTTTTGTCAAGCACCTGCGGTTTTTCCAATGCACAACCAAAGAGCGATGCTATAATCGTGATAATAGCCATTATTTTCATGATATTTTTCACTTTCCTCATAAAATCACCCCGCATATAAAAGTTCTTCAAAGCACTCGTCTTCAGCAATACCATTGATCATTATCGGCCAATTGGATGCATCAATATATAGCCTTACAATTCCGCCGTTTTCTGTTTTTAAGTCAACAAATGTTTTTCCGTCTGTCTGATACGGTGTAAGCAGTGTTCCTCCTGGAATTTCCGTTTTTTCCATATCCGGCAAAAGTGCTGCTTCAAGAGGTATTGCTGTTTTTACATCGTGACCGTAATTAAATGTGTAGGCTTCATCTGTCATTTCAGCCTTTCCGTTTGTTTCGCTTATTTTATATGTCGCTGTCGCCCCACGGGTTCCCAATATTTCAAATCTTGTTTCAAGTTCAAAATACTCCGGATTGTTGAATGCTTTTTTATAAACAGTTCCGTCTTCAAAGCCTTCCTCTATATACTCATAATCAATTTCCGTACCATGAAGATCCTGCGTCATTTTGGGAGTATCTCCATTTATATCCCAAGTACAGAAAATATGGTAGTCATTATCCGAGAACGAATCGGAATAGATATAGTTTTTATCGCCAATATGTGCTAAATAAACATCAAAATCATAAGCATAGTTGATTTCGTCAGTATAGGTTTTTCCGTTTACGGTAACCGACAGCATGTTGTAAGAACCATATTGATCCGGCATTGTGTCTACTTCAACGCAATCCTTATCATCATCGAAATTTAAGTCAAAATCAATCCTCTGTCGCATTGGAAGCATCATGGCGTAGTTTTCGGAAGGTGCTTTTGTATATTCTTCGTTGAAAATATGAGGCTCTTCATCAAAATAGATTTTCACCGAGAGAGGCCCTGCCGCATAGGAGGCTATATCATAGGGACTAAACCAGAATGTAATGCCCTGATAATCAAGTGTCCAATTATAATCCTCTGGAGAATAGTCATTAAAAATTGTCCACAACTGATTCTCACCAAAATTCAGATAATCGTATTTGACGCTCAGTTTATCTTCCAGAATATCTGGTAATCCCTTTATGCTTTTCATTATATCGCTTAAAGTAAGTTTTTCTCCCGTCTTAGGATTAAAATTGGAGGTTATGTAATGATAATCAGGATGTACGCCACCGGAATGTACGAAAACATCTTCTAAATAACTTACAATCTTAGTGTCCGCTCTTTGTAAAAATACTTTTGATTGTCCCTCAAGGTAAAGAGGATTATATTCATCGCCCTCTAAATCCTTAGCAGCACCGTTTAGTTCATACATCAATGCTTTTGCATCTTTTAATGCTTCATCGTTAAGCGTATCAAAGGTCTTTTTTAGGTTTGGAAACTTCTTTTCATTATCCTCGGAAAGTTTTAACTTGTTCCATGTTACATTTGTAATAACATTGTTCTCATTCCACTCCTCAATGTTTTTCTCTCCAAGCATTACTGAAATGAATAATATATCCCCCTTGGGAGTTTCATTTACAATGTTGTTTGGAGTTTTTTTGCAAGAACAAAGGGAAAGTAAGATACAAACCACCATACCCATACATAATAATTTTTTTGTCATAAAAACGACCTCCTTTCTCGTGAAGAAATTCTTCTCAAAGCCCTTCAACCTTTATTTGAATGGCTTTGAGAAGAAGGGAACCGCCAAGGGTTCCCTTCCTCACATTTTAGAAACCTGAAACCTTAAACAGAACAATTTCATCTCCGTCAACGCCGGATTTGTAAACCTGTGCAAGGGCTAAAAAGCCTCCTTCAGGAAGAGCGGTCATCTCGTAAATCCATACTGAATTATCGGAAATTCCGAATAATTCCTTGGCATCAACCTCACCGATGATGGTGCCTTCTGCGTTAACAAAAGTCATCTGATTAACAGATGCGGAAATGTAACCGTTTGCTGTCTTTGTTGCTGCATTCGGAAGAGAACCTGCAAGGGATCCGGAGGAGAGCATCTGCTGGTTGCCGTTTATATCATAAGCACCGATAATGTTGTTTTCTGCATCGGCTCCTGCGAGAACAACGGTATCGCCAACGATTTCGATTACGCTGATGGATTCATATTTGCCGACATTGGGTGCTCCGTTTAAAGTCCACGGTGCAACTGCTCCGTTGTTGATTGCAGTTACTGCTTCATCGCCGGTGAAGTAGGTCAGAGCAAAGTTTGCAGTCTTTGATGCTGTGAGTTCGCCGCTTGCAACCGCCTGGCCTTTTGCACCTGTAGCCGGGTCGTATATTGTTGCTTCAAATACACCGCTGTCAGCATAAATTTTTCCGCTGCCGTCAACGCTTATGCTGTCACCTGTGTCATCGACTGTCACAGTCTTTACATATGTAAGTTCAGATCCGTTGAGGGTGTAAATCTTAACCTCGGTGTCGCCGTTTGAAATATAAACATTATTTCCTAAAACGTCCATATCGGGATCGCCCGACACATCATAAATAGCAGGTGCTTCAAATGGGAGATATTCTGCTGTGAGAGTGTAGTTTCCTACGATAGCAGGTGTGGGAGCCGGAGTAACGGGTTCTCTCGGAACGGGTTCGTCGGACGGAGTACAAGCCGCGAGAGAAAGAACCATAACTGTTGCCATAATAACTGCCAATATCTTTTTCATTTTTATTCCTCCTAAAAGTATTTTATATTTTCGTTTATTATTTTACAGATGCGAGTGCTGCGTCTGCCTTGGCGATCCATTCGGTTCTGTCGCCGTACTGTGCGGCATCCAGTGCTTCCACGGTTTCTTCCGCTTTGGTTTCATCCATAGTTCCGTCTTTGACTGCTTTGAACGCTCCAGCAACTGCTTTGGCAGCATTCATCTGCTGCTTGAAGGTATTCTTAATATTTCTAAGTGTTTTCTGAATGCCGAACTGCGTGTCAAAATACTTCGCCATCTCGTCAAACTCATTCGAATTTCTGATTTCCATACGCACCTGATACATACCGGGGGTGTTGTTGAATGTCAGTATGCAGAAATGCTTGGTCTCGGTCTTACCCTCAGAGTTCTTAACTTCTTCCGATTCGTAATCGTAGCCGTATAGATCGGCAAGACGATATACACAGGCGAGAGTGGATTTGCCGAAGATGAAAATTTTGTAGCGGTTTTCCGTGATAGCCACAAGTCCGGTGGAAGGAGAAACGTACAGTTCTCCATTTTTTCCGAAGCGTTTCATTTTTTCTTCCTTAATTTTTGTTTTTGTCAGCGGTATGAAGATCTGATTCCACACTTTTGTGCCGAACTCCACCTGTTCGATGTGTAAGGTTACTGAATCCAGCGTTGCCTCCACTTTGTCGAAGATTTTCAGACATTTCTTCGAGCATACCTTGCGGCAGATATAATTACCGTCCGCCAATTTTTGTTCGGAGAGCAGACCTACTTCTGCTCCACAGATTGCACATGTATGCTTTGCCATAATAATTCCTCCTTAAATTCTATTTCATAGCACTTGTATCTGGAATTTGATTTCCCTGTGAATTTGGTGATAATATCACCTTTTCTCAGTGTTACTCCATCAGTTATTTCAGTGGTAATACCTACATCATCTCCTTTTACTTCTTAAATTTAACTGTGATTTTTTAACAGAATATAATCCCTCCTATTCGATTTAGTTGATATACACCAATATCTTATTAACCCTTTGGCAAATTTACTCGCATATCATAACATAAAATTCTCGATATAAATGTTGCTGCCTCGCAGCGTTTTACATTTGCGTCGGGATAGAATGTGAAGCGTTCATCACTTCCTGTTGCAATGCCCCTGCGATAAAGGGCAAGTATATTTTCCGCAAATGATGTCTTTTCATTGATATCAGGAATATCCGTCATTGGAACATCGCTATTAGGTTCATATTTTCCGTCATCTGCCCTTGAAAATAAGTATGCCATTTCTGCTCTTGTTGCATTTTTATCCCAGTCAAATACAACATGACTGTCAATGATTTGCGTATCATAACAGTAATCCACATACGGCTGATACCATTTTCCGCCTTTTGCATCAAAGTTATCTTCGCCACCAAGTAAATTAAGGTGGATACAGGCTGCAATTTTTGCCGCTTCTGCAAGTGTCATATTTGCATTTGGGTCAAAGGTTTTTTCTGTCTTTCCTTTTATAATGCCAAATTCATAAGCGGTAACCACGTAGGGATAGTACCACGAGTCCTTTGAAACATCTTCAAAAGGAATTTCTATATCGTCATAACCTTTGAATTTATATCCGCAAGCCTCACAAATTGTCAGATTGTTGCCGTGAATATCTTTTTCAACCATGCTTTCAATTAAATTAGTATGCATAACATCAAAGGTAAACTCTTCATCGCCTTTTGCATCTGTGATACAATCATGCAGACTGAGTAAATTTACTGTACATGGTACACCAATGTTCAAAAAGTCTGTTCCTGCAAGTGAATCTTTGCCAAACTCCGTTTTGTCAGAGCCAATAGACAATGAACTTAAATTTTTGCAGTCTTTGAATGCTCCGCTGCCAACTTTTTTTACACTGGCCGGAATATCTATGTAATCAACACTGCTTGATGCAAAGCACAAATCGCCGATTTCCTCAATACCATCTTCAAGATATACCGAGCCTACAGACTCTCCCTTAAAAAGTTCTGCCGATAGGTTCTTAATCTGCACATCTCCAAGTTTTGAATAAATTACCATCACATCATAATACTCTCCCGAATAATCAATAATCGTACCGTCAGGACTTAAAGAATATCCGTAAGACCTCAAAAATTCTCTCGTATTATAATCGAAATATTCGTCCTCGCTTTTGTCACTGTTGTATGCAAAACAGGGGATGCTTATCATAAGAATACACAGTATCACAGCAATTAACGATGTTTTTTTCATTTTTATGTCACCTCTTTTCATACTTTTATCGACTTTTTACTTTATATCGTTATTATCAAATACATCACCACATTCAGGGCAGAATTTTGGCGGGTCTTGAGGATTTTCCGGTTCCCAGCCGCATTTATCACACTTAAAAATAGGTGCATCAGCAGGTTTTTTTGTTCCGCACTCAGAGCAGAACTTACCTTTGTTTTTTGCTCCGCAAGAACAAATCCATCCGTCAACTGAAACTTCAGGTTTCTTGCTGCCGCATTCAGTGCAGAAATTTCCGCTTGCATTAGCACCACAGGAGCATTTCCAACCTTTAATTGCCGGTGCAGATTGTGTCTGTTGACTGCCCATAGCAAATAGATTCCCTGCGTTTATTCCTCCTGCATTTTGTGCCATGCCCATACCGAAAAAGCCGCCCATTGCTCCCATACCGCCTTGGTTATTGGCAGCATCACGCATTGCATCGGCAGTTGCTCCAACCATACGTGCACCTGCAATATTTGGGTTTATCGTCATTGCATTTTCTTCCCACTCGGTAATCTTCTTTCTCTGGTCATCAGGGATAGTTATGGAGTTTATATTCATTGAGAATATTTCAATACCACGCTTTTCCTTCCATGAAGAAGACAATACTTCGTTTAACGCATTTGTGATTTCTACCGTATGAGCAGGGATTTCATAATACTCGATTTTTTGAACTGCAATTTTAGCAAGAGCCGGTTGAAGTGCACTTAAAAGTTCACTCTTCATCATGGAGTCAATCTCGCTACGTTCATAATGTTGTGATACGTTTCCGCAAACATTGGTATAAAAGAGCAAAGGATTTGTTATTTTATACGAGTATTCTCCGTTGCACCTTAAATCTACTGAAAGAGCAAATCCCATTTCCTCATTTACAACCACTCTAAACGGAATGGGATTTGCAGTTCCGAATTTATTTCCCGGAATTTCTAATGTGTTAAAATAATAAACTCTTTGGTCCTTTGCTGCATCTCCGCCGAATCCAAAACGCTTACCTATTAGAGAAAAACTTTGTTTAATTCCTTCACCAAGTCCTGCGTAAAATATGCTCGGTTCAGTTGAAGTATCATACAAAAATTCTCCCGGCTCAGCACACACCTCAACAACTTTGCCTTGTTCCACAATCATCATACATTGTCCGTCTGCTACTGCGATGATTGAGCCGTTTGAGATGATGTTGTCCTCACCCTTTTTATTAGAACTTCTACCTCCGACACGCTTTTCACCTTTTGTTACCAAAATCTCTCTATCTATTGCTTCGCAGTAAAAATAATCTCGCCATTGGTCTGCCATTACGCCACCAAGACTTCCAACACCTGCTTTAATAAGTCCCATATTGCTCTACCTCCCGAATTTAATTATGTTATTAAAAACTGCCGCCTCGTCCACCGTGGGTTCTGCCGGAGGATGAGGTATGGCTGCCGCCACTGATACTTTTTGATTTTAACGTCCTTGTTGTCGTGCTGTATAAGAAAACGTCGCCTTGCCTTGTTATATTAAAACTTCCTTGTTTTATATAGTTTGATGCATATTCCTGTTTATTTGCCGTTTTCATTTTCTTTAGTTTCCTAAATGTCAATGAAAAGGCTATTACAAAAGGAATTAAGATAACAAGGGAAATAACAATTAAAATATCTTTAATTGGCCGATTGTTGTATGGCGTTCCGCCTGCTGCCATTTCCAAAAGTTCTTCTGAAGTGTCGGCATAAGTTTTAATTGCTCCGTAGTAATCATCATCTATAAGATATGGAACTACTTTTTCTTCAAGATAAACAAGTCCGTTTCTGTTAAAAACCTTCATTGCCGAGCCGTGAGTTGAAAAATAATATTCTCTTGGATATAAGCAGATATAAAGAAGCATTCCGTCTGAATTTTCTCCGTAGCCATATCCTCCGTAATCGAAAATATCGTCTGCCGATTCCATCGCTGTTTCTCTATACAGTTCATTTGCAATGACTACAGAAATATCCTGTGAATACTTCTTTCTCAAAGACAGCAGTATGTTATTTAGTTCATTTAGTTCTGATTCTAAAAGAATGTCAGTTTCATCAACCACCGCAAATTCTGAACCTGTACTATTTGCAAAAGATGTAATAGGGAATATAAAACAAGAACATAAAATGAAAAGCATAATCCTGCTAACTATCTTTTTCATTTCCATTCCCCCTAACTTAAATAAAGCCAGCCGATGACTAAAGCAATAGTCAATGAGATTCCAAACACTTTATAGAAAAATCTGTTTCTTTTCTTTTTACATACAGGATATTCTCCAACAACTTTACCTGTCTGTCCGTTAATTGCAAATTTATATATTTTATCAAGATATTTTATGTTTAGCATCCATACAGGTAGCAACGAATATCTGATTTTTCCTCTGGAAAAGTTAACACCGCAGTTTACCGGCACAACATTTATATATCCACACACCGTTTCACCAAAAGCACTTATCGTACTGTTTTTTACTCGTTCGTTTGCACGTTCGATGCTCTCTTCAGCCGACACATCGTACCTATCGGCCAAAAATCCAGAGAGAAATGCTGTATCAAAATTCTTTGCATCAGTATAATCAAATGGTTCAAGTGCTTCCATATAGTTATCGTCTGCTTTTTTTGAGCCGTCAACGGGGATATTTTCATATCCGACATTTCCCGAACGAAATATATGGAAAAAATCCGTTCTTGTGTAATCGTAATTGGAATCGCTCCACCTAAATATTCTTTGTGCGTTATATGTAACGTCGGCAGTGCAATCACAATCGAACATCCAAAAAGGAACATAAACACCTGACATTTCCGAAATTCTCTTTTTATCCTTAAATTCATCGGGAAGAAATGGGGCTTTTTTGCACGCTTTTTCAAATTCTTCCATAGCCATTTTCTTATCTTTCTTAAAAGGAATCACAAAGTCGGGTTTAAGTGTTCCCTCAAACTGCGATTTTATAATTGTTGCATTTGAGCAATAGGGACAAACAGTTGCACTAAGTGTATCATCGCCTGTAATCTCTGCTCCACATGAAGGGCAGGTGTATCCGGATATACCTTTCGTTTCTTGATTGCCAAACTCTCTTGGTTCATAGTGCTCCCAATCATAATTTGATTCATGCACACCGTCTTGAGCATCTTTTATCTGTTTTAATACATCAAGTTCAAATTCATTTCCGCAGGATTCACAGCCAAGTTTTCCCAAACTCGGTGAAAACTCAAGTGCCGCACCGCAACAAGGGCATTTGTAACTTTGAATATTATCCATTTACACAACCTCCTTTTCTCATTATAACGCCTTGGCATCCAAAGAAAGTACCGGTTCTCCGTACTTACCCAGGTTCTCTGCACAGGATTTGCACATATCAATTTCCGGAGTGATTAAAAAGCAATAGTCATCTGCAAGTCTTTCGCATATCGGACATACACTGAAATGCTTGAAAGCATCTTCGATTGCATTTTCTTTCATCATTTCATGTTTTCTTCTGTACTGTGCCTGCCATATTATTTTGCCTGCCTCATCAGGAGGTTTAGGTGAAACACTTATTTTCTTATACATCCAAACTTCGCCACAAATCTCACAAACTACTCCAAAACAAATATTTTTTTCATCAGAGAAGTCTTTAAGATTTTCTTTGATTTTTTTCCTAAGCATATTTCTCCACCTCCTGAAAACTTTATTTCTTTGATTAAAATTATATATATTTCTCTCATAAAATCATATTACCCTTAGGGTACAATTCCGCTTTTTTGCAAAATGTACCCTAAGGGTACTGTCTAAAACATACAATTTTACAAGTTAAATCGGTAGTTTTGACGATTAGACAAAAAATACACCTCCAAAGTTTTTCCTTTGAAGGTGTATATAAATCAATTATCTTTAATTAAGACTTCATTTATTTTATCGCATCGTTTTAATAAATCAATGTAAACCATCAATTCATCTCTTGTGGCAACTCCAAGTTTTTTATAGATACTTCTGTTATATTTTTTGACAGTGTTTTCGCTTATGTATGATAGACTTGGTATTTCTTTTATTTTATGGCCGTTTATGTAATGAACAAATACTGCGTACTCTGCATCTGTCAAGTTTGGCACACGCCTTATAAACAGTTCAAGAGATTCCATGACTCCTTGGGGAATATCCTTTATTTTCATCCTTTCAAGGTCTGATTCCTTTGTCTTAAATATCATTTCGTACTGTTGCAGGATTCCGTACAGCAATAAGATAAAAAGTTCAGTTATAATATACGAAACAGAAAGAAATTCAAATCCTCTTGGCAGAAATTTTTCAACAATCCAAACTATCACATTACAAAGTGTTGCAGTGAAGAGAAATGTGGCATGCATAGTAGATACCAATTTCTTTTTTGTAATAGCATATATAATAACCCAGATAGTAGCAACAACATATCCCACAAGATAAATGGCATATACATTGTGGAGAGGGCCGTATTCTCTTATGATTCTCGTTGTTCCGTTTACAATGGTAATTTCAGCATTTTTATAATATATGTCGCAAATACCGGGAGTTGCAGCAATAAGCATCATAATAACGCCGATAGTAAGCAATGTCGGTGTCAGCCATTTTGGATGTTTTAACTTACACAGATTCAATATTAACCGCAGCATAAAAAACGGTAAGAAAACTTGTCCTAAGTAACTAATGATATTAGCACCAAGTGCAAGTTTCAGGCTTGGTGCTATGGAAATAAGAAAATTGCCAAGATTGCACACAAACACCGATGTAAAAAGTAATAATAAATATTTATCTTTCTTTTTATCTACCAGTCTGCATATCACAATAAGAATTAGTGACACAAAACTGATAATTCCATATATCAAAGACATAAAAAGTCCTCCCAAAACTATTTAATTATTTTGCAAAGTCAACCTCTATGCCGCTTTTTCCACAAAAGTCATAAAACTTTCCTTAAAGTGCCGCTTGTGGTTTTCTATCTTCCTGTCGCTATTTTATCTGATGTACCATATTATACCATAATTCTACGTAAAAATCAATGAATGAAATCGTTCGCTTCGCTCACGATGAAATCCAAACTCGACGAAGTCGGATTTCATCACTAAGTGATTTCATCTGCGTCAGCAGATTTATTCCGTCCGAAAGGACGGATTAACTGAAAAAAGGACTGCATTTGCAGTCCTTTTTTTCTTGGCGGAGAAGGAGGGATTTGAACCCTCGCGCCGGTCACCCGACCTACACCCTTAGCAGGGGCGCCTCTTCACCACTTGAGTACTTCTCCATGGTGAACTTAATATTAAGTTGGCGGAGAGAAAGGGATTCGAACCCTTGGCTCCTTGCAGAGTCACTGGTTTTCAAGACCAGCTCCTTAAACCACTCGGACATCTCTCCGTATCTCTGCGGCTACATTATAATAACATATCGCACAAGTGAACATGAGTAGTATACCACCGCTACGGCTGTTTGTCAAGTGATTGCTGAAATTTCTTTTTGTAATTTTTATTGGCTTTGAGGACAAGGTTAAATGTAATCTGTAAACAAAATGATACCGTTTGTAAAATAACCATTGAAAAATCCATTAAATGTGGTATAATGGAGAAAGCAATAGAAAGGAGGCGGACTTATGGGAAAAATAATTGCAGTAGCCAACCAAAAAGGCGGCGTGGGAAAAACCACAACTGCTGTCAATTTAGCGGCGGCATTAAAAGAATCGGGAAAGCGTGTTTTAATGTGTGACCTTGACCCACAAGGTAATGCCACCTCCGGTTTTGGTGTGGACAAGCGTGACAAGTGCGTTTATCATGGACTCATTGACGATATTTCCGCTTCCGATTTGATTGTACATACAAAATACTGCGATGTGCTGCCTGCATCTATTGAATTGGCAGGTGCTGAGGTTGAGTTGGTTGAACTTGACAGACGTGAAAAGCGTCTTAAAAAGTTACTGCAGCCTGTTGTTTTTGATTACGATTTTATCATTATTGACTGCCCACCAAGTATGGGGCTACTTACTATCAATGCTTTGACTGCCTCTGACTCGGTTATTACTCCGATGCAATGTGAGTATTACGCCTTGGAAGGTCTTAGTCAGTTAATGAATACAATTCGCATGGTTAAACGCTCCCTTAATCCGTCTTTGGAGTTGGAGGGTGTTTTACTCACCATGTTTGACACACGACTTAATTTGAACTTACAAGTTGCTGATGAAGTTAAAAAGCACTTTGGACGGCAAGTTTTCCCTATAATTATTCCAAGAAACGTCCGACTTAGCGAGGCTCCAAGCCATGGTGCTCCAGTAACTGCATACGATTCGTCATCAAAAGGTGCGAAGTGCTATCGTGAGTTGGCAACGTACATTATAAAGACAAATTTGTAATTGTAAGGAGGCGTATTTATGGCAAGAGGTCTTGGTAAAGGCCTGTCGGCACTGCTCGGCAGTGATACGGTAGCAGAAGTTACTGTTTCAGGCGGTACTCGGACGCTACGTATAAGTGACATTGAGCCAAACCCAAACCAGCCCCGCCGTGTCTTTGACGAGGAGAAGTTACGCTCACTTGCAGACAGTATCAAAAAAGACGGTCTGCTTCAGCCTATTGTAGTACGTAAAGTTGATGAAAATTGCTATTGTATCGTAGCCGGTGAACGCCGTTGGCGTGCATCACGTTTGGCAGGGTTAAGCGAAGTTCCTGTAACTATAATTGACGCTGACGACAGACGTGTAGCGGAACTTGCTCTTATTGAGAATTTACAGCGTGAGGACTTAAATCCCATTGAGGAGGCAGAGGGGTTTGGCAGACTTCAATCAGAGTATGCCATGACTCAAGACGATATTGCAAGCACGGTGGGCAAATCACGTCCTGCTGTGGCAAACGCCTTACGTCTTTTATCGTTGCCTGAATCGGTACGCACTCTCGTATCTGACGGCAAGTTGTCTGCAGGTCACGCACGGACTTTATTATCTTTGGGAAGTGCAGATAAAATCCAAAAGGCAGCGGACGTTTGCATAGACTCGGACATGAGTGTTCGTGCATTGGAGCGATATGTTAAGTCCCTTTTGACAGAGAAAATTCGACCTGCCATTGACGAGGATACTGTCAACTACTTTGCGGAAGTTGAGCATCGTCTATCCCTGCGGCTTGGTAGAAAACTCAAGTTCCACGCAGGTCGCAAAAAGGGAAAGTTAGAGATTGAATACTACGATGCGGAAGATCTTGAAACGCTTATCGGTCTTTTAGACAGCGTTACTCCGCAAGACAGAGGGAACAATAATGGATAACAAAACACTTACACCTAAAAAATTCATATTTTCTTACGTTATACCCATGTTTGCCGTTGCTCTTGCGTTGGTACTTCTCTCTTATTCAAGCCATCATCGTATTGATACTGCACAGGAGCAAATTGATGTCCTTGCGGCCCAGTTAACTCAAAAGCAAACGGAACTTGCAGCATTTGAGGAGCGATACAGTAACTTATCTGCCACTTTTGAAAGACTTGCAACGTCAAATGCAGAAACTCTTGAGGCGGTAGACACGAAAGATGCTGAGATTGCCGAGTTAAAAGCACAACTTGACGAACTCGGTGCTAAACTTGAGGCTGTTTCCGCAGAACTTGAGGAAACGAAAGCAAAGTTAAAATGGGCAAAGTCAAAGAAATAGGCTGTATACATAAGTTAGTATTCCCATTAGGTTTATTTTGAAAGATTAAAAATATATAAAAGAGGTGCAAAAACTATGTTTGGCGAGTTCAAGAAGTTTATTTCCCGTGGTAATGTCGTAGACATGGCAGTTGGTGTTGTTATCGGCGGTGCGTTTGGTAAAATAGTCACGAGCCTTGTAAACGATATTATTATGCCCGCTGTCGGTCTGGTTATGGGCGGTGTCGATTTCTCAACTCTTGCAACAAAGCCGATGACTTCCATCAGCGGCGGTGAACCTGTTTCCATCGCTTATGGTATGTTCATTCAGCAAATTGTCGATTTCTTCATTATTGCTTTGAGCGTATTCTTCGTTGTGAAGGTTATTGAACGCCTTAAACGTAAGAAGAAGGAAGAGCCTTCTCCCGAACCCGCTCCCGCAGAGCCTTCTAAGGAAGAAGTTCTGCTCACCGAAATTCGTGATTTACTTAAAGAGAAGAAGTAAAACCATTAAGGACGCTCGTACAGAGCGTCCTTTTGTGGTATTGCAGGGTGATTTTTGCTGTTTCTTCTTGGTTTTCATGTACTAAACTTGCAAGGAACCGACCCAATTTGTTCTGCAAAAAAGAGGCAAAAGAAGTAATTATATTGCAAAGTACCAAAAAATCGGTTATAATGGTAGTATATACAAAAAAGGAGATGTATCATGTATCGTTGTCCAATATGCAATTCGTCACTAATTGAGGACGGACGAACATACCGTTGCGAAAACAGACACAGTTACGATATTGCAAAACGTGGTTACGTTAATTTACTGCCACCAAAAGCAAACGTGCCCGGTGACAATCGTGACATGGTACTTGCACGGCGTGAGTTTCTATCTGCTGACTATTACAAACCATTTCGTGACGGTGTAATAGATATGTTGTCCTTTGGCGGTAAAACAAAAGGTAAGAAACTTTGCGACTTATCCATTTTAGACGCAGGGTGCGGTGAGGGGTACTACACATCAAAAATACCTGCTAAGGTGGTTCGTGGTACCGACATATCGAAAGAGGCTGTTGACTATGCCTGTCGCAGACAAGGTGAGTCAAAATCACTAAAGTACTGCGTAGCAAGCGTTTTTTGCCTGCCGTATCAAGACGAAGTATTTGACGGTGCAGTATCACTGTTTTCACCTATCTGTGCCACTGAACTTTCCCGTGTACTGACTAACGACGGATTTGTTCTTGTAGGTGCTCCGGGACGTGACCACCTTCGTGAGTTGAAACAGGTGGTATACGACACCCCTTACGACAATGAGGAAATTCCTCCTATACTAAACGATTTCACACTTATTCACACAAAATCGGTACGCTTTACCATGAACATTTCATCAAATGAGCATATTATGGCTCTCTTTGCCATGACTCCTTACGCATACCATACACCAGCCGAGGGCGTTGCTCGACTCTCTGCCGTTGATTCTCTTGACGTTACGGCACATTTTGCCCTCTATCTTTACAAAAGGAACTGATTGACTATGGCTACAAAGAAACCAAAGACAAAGACAGACGAAACGCTTCAGCCTGCCGTCATTGACGAGGTGGCAATTACCGAAACACTAACTACTAACTTTATGCCCTACGCAATGAGTGTTATTGTGTCAAGAGCCATTCCCGAAATTGACGGATTTAAGCCGTCTCATCGAAAACTCCTGTATACTATGTATAAAATGGGGCTTCTGACCGCCTCACAGCGTACCAAGTCAGCAAATGTCGTCGGTCAGACAATGAAGTTAAACCCACATGGTGACGGAGCCATATATGAGACGATGGTACGTCTTGCAAAGGGCAACGAGTCACTACTCCACCCATTTGTCGATTCAAAGGGTAACTTTGGTAAAGTGTATTCACGAGATATGGCGTATGCCGCAAGCAGATATACTGAGGTCAAGTTGGACCCTATATGTGCCGAACTGTTTGAGGATATTGACCGTGACAGCGTTGACTTTGTGCCAAACTACGACAACACGTTGAAGGAACCGACACTTCTGCCAACGAGATTCCCAAACGTACTTGTAAGTGCAAATCAGGGTATTGCCGTTGGTATGGCAAGTTATATTTGCGGCTTTAACTTAGGCGAGGTATGTCGTACCACTATTGAACTAATTAAAAATCCCAACCATGACCTGTTTGAAACGCTTCTTGCTCCTGATTTACCGACAGGTGGTGACTTAATATATGACAGGGCGGCTCTTGAACAGGTATATGAAACAGGACGAGGTACGTTGAAAGTCCGTGCCAAATGGAAACTTGAGGGCAACGTAATTGAAATTACTGAAATTCCTTACTCTACTTCAGTTGAAGCAATTATGGACAAGGTCAGCGAACTTATCAAAGCCGGCAAAATCCGTGAAATTGCCGATATGCGTGACGAAACGGATTTAAGCGGTTTGAAACTTGCTATCGACTTAAAGCGTGGTGTCGATGCAGAGAAGTTAATGCGTAGGCTGTATAAATCCACTCCTCTTGAGGACTCCTTTGGCTGTAACTTCAACATTATCATTGCAGGAACGCCTAAGGTAATGGGTATTCGTGAGATTTTGGACGAGTGGACTGCATGGCGAACAGACTGTGTACGTCGCCGTGTCCATTACGACTTGACTAAAAAACGTGAGAAGTATCATCTGCTGTTAGGCTTAAAACAGATACTTCTTGACATAGACAGAGCAATTTCAATTATCCGTAACACTGAAGAAGATGCAGAGGTTGTACCAAACTTAATGATTGGTTTTGGCATCGACAACGTGCAGGCTGAGTTTATTGCAGAGATTAAACTTCGCAATATCAACAAGGAGTATATTCTCAAACGTCTTGCGGAAACTGATGAACTGAAAAGTGAAATTGACCGCCTTGAAGATATTGTCAAGAGCAAGAAAAAACTGCTTGATATTATCGTATCTGAACTTCGTCAGGTGGAGAAGAAGTACGCAGTTGACCGCCGTACAACGATACTGTATGCAGACGAGGTAGAAGACGAGAACGAGGTCGAGGAAGTACCAACATATCCTGTCAATCTGTTTATGACTCGTGACGGATATTTTAAGAAGATAACGAACCAGAGTCTTAGAATGAGTGGTGAGCATAAGTACAAGGAAGGTGACGTACTGACCTTTAGTGCAGAGGCTCAAAACAGTGACGAGATTATATTCTTAACAAACCACTATGCCGCATACAAGACGAAATTAAGCGAGTTTGATGATACGAAGGCGAGTGTTCTTGGTGACTATCTTCCCGGCAAGTTGGGAATGGAAGACGGAGAAATCCCTGTATTTGCGTTTTTACCGGGAGATTATACAGGCGTTTTGGTGTTCGTATTCCAAAGCGGTAAGTGTGCAAGAGTGCCAATGTCGGCATATAATACCAAGTCAAACCGCCGTCGCCTGACAGGTGCGTACAGTGAGAAATCACCTCTTATACAGGCTTTTGCCATTCATACGGAAACGGAGATTGCTGTCATGTCAGACGCAAATCGCATGGTGCTTGTTTCATCAGCACTTATTCCTCAGAAAGCGACACGTGATACGCAAGGTGTACAGGTGATGTCTATTAAGTCCAAGGCAAAAGTTGAGTACGCAACCGAGGCAAGCAGTATGACTTTGACCGACCCTAAAAGGTATCGTATTCGTACAATTCCTGCCGCCGGTGCAATTGTTAAGCCGGAGGACGGCAGAGACCGACAGTTGACAATTTTGTAGTGTGTAAAACGCAACATTTAATGATGCACAAGGCTAAGCCTTGCGTGATGCATTTGCTTCGCAAATATGATGTTGCTCCTTTTAGTCGCAATGATGCGATGTTTGCCAAAGTCATTAGCGTTAGCGACATCATCAGGCGAAGCCGTCATCATTAACAAAGTGACATCACTTGCCAAAAGCAAACATCATTGAAAAAAGCACTTGCATACGCAAGTGCTTTTTTCTGGCACCTCCTGCGAGAATCGAACTCACAACTAACCCTTAGGAGATACCGAGGGAAACGATAACGGCATCCCTTGTAATACCTAAAAATCCCCTGCTGTCAGGGGATTTTTAAGGTTAAAGGGTTATTCTGTATTACGCCGTTACCGCTAATATTATATCATTTTAAGTCGTCCGATTAGCAAGCAATTAGCAAAAGCTATAATTTTAGGGTGGTGATAATAGGCATGTTTTATGTTGTGGTGTTATCGCTAATATTAAGCTGTACTTGCTTTGGAAATTTATATTGTCTTTCACTCAACCTTATATTTCATACACGGTCTGCCGCCGGTTTCGTAATTCATTTCACTGACCACTCTACCCGATTCGGCAAGGTAGTTCATATATCTGCGCACAGTTACGCCCGTAAGATTTACTTTTTCGGCAATCTCATCGCCGGTAAACCAAATGCTTTTATTGGCGTTTAGATATTCCATAATAAGTTCAAGCGTTTTTTCTTGAATACCTTTTGGAAAAAGGTCATCGCTCTTTTTGCGGGAATTGTCTATAATATGGTCAATGTTTTTTTGGTTTAACGTTTCAATATCCTTGAGCGCATTGTTTTGTGCTATATATTTTTCAAGAGCCATTTGAAAGCGGTCAAAGGTAAAGGGCTTTACAAGATAATCCACAATACCAAGGTGTAAAGCTTCTTCCAAAGACTCACGCTCATTTGCCGCCGTTACCATAATGGCATCCACAGTGATTTGTTTGTTACGGATCTGTCGGAGCGTTTCAAATCCGTCCATTTTTGGCATAAACACATCCAAAATCAAGAGATCTACCGTGTTATTTTCAATGAAATCGAGAGCACTCAGACCGTTATTACATTTACCGACAATTTCAAAGTTCTTGTTTCTTTTTATGTATTGTTCGTTTATCATTGCGACCATCGGGTCGTCTTCTACGATTAAAACCTTATACATTGCCATTCTCCTTAACAAAACTTATCGAGAAAGAGCTTCCTACGCCTTCCTGAGACTCTACCGTGATTTTACCGCCGAAGTTTTCTACTATTGCTTTTACTTGATATAGTCCCGTGCCTCTACCATCACCTTTGGTAGAAAATCTGTTTTCAAAGATGTGTTCCATATCACTCGACTTGATACCGCTGCCCTTATCGTCAACGGAAATCAACACGGCACCGGGTTTGGAGTAAATACCGAACATCAGCTCTTTGTGTTTCTTATAGTCGGTGCTTTCATTCATCGCATCGAAGGCATTATCAAGTAGGTTGCCGATAACGGTTATCAGCATTTCGGAAGGAAGATTCATATCTGCTGTAGAATAATAACATCCTTCGCGCAGTACAAAATTAATGTTGAGTTCGGAGGCTCTTGCAATTTTTCCGATGAGGAGTGCCGCAACAGCAGGTTCGCTGATAGCGTTCATAACCTTACTGATATTTTCACGTTGTACCATTGTGATATTTTGGATGTACGAGCTTGCATCATCATACATCCCCATTTGTATCAAACCAAGAATAACGTGTAACTTATTTGTGAAATCATGATTGTTTGCTCTCATAGAGTCCACAAGATACCGTGTTCCTGAAAGTTCTTCCATTAGTTTTGTATATTCGGCTCGGTTATGAAGAATAGCAACCGTTCCCACAGTCATTCCATCTTCTTTAATCGGTACACAGTCAAGAATAATGTCTGCCTTTGCAAGATTGATATTCCTTTCCTTGTCGCCGCTTTTTATGTTATGGGAAAGAATATCATCACCAATAACATCCACACCTTGTCCAACAATGTTAATCAGCGGACGATCGAAAAGCATACGGATTGCGGATTCATTGGCAAACTGTATGACTCCGTTTGTATCGAAAGCAATGATACCTTCCGCCAAGGTTTCAAGGATATTGTCACGCATTTTATACATCACCGTAAACACATCCGGCTCATATCCCATAAGGCTCTTTTTGATTTTACCCGAAAGATTTCCCGCAATGATCAGTTCAATTAAAATTGCAACCACGGTAATAAGGAGAAAGATACATAACATCTGCGCTGTTTCGGTCTTGATGTTTTTCATCAGCATGATCGCCATAACCACGCCGACATATTCTCCGTCCTCATTATACACCGCAGCATAAGCACGGCGCTGATTTCCTGATGGGCCGCTTTCGTTCACAGCGTAGTAGCCGTCCGTATTGCTTTTAAAGTCGGGCATATTTCCGTCGTACTTCGTTCCGATCAAAGCATGGTTGGAATGATACATACGAATACCGTCATTGTTTACAACAGAGATGATGTCAATATCATCAAGAGTGTCTTTCAATGCATCCAGATATTCAATGATAACACTCTCTTCTTCACTGCTCTTACCCGTCATCATCGGAGAATTAGCAATTGCTTCAGCTACGTTCTGCAGATTTTGGTCACGCTTCTCCGTTTCAAAATGAATATTGATAAGCGTTCCTGCAACACCTAAAATCAGCGCCAATGAAATAATCAAAATAAGTTGTGTGCGAAAGAACAATTTTTGAATACCGTTGAGCGATATTCTTGGTTTATCTGCCGCTTCTTTTCCTGCTTTCATACCTTAACCATCCCTGATATCAATCCCTAAGTTTTAAATTATTATATCATAATTGAACGGATTTTTCAATTTTCAAACCTTTCAAAAGAACTTTTGAAAGTAAAAAAAGTGAGTGAAAACGACTGTTTATGTTTCTATTTTTCGAAAAATTGTCTTTTGTATGGGACGGTGCTATCATACTTGCGAAGTCCAAACAACGCAAAGGAGAAAGATTATGGGATCAATTTTAGAAACGGTTATGCTTGTGTGCTTCGGCTTTTCTTGGCCGTTGAATGTTATTAAGGCATACAGAGCAAAAACCGCAAAAGGAACAAGTCTGCTGTTTATTTTACTTATCATCACCGGTTACATAGCAGGCATTTCCGCAAAGCTTATTTCGGGGCAGATCAATTATGTGCTGATTGCTTACATTTTGAATTTGGCAATCGTATCTTTGAACTTAATCGTATATTTCCGCAACGTTTCGCTTGACAAGAAGCGTTTGCAAGGTATGGAGGCATAACAATGAGAGAAGCAGAAATTAAAAACTACACAAAACTCAATGAACTTGCCGAGAAAGGCGGTATTGTAATATTCGGCTGCGGTGTGGATAAGGATATTCCCACTTGCGAAATCCGTCAGGCTTTTGCCGTAGAATCAAAGATTTATAACCGCAGTTTTGAAAGTGTTTCTGTAAAGGGTGCTTTGAGTATATATAAAGAAACTGTAGCTGCTCTTTCACCCGAAACGGTTTTGTTACATATCGGAGAAACAGATATAGAGTTCTTTGGTAAAAACTCTGCCGAGTTTGATAATAAATATCGTGAACTCATCGGATACATCAAGTCGCAAAACAAAAAATGCCGCATTGCCATTATTTCGTTAAGAAATTACGATTACGATTCGCAGATTGAAGAAATCAACAAACACCTAAAATACATTGCTGATTCGGAGCAATGTGAATACGGTGATATTTCCGCAAAGATGGTTTGGAATCCGAAGGCATCTATGGAAGTCGCATCTTTCGTGTATTCAATCGGTTTTGTTCATTCCCTCAAAAACAAACGTCCTTTGTACGACCTTGTAAAAATGCTGTTTTGCTATAATGCGTAAGGATTAAAAGTCAGTGATAGCAAAAATCATACTCACTGCTGTATTAATCGTGACTATTTTGCAAAAAAGTCAATGGATGAAACATACGCCTGTGCAAATTAGCAAAGTTTTGCTGAAAAACCGATTAGCAGACGATTAGCAAAACGGCGATTATCTGCTAATCGCAATTAGCAAGATTTAGGTCGGGGAACGATAAAAGTTCGAGCTTGGTTTACACTAAAAAAACAAGAAAACTCACTCAAGAAAATGAGCGAGTAATAAAAAGTGAAAGTGCCGAGAAACCTTGATTTCTCGGCACTTTTTGGCGCGCTTGCCCGGATTCGAACCGGGGGCGTTCCGCTTAGGAGGCGGACCCTCTATCCATCTGAGGTACAGGGGCATATATTTAGTTTTCTCGAAAACCTACCTGCCCGGTGATAGGTCACCGGGCACTTAGGAGGCGGACCCTCTATCCTGGTGAGGTACAGGGGCAAATCAATAAAAAGATTAAATTAGGCGGTTGCACGGGCACATGCTTAGGAGGCGGACCCTCAGCCGACGCCGTGAACGTCGTCGGCATTAACTGCCGCAGCCTGAAATACTGCTTTATTTTACCCCAGGAATGACG
>JAZUCL010000015.1:0-93675 GCA_045639125.1 Eubacteriales bacterium | reverse complement strand
TTGTATACGAAAACCACCAGCAGTGCTGGTGGTACGAAAAAGCTTTAGCTATGCGTGGCAAAAAATATCCTCCTTTGATATAATTGAGGCAGGTCTAGCCAACCGCCGAAATTATTCGAAGGAGGAATCAAGTAATGAAACTTGACACAGAAAGTTTATCACACACAAGGTGGAATTGCAAGTATCACATAGTATTTGCACCGAAATATCGCAGGCAAGTGATATATGGAAAGATTAAGAAGGATATAGGAATAATGTTAAGAAAACTATGTGAATATAAGCAAGTAGAAATATTGGAAGCAGAAGCATGTAAAGACCATATTCATATGTTAGTAAGTATACCACCCAAGTATAGTGTATCACAAATTATGGGATATTTAAAAGGGAAAAGTTCATTGATGATATTTGAGAAGTATGCAAATATGAAGTATAAATATGGGAACAGACATTTTTGGTGTAGAGGATATTATGTTGATACAGTAGGAAGGAACAAAAAGGCAATAGAACAGTATATACGAAATCAACTGCAAGAAGATATATCTTACGACCAAATGAGCATGAAGGAATATATAGACCCGTTTACGGGTGAGCCAGTAGAAGGGAGCAAATAAAAAAGCCCCTTTAGGGGCAAGTTGGTGAAATGGTTGCGGTTGGCAGACCTTTCGACGAGCCTATAGGCTCGGCCAGCATATTGCCCTAAGGGGGCAGTGCAAGCCACCGGCACGGCCGGTGGTTATGACGGAAAAAAAAGAAAAAAACAGAAAAAGTACGGATAATCGAAGAAATATACTAATTACTACAATAACGAAAGAATTTCCTTGAAACTAAAAGTAATGAGTCCGGTACAATACCGAACTCATTCTTAATAATTTAATATTTAATTCTGTCTAAACTTTGGGGTACATATCAGATTTTCTGTTGATCTGAAAATTTATTTATATCTGTTTTGAAATTGACTTCATTGGCTTTGCCAATGCAACGGCCACAACTGCGGCAATTAACGCCTCAGGTATTCCGTTAGTGCCGACAACTGCCATAATCATACCAAAGAGCAACTCGTAAGCCACTCCAATTGCGGTAGCGTATGCATCACCAAAGAAAAGGTAAATACCACCAAGTACCAAAACTGTGTGGAGCAGTGAACTTACAACACCACTTACACCTGCGGCGATGTAGACCTTCTTATCAAACTTTGAAACAAGGCGATACACGTAAGTTGCAGATACACCAAGCAGAATACGTGGAACAAAACATATTACAAGACTTAGAAAATTACCGCCAAACTCACCTATAGAGTAAATTGGGGTGAATACGAAAGATGTCAATGTGGGCATATAGAAACTGTTAACAATAAAACTGCACAGTCCAAATAGTGCACCCATATAGATACCTGCTCCGTATCCAAGATAGATTGCGGCGATAACAACCGGAATGTGTGCGAGAGTTGCGACAATCGGGCCTATTGGAATTGAACCAAGCACAGTAAATGCAAAAATCAGTTCAATACCTGTAAGTAGTGCCAGTTGTACCAATTTGCGTGTAGAGATTTTCATAATAGTCCTCCTTGCTACTGCTCCCTTTTGGGATGCAATGCTTAAATTTGTGTATATAAACTCGGCAAGCCGAGAAAAGCACTATTAGTCGGAGTTCTTTTCATAGATAAGGCGAAGCCCATCTAATATAAGATATGGGTTTTGAATAATTTCGGTTTCACAAAATGGAACAATATTTGAAGAATATCCACCTGTCGCAATTACTGTAGCATCGTCGCCAAGCACGCTTCGATATTTGCGTATCATTCCGTCAAGCATACTCGCTGTGCCAAAAACAACACCAGACCTCATTGAGTCAACAGTATTTGTACCGATAATTGCTGAAGCAGAGTCAAGTTCAATATGCGGTAGTTGTGCAGTCCCAGACGAAAGTGCATCAAGGGAAATTCCAATGCCAGGCAGAATTGAACAGCCTACAAATGAACCAAATTTGTCGATACCGGAGATTTTAGTTGCTGTGCCCAAATCAATAAGGACACAGGGCGGCTTATAATTTGAAAGAGCAGATACTGCACCACAAACAAGATCACTGCCAAGAATTGCAGGATTATCAATTTTAATATTAAGCCCTGTCTTTATCCCCGGAGATACACTCATCGTTTTACAGCCTAATATTCTCTGTACAGCCTCACGTACTGTCGGCATAAGTGGAGGCACAACACTTGATATAATTGCTCCGTCAAATGTATCACAGTTACATTCGTGTATTGACAAAATTGCATGAAGTTCAACGACATATTGATCTGCGGTACGATGTTTGTCAGTTGCACATCTTGCAACAAATTTAAGTGTGTCACCTTCATAAGCACCCATGACAATATTTGTATTGCCAATATCAACACATAAAAGCATTTTCAGTGTCCTTTCCACAAGTTTATAATTATATTATGACCTAAAACTGCATCGTTTTCAATATGAATATTTGACTAATTTTTTGCATTTTAACCGTATAAAATCTTAAAATACATAAAATTATCCATTAAATTCACTACTTTGGAAGAATTCTTGACATAAATGTTTCTGTCGATATTCCGCTTGCACGATTAAATCGTCCAAGTTTCATTAGATTATCCTCGTTATCGTCTATATAATTTATATACTCATAACAAGTAAGGGCTGCATCAAAGCCCAGTTCCTTTAGAAATTCTACTGATTCTTTTGTAATATGTCCGTATGGATATGTGTACGTATTTGGCTCAATACCACAGTTTTCAAGTAGTGCATCTTGGTTTCGCATTGTATCTTCAATAAATATCTCACGATATTGGCTTATTGTTTCTGTGGTTTTTTTCATTGAGCCTCGCCTTTCTGATAAGGAATGCATATTGTATGAGTGATTTTGTATTTCTACACGGCCAGACTCAACAAGTGCTATTAAATCGTTCCACGTGAGGTGTGCATAGTTTGGACTTGTGTCTTGATTTTTTGAAAATTTATCAACGTATTCACCCACCACAGAAATTACAGCGTTCATATCGTACTTTTCAAGTAGAGGCAAAAGATACGTTTGATTATTTAAGTACCCGTCATCAAAGGTAAGAATTATCGGTTTTTCCGGTAGCGGAGTTTTATTCTTTACATAGTCAATTAGTCTACTCATGGTTATTGTTTCGTATCCGTTGTCTTTTAGATACTTCATATCATTTTCCAGTGTTTTGGGAGTAACAACATATTTTCCGGAACGTGAACTGTCTTTTAGTATACTATGATACATAATTATTGGGACAGGCACAGCGTTTTCACTTGTTGATACAGTGTCACTTTGAAATTCATCAATTATGTTATATCTTCTCCTATACTCCCCTGTTTCTTCGTCTTTTGTTACTTCGCTTTTATTCTTTGATAAAAGTTCAATAATTGAATATACGTCAATCCATATTTCGTTACTCCCCTTTTGGCTTTCATCAAATATAAGTTGTAAACCAAAATGCAGATGTGGCGTGTTTACGTTTTTAACATTTTCATAATTATCGTGACCTGACATACCAAGATATCCAATAACATCTCCTGATTGTACATTGCTTCCTACCGAAAGATTTTTAATATATGGGTGATTGTCTTGCAAATGGCCATAGTAATAGTATCTTTTTTTATCGAAACTTCTGATACCAATTTGCCAACCTCCGTATTCATTCCATCCAATGTCCTCAACAGTTCCACCTTCAACGGCAATTATAGGTGTTCCAACAGTTCCCTGAAGGTCGTTACCAAGATGTGTTTTTTCAAATCCATAAGTATTCGCTGCATTAAAATCATCGTAATGGGAAAATGAGTACCCTTTCGCTATGGGAGAAAAGGTTTTTAAGCCATATTTTGTCACTAATGATTTTTCGTTTTTTGATAACTCGTCATACACCTCTACTGTGTATTCACCAATGAATTCATCTAACACAGCAGAGTATACTGTATGATAGTAGTTATAATCCTTAAGATTCTTTGTAAGTTTATGTATATCCTCGCCGCAAAGCAGTTTCGAGGCAAGATTATCCATTTCCTTTGCCGAGGACTTTGTGAATTTGCCATCGTTTTTTGCGGCACAATAGGAGAGTAATTCAATCCAATCAAGATGTATATTCTGCTCATAGGTTGATAAATCATATTTTAACGCTTTATTAAGTAGTGCATAGTTTGGGTTAAATTCAGCATATTTTATGTAGTCAGATGTTTGTGAAGTTTCAATAGTTTCTAAGGTATTATAATGTTCAATTAACGTGAGAGATAGTATAATTAACGACAGTATAGCACACGGAAAAATTACCCACCTAAAAAAGTTTTTAATATGCAAAAAACATCACACCCATTTCAGTACAGTCTTAATAAACGTATGAAACGAATGTGATGTTTATTCTTTTACAAATAGAAATCGTGGCTACCTATTGTCATAACAAATCTACAATTATTCTGAATCCAAGTACTCTGTGACATTAAAGGATTTAAGAAGTACAAACAATCTCCTACAACATTTACGCCTTTAAGACACTCTTTTGCTGCCTTGATACATTCATCGTCAGGAGTGTTGTAAACTGTACCATTTGCAACAGGCTCAAATTGTATTGCATATCGCTTGTCAAAAACAACTCCCTTTACAGTGTTGGGATAATTAGGACTTTTAACACGATTTAATACAACTTCACCAACAGCAAGTTTTCCCTTATAAGGCTCAATACAACTCTCTGCACAGATAATTCGTGACAACCAGTAGAGTGAATCCGCATCAAAGTTTTCGGGAGTAATATTAGTGTCTGGCTTGTCAGGTGTAGTTACTTCTCCAATTGGAGGTTGTACTACATTTTCATTATTATTTGGCGGCAACACTGTATCAGTAATAGGTGGTGACGGTAAAAGCGGAATATCTGTATTAATTTCATCATCTATTACTGACTTAACTGAGGCAGTTTTGCTACTTTCATTCCATGAAACGTCATAGGAAAGTGCGTTTGCAAGGGCTCTTAAAGGCACAAACATTCTACCTGCAACAATTTGAATTTGACTATCTGTTTCAACCAACTCATTATTGTAGAAAAAGTGTTTATCACCTTTAGTAAAAGATAACTCTGCTTTATCAGTTGAGATAAATGCAGTTTTAGTTGCACTATCCCATAACATCGTAGAACTACTATCAAAAAACGCTCTAATACTTACATAACTTCGTCCGTTCCAGCGATAGTTACTTACATCGCTGACGATTGGTGTTCCGTCTTTAAGTATTGTAATATCATTGTTAGCCGCCTTACACGGTACAAAGAGCATGGATAGACTTAGTACAAGTGCGGCAAGAATTTTAACTTTGTTTTTCATGTATGCTCCTTTCTGTCGACACCCTAATTATACAATGGACAAGTTAAACTATCAACGGCAAAATATTGGTAATTGACTGTTTAGTGGTGAACTCGGTAAATTTAGACATATACTTTTCATGTTGATATTTGCCATGCTATACTGTATAATAAAACTATGATTCGATTCCAAAGGGGTTTTTCAATGAAAATTGCAGTTATTATTCCTGTATATAACGAAGAAAAGTCGCTTTTTAGACACATTTGTACAATAGCAGATGTGCTTTCAAAGGATAGTATTGAGGCAGAATATATGTTAATTGATGACGGGTCTAATGACAATACATGGTCAGTTATTGAACAACTCAGTTTTGAAATTCCAAACCTTCATGGAATACGTTTTTCACGGAATTTTGGTAAGGAACTTGCTATCTGTGCAGGACTTGATACGGTAGATGCTGACCGATATATTATCATGGACTCAGATTTACAGCACCCACCATATTGCGTCAAAGAGATGCTTAATATAATGGACAAAAACGGTGCAGATATTGTTGATGGAATTAAACTAAACCGTGGCAAAGAACGTCTTATATATAAAGTTCTTGCAAAATCTTTTTATCGTATTCTCAAATGGGCAACAAGTCTTGATCTTAATAATTCATCTGACTTTAAGATTATAGATAGACGTGTAGTTGACTATTTGCGAACTTTCCATGAGCGAAATGTGTTTTTTAGAGGCATTTCAGAATTTGTTGGATTTAAGCGTATACAGTATGAATTTTCCGTCATGGAGCGGGTTGACGGAACATCTAAGTTTTCTACAATGCGTCTAATGAAACTTGCTTTTAATGCAATTTTGTCGTATACAAGCAAACCGCTGTACATTACAGTTATACTTGGTGCGTTGTTCTTTATTTTTGCAGTTATTCTCGGTGTGCAGACACTTGCAAACTTTTTCTTAGGTCACGCCGTCAGCGGATTTTCCACAGTTATTCTGTTAAATCTAATTATCGGTTCGCTGATTTTATTTTCACTTGGGATTATAGGAGTATATATTTCACGTATTTACGATGAAGTAAAAGCACGACCAAGGTATGTTATTTCTAAAAAAATTTAAGGAAATATTTTATGTTAAAAATATGCAAGTATTTGAACAATGAGCGTTTTATTGAACTTTTCCGCTATGGCATTACAGGAGTTGCAACGACTATTGTCAGTTATATAACTTTCTATTTGTTCCATTATATCTGTCATATTGAGTCAAATTTGGCAAATACAATTTCAATTCTTTGTGCTATCGTATTTGCTTATATTTCAAATAAATTCTTCGTATTCAAATCAAAAACTACGACTTTGTCATCACTTTCAAAAGAGGCATTGTCTTTCTTTGCCGCACGAGGATTTTCTATGCTTATAGAGATTATCGGATATTTTATCTTGTATTCTCTATTGTCTGTAGACCCTTTAATTTCAAAAATTATAGTGAATGTAGTTGTTTTAATTACAAATTATGTTTTGTCAAAAAGATACGTATTTAATAAATAAATATTAAGGTAAAAAAGAGGACTTGTTAAAAAACAAGTCCTCTTTCAATTATATTTTTACTTAGTACCGAAAATTCTATCGCCTGCATCGCCAAGACCAGGTACTATGTAGCCGTTTTCGTTAAGTTTTTCATCGAGACAACCGCAGTAAATCGGAACGTCAGGATGATCTTTTTGCATTCTTTCAATACCCTCAGGTGCTGCAATAATATTCATCATTTTGATATTTGTACAGCCACGCTGTTTGATAAATGTAACAGCGGCAGATGCTGAACCGCCTGTTGCAAGCATGGGATCAAGTACAATAACCTGACGATTCCCAATATCTTCAGGCAACTTACAGTAATACTCATGAGGCTCAAGTGTTTCATGGTCACGATAAAGACCAATATGACCGACCTTTGCAGATGGTACCAGTGCAAGTAAACCATTGACCATACCAAGACCTGCACGGAGAATTGGAACGATAGCAAGTTTCTTACCAGCAAGCATCTTGCAAGTAGTCTTTGTAATAGGAGTCTCAACTTCTACATCTTCAACAGGTAAATCACGCATTGCCTCGTAGCCCATAAGCATAGCGATTTCTTCAATTAACTCACGGAACTCTTTACAACCTGTGTCCACATTGCGAAGAATTGAAATTTTATGAGATATTAATGGGTGTGAGAAAACAGTTACATTATTCATACGTACACTTCCTTATAGACTGTTTTTTATAGTATACTAAATTTTATTATAATTTTCAAGTACTTTTACAAAAAACTGTCAAATCATTTTGAAATTCGTTTGAAAAACCTTTTTAACTCATACTGATTTTGACACAAACTTCAATACAATTGGAAGTATAATTGTATTGCTTTAATTGTTCTTTGTTACTTTGAAAATTTGTTTATAAAATCGGTGTTAAATATGTATTCTCTTTATATTGATGTTTTATTCTTTATAAATTTCATCGTCGATTTTCTTCTTCTCATTATCACCGCTTTGCTTGGGGGATACAGAATTTCACGACTGAGATTTACTTTATCATCTGTAATTGGTGGTATCTATGGAATTCTTGCTATATTCCCTACTCTGACACTTCTAAGTGCAGTCCCTACTCGTCTACTTTTTGGATTTGTATTGTGCTTACTTTCATTTGGATATGAGAACATTAAAAAGAGTATAAAACAGTTTTTAATACTTATTGTTGCTGCAATTTCATGTGCAGGTGCAGTTTGTATCGCCTGCCTAATCGCTACAAGTACGTTACCAAACACAAATTTCTTTAACGCACTATTCCAACTTGCACCGAATATAGTTATTCTTTCAGCAGTTTTAGTATACATACTTCTTGGAGTTATTTTGAAAGGTCGTGCATTGGATAGAAAGATTATAAACTTGAAAATTAAATTAGGTATGAGAGAAGTTAATCTTCGTACCCTTGTCGATACGGGTAATTATCTTCGAGATTTTACTACTAACACATCGGTACTCGTTGTGTGGAAAGAAAATGTTTGTGCTCTTTTTGATGCACATATTGGCAAGTTTCTGTCTGAATGTGATTTGACTGATCCAATGAACGTCTTAATCTCTCTACCCGATGATAGTGAAAAACCTCCATTTCGTTTAATTTCATACCATACAGTTGGCACATCAAACGGATTACTTTTGGCTTTTAGTGCCAATTCTTTTGAATCAAAATGTGATAAGCAAAAGACAATAACAGTTGCGTTGAGTCAATATCCTGTTTCCGATAACGCTACTTTTGATGCTATTATCGGCGTATAATATTTGTGAAAGGAACTATGATTATGAAATGCTTAGATAAAATTTCTCGTTTCCATTATTTCTTATATGCAAACTTTCACGCTATTCTTGTGAAATTGGAATTATATTCCCCGTCTCCCATTTTTTACATAGCAGGAGCAGAAACCCTGCCGCCGCCTCTTTCACCAGATGAAGAGTCAGATATTTTAACAGATGCAGCAACAAATGGTATGAATAAATCAATACGTAGAGTGCTTATTGAAAGAAATTTACGTCTTGTAGTATATATTGCCCGCAAGTTTGAAAATACCGGAATTTACATTGAAGATTTAATTTCTATCGGCACAATTGGTCTTATTAAGGCAATCAATACTTTTGATCCGTCAAAAAATATTAAGTTGGCTACATACGCTTCACGATGTATTGAAAATGAAATTCTTATGTATCTTAGAAAAACATCGGGTCAAAAGTGTGAGATTTCAATTGATGAACCACTTAATACCGATTGGGACGGCAATGAACTTTTGTTGTCTGATATCCTCGGTACAGATGCAGATAGCGTTATACGTCCTGTTGAAGACGATGTAGACAGACAACTTCTTGCAAACGCATTGTCAAAATTGTCTGATCGAGAACGTACTATTATCTCCATGCGATTTGGGCTTGGTGGTATAGATGAAAAGACTCAAAAGGAAGTTGCTGACATTCTCGGCATCTCCCAATCTTATATTTCTCGCCTTGAAAAACGTATTATTGCACGTCTAAAAAAGGATATTTCTCGAATGCTTTAATTTATTCTCTATCGTAAAATTACCACTTGCAAAACCAAAATAATATGATATAATACATTACAGAACATCTGTTCAGTAAAGAGGTGTATTGTATTGGAACGAACTATTCTCCATGTTGATATGAATAACTTTTTTGCATCAGTAGAACTTTTATCTCATCCTGAACTTATTGATAAACCTGTTGCTGTTGTAGGTGATAAATCAGCACGGCACGGCATTATTCTTGCCAAGAACTATGTTGCAAGAAAGTTTGGGGTGCAGACGGGAGAGGCAATATGGAAAGCACAACAAAAATGCCCAAATCTTGTGCTTCTTTCTCCCCATTACGATTTGTATGTGCAAATTTCAGCATACGCAAGGAAAATATACGAAAATTATACTGATCTTGTAGAATCATTTGGTATCGATGAGGCGTGGCTTGATGTATCAGGCAGTATGCGATTATTTGACAGCGGTGAGTTAGTTGCAAAAGAAATTCTAATGAGAATAAAAAAAGAGATTGGCATAACCGCATCTGCCGGCATAAGTTGGAATAAAGTGTTTGCAAAACTTGGCAGTGATATGAAAAAACCTGATGCTTACACGAAAATTACGCAAAAGAATTACAGAACAAATGTATGGAACTTGCCTCTTGATGCACTTTTGTATGTTGGACCGTCGAATAGACGTATGTTTGCAAAATATGGTATAAATACAATAGGTGCTCTTGCAAATTGTGACTGTACTTCTATTGAGAAAATTGCAGGCAAAAACGGAGTTACACTATGGAATAATGCAAATGGTCTTGACAACTCCCCTGTTGTGCCGTCTTATGCACAGCCTATTGTCAAATCTATTGGCAACAGCATGACAACGCCTCGTGATTTGAGTAATCGTGATGATGTACGTATGGTGTTTATTGCACTTGCAGAACAAGTTGGTTCACGTTTAAGAGCACAGAAATTAAAGGGTAGTACGTTGGCAATTCATGTTCGTGAGTCGTCCTCACTTTTACGCACCTATGAACGACAGTGTCGTTTAACTCGTCCTTCTAATATTACAAAAGAACTTGCAGATACGGCACAACATCTCTTTGATACTTCATATCATTGGCTTGTACCTGTCAGAAGTATTGGACTTCGATTAACCGATTTAAGTTGTGGTGATTTGCCTGAACAACTAAATTTATTTACCGATGAAAATAAGCGTGTAAAACTTGAAAAACTTGACAGTACAATGGACAAGTTACAGGAAAAATACGGTTCAAAAGTCCTTAGACACGCAACAGTATTTTGCGAGAATTGGAGTTGTCATATAGGAGATCAGGCAAGGGATATTCTTCATTAAATTTGTAAGATACAGTATGAATAAACAACCGCAAGGAAATAATGAGACCATACGTTTGCAGGAGGTTTACTATGCACAACAAGGTCGAAATTTGCGGTGTAAATACGTCAAAATTGAAGGTGTTGTCCAATCAGGAAATAAATACGCTTTTACTTGCCTATAAGGAGGGTGAAATCTCAGCAAGAGAAGAATTGATTTCAGGAAATTTGCGGCTTGTACTAAGCGTTATTCAGCGTTTTCTAAACAGAGGTGAGATGGTAGACGATTTGTTCCAAGTTGGGTGTATTGGACTAATCAAGTCTATTGATAATTTCGATTTATCACAAAATGTTCGATTTTCCACCTATGCCGTTCCAATGATTATTGGAGAAATCCGTAGGTATCTACGTGACAATAGTGCAATACGTGTAAGCAGATCCCTTAGAGATACTGCGTATCGAGCAATGCAGGCAAAGGAAAAATTCATCAACGAAAATTCCCGTGACCCAACCATCGAGGAACTTGCAAAAATTATGGAGATGCCAAGAGAGGAAATAGTATTTGCCCTTGACGCTATAGTTGAGCCTGTATCACTTTTTGAGCCACTTTATTCAGACACAGCAGATTCTGTATGCGTTATGGATCAAGTCCGTGATACGCAAAATACAGACGAATTATGGCTTGATCGTATTGCACTTAAAGATGCAATCGGGAAACTATCTCAAAGAGAGAGGCATATACTTGCTCTTAGATTTACAGAAGGTCGAACACAGACAGAGGTGGCAAACGAAGTTGGAATATCACAAGCACAAGTATCACGTCTTGAAAAAGGTGCATTAGCACGAATAAAAAAGCAGATATAATATATCCAAACTACAATAAAAACAAAACTGACTTCGTTTGAAAAATGAAGTCAGTTTTGTTTTTATATTAAATTTATTTACTGATTAAAAAACAGATGATAATATCATCTATGTAAATTTAACGATATGTTTTTACTTCAAGAAGTTCTATATCTTTCGAAATAAAATTATCCTCAATCTTCTGTTCCTTCGAGTAGTCGGTAGAAAGATATTTCTTATTATCGTCTGCAAAAACTGTGACAACGGTAGCATCAGGATTATCTATTCCTGCTAAAACTGCACCGAGGAAGTTCGCACCACCGGAAACACCAACGCCAATACCAAGTTCACGAGAAAGTTTTTGTGACATATTTATAGCGTCACTATCATCAACCGATATAACAGAATCAATCTCATTTAACTTGACAATATCAGGGATAAACTCATCAGATATACCGTAAATACGATGTTTACCCACCTTATATCCTGTTGACAATGTTGGAGAATTTGCTGGCTCAAGTGGATGAACCTTACATGACGGATTTGCCTCTTTAAGACGTTTACCGATACCCATAATTGTACCGCCTGTGCCAACACCTGCAACTACCGTATCAGGCACACGTCCTATTGCTTTAAGTTGGTTTAGAATTTCAACACCTGTTGTCAAATAATGAGTTTGAGTGTTGTCATCATTTGAAAACTGTTGTGGTAGAAATACACCGCCATTTTTTGCAAGTTCCTCCGCCTTTGCAATTGAACCTAAAAATCCGCCTTCTTCCACTGAAACGAGGCGAACTTCTGCACCATAACTCTTCATCAAGTTTATACGCTCAACTGTCATCCAATCAGGCATATAGATAACAACATTATGACCGAGATATTTACCAACTGCAGAAAATGAAATTCCCGTATTTCCACTTGTCGCTTCTGCAATACAATCTGTTGGCGAAATAGTACCGCTTTCATACGCTTTTTTTAAGATATGAAGTGCTACTCTATCTTTGATGCTGCCTGTCATATTAAAATATTCTGCCTTAGCAAATATACGGCGGACCACGCCTTTATACGAATATAAGATTTCAATTAAAGGCGTATTTGAAATCAGTGCCGTTAAATCATCGAAATTTCTCATTAAAACATCAATTCCTACTTAAAAAATTATGCCAGCGAAGAAAACACTTACATAATATTATACACAGACTTATCGAAAATGTAAAGAGGTTAATACTGATTTTCCCACCCAAATATGAAGAAATACCGCTGTCAACGGTTTTTAGACCTAATACAGCGGTAAAGTTTCAATTATTTGTTGATAGAGAAATAAAAAAGAAATTTATTTGAACTTGCACTGAGTTTTGGGTACTTGTGTACATCATCAAATATTGAAAGAGAGATACCCAAATCTTTTGCACATTCAAGAAGTTCAATCGACTTTAACTCGTCAACTTCCAAAAATGATTCACTTAAATCGTTTGAAATTCCAACTGTTTCGACAACTTCTTTTGGTAATTCACTTCCTGTAAACATAATAATAGCACGATAAGTTCCGTTTGTATGAATAACCGGCAATTCATCAAGTGTATTATACTCATGTTCGGTGAGGACATAGGAATAATCAACTAAATTTCTTGATTTTATAGACTCAGTAGTGGCTTCAAAGTCAGCAGATATGGCTTGAGGCATGTCGTTTGGATTCTGTGTTTTGTCAAAAACCATATCCATAATTGTAGGAGATAGAAGTATAATAGCACAAGCAGCAGCCACCACATAGGTAATTGTGCGACCTTTGATAAGAGTCAAAAAACTGCCCTTTTTCTTCGAAATGGGTGTAACATTTTCAGTGCGAACTTTTGCCATAATGTCATCACATAGATTCATAGGCGGTTCAACTGCAGTTTTTGTTACTCCATCTATCATAAAACGCATGAAGTTGAGGAACTCACGGCATGACACACAAGTATTTAAATGTGCTGTTAGACGTTCACACTCGCTTTCATTTAGTTCGCCGTCAACATAAGCACTAATAGATTGCTCTGCTGTCTTACAGTCAAAACTTTCAGTCATGTCGTTCACCTCCCTTTGCACTATAAGACGAAACATACTCAGAAAAGTTCCCTGATTTTATCATAATATTTCTAAGTTTTTCTCTTGCACGAAATAGTCGTGACTTCACTGTCCCCTGCTCCATATTGAGTATATCACTAATTTCTTTATATGACAGGCCATCAATGTCACGAAGTACGAGTACTAAACGATGTTCGTCACTAAGTTTATCAATACACTTTGCAAGATCTTCACGAAGTTGTCTATCATCATGTATATTTTCAGGAGAGGCGGATATATCAGGAAAGTTAAGTTCACTTTCATTTCCCTCATCATCAGATATAACCATACTAACTTCTTTTCGACGTGAGTTTTTTCGACAGAAATCAATACAAATATTCGTTGCAAGTTGGAAAAGCCAAGTGGAAAATTTACTTTGCCCTTTGAATGTATCAATATTCTGATAAACACGTAAAAATACATCTTGTGAAATGTCATATGCATCATGTGCGTTGCCGGAATATCGTAAAGCCAAGTTGAATACAGGCTTTTCAAATTCATGAATTATTTCCTCAAACGCATCAATATTACCGTTTTTAATATGAGCAATCAATGCATCGTCTGCCAATCGTTCCACCTTCCTCTCTCGTCCTCTTGTTTAATGTGAGCAATAATCTCATACATCTGTGCACGGCTCGTCAGCCGTGAGAAATCATTTTTGAAACTTGAAGTACCACGCATACCCTTTAAGTACCAAATCAAATGTTTTCGAGCCTCCAACATACCGATGTGCTCACCTTTTTGCTGACAAGTCAATTCAATCTGCCTGGCGGCAATATCAAAACGCTCTGAAATGCTTGGAGGAGGCGGAATTTTACTACCATTTAGTGCTGCGTTTGCACGAGAAAAAATCCACGGACTTCCTAATACGCCACGTCCTATCATACACATTTTTGCTTTTGTATGGTTCAAAATTCGTATAGCATCTTCAGGCTCAAATACATCACCATTTGCGATAACCGGAACAGACACTGCCTCAACGACTTTTGCAATCTCGTCCCAATTTGCCTGACCTGAATACTGTTGTTCACGAGTGCGTCCATGTACGCACAGTGCTGCTGCACCGTTTTCTTCACAAATTTTCGCAAAATCTACTGCATTTATCGAATCGCTATCCCAACCGATACGCATTTTTACAGTTACAGGTGCCTCTATTCCGTTTTCTCTAAGACCACCGACAGCCGCCGCTACACATTCACCTGCAAGTTTTGGATTTTTCATTAGAGCACTGCCATCACCATTTGATGTAATTTTAGGTGCAGGGCAACCCATATTTATATCAAGAATATCTGCCTTTGCTATTTCCGTTGCAAGAGAAACGGTTTGTCGTATATTTTCAGGGTCCGAACCAAAAATTTGGGCTGCAGCAGGATGTTCGTTATCAGACAATTCAAGAAGTTTTGCAGTTTTTTTATCCTGATATTTAAGACCCTTTGCACTTACCATTTCCGTATATGTCAAATTCGCACCACATTCAATGCAAATTTGACGAAAGGCTTTGTCGGTTACACCTGCCATTGGTGCTAACGCAAGATAACCGTTTATATCTACATTTCCAATCTTCAAATTCAATTCCTCCATAAAAACATACTTATAGTGTAACATTAAATTAGGAAAATAGCAATCATAAGAATTTACATTAGAAAATTTTAAGGATTTTGAAAAATCTTTCCTAAATCCTCGACAATTGTCAATAATACGTGTATAATAATGGTGTTAATTCAAAACTAACATATATGGAGATGGTTTATATGAATAAAATTAAAATTGGACTTATGGGCTACGGTAATCTTGGTCGTGGTGCTGAACTTGCTATATCAAAGACAGAGGATATGGAACTTACAGCAATTTTTACTCGCCGTCCACCAAATACCGTAAAACCTCTAAATAATGGTGTAAAAGTATACGCGGCTGAACGTGCAAAAGAACATAAGGACGAAATTGATGTATTGATTTTATGCGGTGGTTCTGCAACCGATCTGCCTGTACAAGGTCCTGAATATGCAAAGTATTTTAATACAGTGGATAGTTTTGATACTCATGCAAAAATCCCTGAGTATTTTGATGCGATGGACAACGTTCTCAAAGAAAGCGGACATATCGGTATTATCAGCGTTGGCTGGGATCCGGGACTGTTTTCAGTAAATCGAATGATGGGCGGAGCAATTTTACCAGATGGTAAGGATTATACTTTTTGGGGTAAAGGTGTAAGTCAGGGACATAGTGACGCAATAAGACGTATTGACGGAGTTTTAGATGCAAAGCAGTACACAGTTCCTGTTGAGGAGTCAGTTAATGCCGCAAGAAGCGGCGAAAATCCGTCATTAACGACTCGTCAAAAGCACACAAGAGTTTGTTATGTAGTTCTAAAAGAAGGTGCTGATGCACAAAAAGTTGAGCAGGAAATCGTTACGATGCCAAACTATTTTGCTGATTACGACACAACTGTTCATTTTATATCAAATGATGAGTTTATACGGGATCACAGCACAATGCCTCACGGCGGTTTTGTTATAAGAAGTGGAGTTTCAGGCAGTGGTGCAAAGCACATAATTGAATACTCATTAAAACTTGACTCAAACCCTGAATTTACGTCAAGCGTTTTGATAGCGTATGCACGTGCAATCTATAAACTTGCAAAAGAGGGTAAGACAGGATGTACAACTGTATTTGATATTGCTCCCGCACTCCTTTCCCCTCTTGACCCTGCCAAACTTCGTAAAGAACTTTTATAATGCTAATTTGTAAACTAAACAGGCGGTTTTATTGATGAATAAAAAATCAGTATTTATGTCAAGCGTTTTGACAATTCTCGGCTCACAACTTATGGTGAAGGTACTGGGACTTGTGTATCGTCTTGTCATTACAAATATAGATGGTTTTGGTGACGTTGGAAACGGCTACTATAACGCCGGATTTCAAATGTATACAATTTTGCTTGCAATATCCTCTGTGGGTATTCCAAATGCAATTTCAAAACTCGTTTCTGCTGCCGTCGCTGTAGGTGACAGAGAGCGTGCACATACCATTTTCCTAACAGCATTGCGGCTCTTTATAATAATTGGTGTAGGATGTTCAGCCGCTTTATTCTTTGGTGCAGATATTATCGCCAAATATCTTCTTAAAATGGACGGCGTTTCTTATACACTTCGTGCCTTAGCACCGTCTATTGTTTTCGTTTGTATCTCGAGCGTAATTAGAGGATACTTTGTCGGTCTTGGTGACGTGCGTGCTACAAGTCGTTCACAAGTTCTTGAACAAGTATTTAAGTCAGGACTTACAATAGTTTTTGTTTTGGCTCTTACTTCTATGTCTGCTGAGTTTATGTCAGCAGGTGCAAACTTTGCAACTACTGTTGCAACTTTATTGAGTCTTACCTATCTTTCCTTATTTTATCTGCGTAGACGTGCCGGTATAGTCAAAGATTTAACATTTGATAAGGCACGAGATCACGGCTCGTTTTGGAGTCTATCAAAGACAATTCTTGCCGTATCTATTCCAATTTCTTTTAGTTCTATTATTACGGCAATCGGTAGAGTTGTGGATACGGCAACTATTACAAGAGGAATAGCCGCCGCATTTGAAAATGGAATTCCGGGAGTTTTGGGAATTCCAACAGTCACACAACTTGCAAATGAAGCGGTTCGTCTGTCAGGTATGCTTGCAAAAAGTGATTCCCTGACTAACTTACCTTTAGCACTTAATATTGCCTTTTCTACTGTACTTGTACCGACTATTTCATCTTCTCTTGCAAAAGGGGATAAAAAAGAGGCATCAGACAAAATTTCTTTTTCCATACTTATTTCACTTCTTCTTGTACTCCCCTGCTGTGTCGGTATGATTGTCCTTGCAAAGCCGATTTATCTTCTCATATATCCAAACGCACCTTTAGGTTGGGAACTGTTTTGTATAGCAACTGTCGCAGTATTTTTCACTGCAATGGATCAAACACTTTGCGGTAGTTTGCAAGGTGTAGGTAAGGTTACTATCCCTGCAATTGCACTAATGATAGGTGTACTTACCAAAATCGTTCTTAACACTTGTCTTATACGTATTCCGTCAATCAACATTTATGGTGCCGCAATCGGCTCGGTTGTATGCCATCTTACTGCTTGTACAATCTGCTTTGTAAGTTTGTATCGTGCAGTAAAGTTTAGTTTACCTATTAAGCGATACCTCCTTAAACCACTTTTAGCATCTTTAGGAATGGCTATTTCTGCAATCGCAACTTATTATGGTGTTTTGTCTATTACATCATCAAATACAATTTCTGTACTAATATCGGTAATTGTTGCTGTAATTGCATATGTTTTCTTTGTTTTGAAACTTCATATTCTGTCAAAAGACGAAATTGACCAGTTACCTCTTGGAAACCGTATTGGAAATTACATGAAGAATTTTGCAAATTAAATGACACTGAAAAAACCGTCCATTTCAAAATGGACGGTTTTTAACTCTATTTAGACGTGTCTTTATCTGACTGCTCTATACATTCGGCGTATCTTTGGGAAATCATACGTTCACTTCTCATTGTCATAAGAATATAATTTACCTCACTGCCTAAGATAAGGACTATGCCTGTAATATACAGCCACAACATTAAGACAATTACTGCACCAAGTGACCCATAAAGCAGACTAAATCTGGCCATATTTTCCACATAGTAGGAAAGACCAATTGAAACTCCAATCCAAGCAATCATGGCAAAACAAGCACCGGGCAAAGCGTCACGGATACGAATACGAGCACTCGGCAAAGCAGCATAGCACAGTAATAAAATACCGAGGAAGAATGCCGCAAGAAGCACAAATCGAAGGAAATGCCATGCGGTAACTGAAGCGGAAGAAATATCAATATATAAGCCAATAAAGGTGAGGAATGATCGACCAAATATTAAAATAACAAGAGTAAGAAATATTGCAAGCATAAGAATAGCAGAGAACAAAACAGCAATTAGAAACTGTATTATAGGGTGACGCCGATGCTTTGAGTGATAAATATTATTTATTGAATAAATCAGGGAGTTAACAGCCTTAGACAGCAAATAAAGCGTCATCAAAAGACCGGTCCACATAAGGCCGGTAGAGTTAATTGACCCTAAATAAGAAAAATAATCAGTGACAATATTTCCCACTTCATTTGGTATAAAGCCATCTGTAATTAGTGCAACCTCATTTAGTTCGATAGGAAGATAGCCAAATAGTGCATTTATAAAAATTAAAAGTGGAAACAGAGAAAATAGGAAGAAATATGCAAATTGAGCACCTGATTTAGATACATTATCAGAAAAATATCTGCGTATGAGTTCAACCGTAAACTTAAAAATACTATTTGATTTTCGAGTACCCAATCCCCAAATCACCTCCATATAGACATCTGTCATCTATTATATACATTCTCCTCGCAAGATACAACAAAAAATTTAATCAATAGTTTTTGAAATAAATTTTTTCCACAAAGGTAGAAGATAAATTGTAATTAGAATGAATAAAACTACAAGAACATTCCAAAAGATAATAGTAGCGTTCCAACCAAAATTATCGGCAATAACACCATTACCAACTGAACCAAAAACGTTACCGATAGCAGCAAAACAGTTCATTATACCGCCTACAAAGGCTGTGCCACCATACACTGAAAATCTTGACGGATAATTCATTAGAAGTGACTGTCCAGACGCATAAATCAAAAGACTTGTAATTGAAAGTACAGCCGTTGTGAAATATAGATTTGTGCTTTTATAAAACAAAAGAGAAAAAGTCATAGGAAGAATTACAGTATATAATAAGACTAAAGTCTTAACCTCATTATGTCTCATTTTGCGGTATACATAAGCACCAACACCAACACCAAGTAAACCTATTGCGAGCATTAAAACAGCCAAAAAAGATGTATAACTTGGAGATGCATTATATGTTTCCATTAAAATTGTAGGCATCCAATTTTTAATACCAGTATCTAAAAGTGCTTTAATAATACAAAGTAAAGCGAATAGCGGGAATGCACCTTTCATAAGGACAGGAAGTGTGACTAAATTCTTTGAAGGCTTTTGATTGCTGTCATCCAAATCTTGAGAAACATTCGTTAAAAGAATAGGTGTAATTTTTCTTTCGGCATAAATCGTAGGTATAACAGCAATGAGATTTACGACTGAACAACAGATAAAAATGTACCTCCAAGATGTAAAAGAAAGAATAACGAAAGTGAAAAATTGACCCAAAATTGAGCCGATTCCAGCACAATAAGCCAAATAATTATATGTTTTAACTTGATGACATTCAATAATCTGTGTAGATACAATTCTAAGAATTGCTGGCCATACGCCAAATAAAATTAGACCGTTAAATAACCAAACTATAAGCATTGGTAAATATGAACTTAAAAACGCCATAGAAACATCTGCTATACATGAGCCAACAAGGCCAATATAAAGTAATATATATGGAGAAAATCGGTCTGCCACCACACCACCCAATATTTGTCCAATTGCGTATATGAGCCAAAATGAGCCGCTTATAATACCGGCCTCAGTTTTTGTTAAAATAGATTCATCAATAAGTGCAACAGTAACTGCAGAAAACGCAAGTTTGCCAAAGCAGTTCATTGAATAAATAATAAATAACAGAATGGATAACCTGCTACTTGCCTTTTCTTTTAGCATAAAGCATCCTCGTTTCACCATACTATCAAACGATACAATTATACTATATAGGATTAATTTTGTCAATTAAAGACTATATGAGATTTTCTTTCCACTTAGGTATTTCGCCACAAGTCTTTCTTCGTTTTTGTTCTTCTCTCAGCCAAAGAAAAAACTCACTTAAAAGTGCTTGACATTCTTCTTTCAACACACCACTCTCAACAGATGGTTTATGATTGACGTTAAAAGAAAACATATCATAAAGTCCACCCATTGCACCGCCCTTTTCGTCTGTTAAGCCATAGCATACATGACGAATACGAGAGTTCATTATTGCACCGGCACACATTGGGCATGGTTCAAGTGTAACATACAACTCACATTCCCAAAGTCTCCAACCGCCAAGAGTATTACACGCTTCGTTTATAGCCTCGATTTCAGCGTGACAAAGGGCATTTTTAGCCATTTCACGGCGATTTCTGCCGCTACCAACAATCATACCCTTATGCACTACGACACAGCCAACAGGTACTTCCCCATCGTCAAGTGAGAGTTTTGCAAGTTCTAATGCCTTTCTCATATAAAATTCTTTATCCAGACCTAATCACTCCAAAACTAAGATGAGAATATATTTATATCTGACATGATTATACCATGCTCCGATAAAAAAGTATATAGATAATTTCCATTTGAAATTCTATCTGCAAACTCAGAGAGTGTATGTTGACATGGTTCAAACAATGCCGCATAATAGCGTCCGTTATATTTTATTAAATGACCTTTTATATTTCGATTATTTGATGTATATGCGTCTATCAAATCTAATTCAGACTCAAAACAGTATATTTCGCAACATTCACTTTGTTTTATGTATGTTGCAAATACAATTCTTTTCTGACAATATAGAAAAGACTTTATCTCTAAAATTCCGTCTGCAATAATTCCTTGTTCAGATAATATCCGTGTTGCTTCACTACGAATTTCACTCGATGTATATGTGTAGTTTAACTCATCAAGGTAAAAAATAACGGAATTTTCTGCAATTTTAAGGACCATTATCTCGCCTCCTTTATAGGAAGTATACACGAAACTGATGTAAATTGATATACAAAGAATAAACCAGTTACAGCAGAAAAAGGTAAAAACGAGGTGATGTAACTACATCACCTCGTTTTTTACTGTAATTCAATATCGTCCATAAGTATTACATCAGTCTCTAAAACTTTACCATCACGTTGGAAAGTCAACTTAATCGTATCTCCAACTTCCATTGTATTTTTAATCTTATTGATGTCAGCAATACTCATAACGCTTTTTCCATTCACGTGAGTGATAATATCGAAAGGCTGAATTCCTTTTTTATATGCGTCACTCTTTACATTGACAGAATCGACGATAACTCCAAGAGGCACACCATACATCTGTGCTTGATATGCTGTAACTGCCGCACCGATTATACCAATACTCGGATATCCTTTAACATATCCAAACTCAAGGAGTTCTTCAACAATTGGTTTCATAATATTAGACGGAATTGCAAAATTTAATCCTTCATACGAAACAGATTTAATTCCAATAGTATTTATACCAATTACCTGTCCATAACAGTTAATAAGGGGTCCGCCTGAATTACCTGGGTTTATTGCAGCATCTGTTTGAATTAGTGTAAGTGTACGTCCGCTTTCATCAACTACCAATTCACGATTAAGACCAGAAATAATTCCCTGAGTTGTTGCACCTTGTAAATCGAAATTACTTGGATTACCGATAGCAACAGCAACATCACCGATTTTAAGTAAATCACTATCACCAAATTCTGCAGAAATCAAATTATTTGCATCAATTTTAATTACTGCAATATCAGCCTTAGAATCACTTCCAATAATAGTTGCAGGGAAAATGGTTCCGGGATCGTTAGGTAAAATTACATTTACAGTTATTGTACCATCAACAAGATGTGCATTTGTAATGATATAACCATCACTTGAAAATACGATACCTGAACCGCCCGAAGTTGTATATCCAAGACCACCATCAGTAGAAGTCTTAGTAGAAATACTGACAACGCTTGGAGATACTTTTTCATATATACTTGCAGCATTTAGTATTTCACGACCGGAATTATCATATATCTTATCCAACTGTGATGGTGCAACACTTATAATATCAAGTGATGGTGGATTTTTGACACCGCCTCTTGAAGTGTCATTTGGAGGTAAAACAACTTCCCCTATTTCATCAGAAAGCAATGAATGTCCGTTTCTATAAAAAACGTTTGAAATGCCGACACCAATTACTTTTGCCATGGGACTCGTTAAAAATGCATAAGCAGACAGACTTCCAAGAGAAAAAGTTAAAATAACACCTATTATAACAATTGAAAGAATAATGCCTCTATGAATCTTTTTATGTGTATTATTAGTTGATGCATTAAATGTATCTTTATATTGTCTTTGCCGATATTGAGCATCAATAGGCTGATGAATATGCATTTTATCGTAATATTCGCTGTATTGTTTATACCGAATATACGCCTCAGCATGAGATAAAGGCTGTGTGTTTGTCTTAATTTCAAAATTTTGAGAAACTAAATTATTATCAGATACATCATTTTGATTTGCGTGCTCCTCTAAAGTTTCCTCAGAAGAAATAGTATCTGACGTTTTACAAACATCGTCACAAGAATTGGTGGGAGAAGGTTTTTCCTTGAAATTGTCTAAATTGTTCTTGTCAAAACCATTAGAATTCATATATAGCCCTCCGTATTATAGTGGAAAACGCCCGTATCATAATATAATTCTACTCAGCAAGTGATAAAGTAAAGACAAATTCAGTCAATCCGTCCTCACTTGTGGCATAAATATCCTCGCCATGCATATTCAAAATTGACTTACATAAGAAAAGTCCAAGTCCTGCACCGCCTACGTCGTTGCCACGTGATTGATCAGCCTTATAAAAACGCTCAAATATATGCGGCAGAACATTTGGTGCAATAGTCTGTCCTTCGTTAGATACCTTGACGTATGCCTTTTTATCAGTAAGAGATACCGTCAAAGTTAATGTACCGTCTTTAGATGTAAATTTCGTTGCGTTGTCAATAAGGTTATATACCACTTGTGCGATATTGTCTGAATCAGCATATACAAATATATTTTCGCTTTCAAAATTAACTTCAACATTTATATTGTTGTCATTGATACGCTGTTCAAATCCAATAAGAGTTTGACAAAGCATATCAGTTAGATTAAATCGTGTCGGTTTTAGTTTTACTTCACCTGATTGGATACGGGATGCCTCAAGCATACGAACAACGAGACGAGAAAGACGTCTTGTTTCGTTTGAAATGATATTAAGATAGTCTCGCTGTTTATCATCGGGAATTGTACCGTCAAGTATACCGTCGATAAAACCAGATATAGTTGTCATCGGTGTTTTCAGTTCATGTGATACGTTGGCGACAAACTGGGAACGGAGCGAATCAAGATGTTCCAACGATTCACACATCTGATTAAAACTTCGAGCAAGTTCACCTATCTCATCATCACCGCTATCGTCTACACGAACAGAAAAATCACCTTTTGCATACGCCTTTGTGGCAAGTTGCATCTTTTTAAGAGGGTTCGACATACTTCGAGCAACAAAGTAAGATACAATAAAACCTAAAAATAGAACAACAATAGCAGTTAGAAAAAAGAACCGCTGTTCTTTGTCTAATATCTCAAGAGCCGATGTTGCAGGTGCAGATATAAACACAACACCAACGGTTAATCCATCAGTATTAACAACCGGCTGGCCGCAAATATAATATACATCGTCATTACTTCCTGAAAAATTGCCAATTCCCATATATTCACCTTTATTCAAAGAAGAATATAGTGCGTCATCACTGACATAGGCATCGGCTGTATCAAGAAATCCACTTTTATCAAAACAGAAAACAACCTGACCATTAGTATTTGCAAGAACAACATAAGAGTTGTTTTCACTTACAAAGTCGTTGAGAGTCATATAGTACATTCTCTGAACAGCATTTGTATTATTACTAATGTATACAGATGTCATCTCAGACAGTTGAATTGCTTGCTCTTTCAGTTTATCTTGAGTTTGACCAAGTGTATAGTTATAAGTCTGCCACAAAAAAGTAGCACCAAATATACCGAAACTGACAAGCAAAAGAGCAACTGTAACAGTGAGGTATTTCCAAAATAAACTTTTCATACACAAAAACGTACCAAAAGGCACAAACATCCTTATTTTACTGTAATAAACGCCGCCAAATTCAAATGAAGGCGGCGTTTATACCACAATTATTGTTGCTTTAATTCAAACTTGTAGCCGACCCCCCAAACTGTCGCTACTTCCCAGTTATCACTGACATTTTCTAACTTCTCACGCAGACGCTTGACGTGAACGTCAATTGTGCGAGTATCACCAAAATAGTCAAATCCCCATACTTCGTCAAGAAGTTGTGAACGTGTGAAAACACGATTTGGGTTAGATGCCAAGAAATAAAGAAGTTCAATCTCCTTTGGTGGAGTGTCAATTTTTTGACCACCAACAGTTAACTCATAAGCATCCATATCAATTATTAGGTTATCAAAAGTCAATCTCTTAAGAGAGATAGTATCTGCACCGCAACGACGCATAACAGCGTGAACACGTGCAATTACTTCTTTCATATCAAGAGGTTTAACTATGTAATCATCAGCACCCATTTCGAGACCTGTAATTTTATCAATAGTTTCACCCTTTGCAGTAAGCATAATAATCGGTACATGACTCGATTTCCTGATTTCACGGCAGACCTGCCAACCGTCCATAACAGGAATCATAATATCAAGCAAAACTAGATCAGGCTCAATTTTCTTGAATTCACGAAGGCCATTACCTCCGTCACCTACTCCAAATACTTCAAAGCCGTCCTTTTCAAGATAGAGACGTAATAACTCTCTGATGTTAGCATCATCTTCAACAATAAGTACTTTCTTTGGCATATAAACACCACCTTAATATTTTTCCCTTTGTTCACATTTTAACACTTAATCCAATTTGTTGGGTGAATTTTCTGTAAACAATAGTACTATCAAAATATTCTATTCTTTAGACGGTACACTGAAAAAAGGTTGGGAATCATCATTAAAGCGGTACATATATCTGTAAAGTACCATACTGAATCAATTGGAACACATGCACCTATTAAAACTGCTATAATCCAAGCAAATCGATATATGTAAACTCTGCTGTTAGGCAGTAAAAATGAATATGCTTTCTCTCCAATGTAACTCCAGCCGATTATACTTGTAAATCCAAGTAGGAGAAGACAAATGGTTATACCACTTCGACCAAAGAACGGAATATTTGAAAAAACAGCCAATGCCAAATCAAATCCGTGCCTGTTTGTAAAAATTTCAGGTATGGCACACTGTGCAGTTACAAAAGTAATGCCGGTCAAGGCACACAACACGCATGTATCCCAAAAAGTGCCTGTTGCACAAATCATAGCCTGTCGTTTTGGATCACCCTGTTCTAAAGAACCTGCAGTAACGGCAGATGAACCCATGCCTGCCTCATTTGAAAATACACCTCGTGAAATACCAAAGTGAATTGCTCTCGATGTGCCCCACCCTGCGGCACCACCAAACATAGATGAAAAATCAAAAGCATCTAAAAATATTGTTTTAATCGCTGTCAAAACAAAATCAGAATATATAATTAAAACACAAACACAACCGACAACAAATAAAATAACCATAATCGGCACAATCTTTAGACAAAAGTTACTGACAGACTTTACACCGCCGAGAATTACCATAGCCGTTAGCAGTGCCGCAGCCGTTCCTGTAAACCATTGTGGAATCTCAACTGTTGTTAAAGCACTTGCAATAGAATTTGAAGATACCATCGCACCCATTGAAAGCCCTGTAATTGCAGTTATACACGCATAAAATATTGCCATTTTGGGTAATTTCATTACATCGGAGATAACATACATCGGACCACCGAAGTTTCCTTTTAAGGCTGAATGGCGTCTATATTTAAGGGATAAAAAGCACTCACCATAATTTATTGCAATTGCAAAAAAACCGGTTAAACAGCACCAAAATACAGCACCAGCACCGCCTAATTCAACCGCAATTGCAATACCTATAATATTTCCCACTCCAAGAGTAGCCGCAAGGTTCATTGTAAGACAGGCAAGAGAACCTATTCCCCCTGATTGTCCTTTAGGTCGAATACTGTCGGAAATTGCAGATAAAAGTCTACGTTGTGGAAAGCCAAATCGTATTGTAGCCCATATACCAAATATAAACACTGCATTTGACATGAAACCACCCCAAATGGCATCGCTAATAGTCTTTAATATTTGTGTTATTTCTCCCATAAAATTTGCCTCCAACATGTCCTTTTACATATAGATATGTTCAAAATTATTTTATTAGAACATTTACCTATTCTAAAACGAAAAAATACGACATATTTTTCGGTATCATGCTGTATATCTGTAAATTGAAATGCATAATTTTATGGATAACAAACAAATTTCTTATAACCTCTTGAAAAAGTTTGCGTTTCGTTGTAAAATAAATTAGATTATTATTGTACAAGTCAAATTTTAATTTGGAGGTTTATTCTTATGATTTCTGCAGGCGATTTTCGTAATGGCATTACATTTGAAATGGACGGACAGGTTATGCAGGTTGTCGAGTTCCAGCACGTAAAGCCAGGTAAGGGTGCGGCTTTTGTCCGTACAAAGTACAAAAACGTAGTTACCGGTGCTGTTGTCGAACGTTCCTTTAACCCGACTGATAAGTTCCCCCCTGCTTTCGTTGAGCGTAAGGATATGGAGTATCTTTACTCTGACGGCGATCTCTATTATTTCATGGATCTTGAAACTTACGAGCAGTTGCCAATTAATGCATCTACACTCGGTGATAACTTTAAGTTCGTTAAGGAGAATATGAATGTTAAAGTAGTTTCCTATAAGGGTAACGTCTTTGCAATCGAGCCTCCTCTTTTTGTTGACCTTGTTGTTACTGAAACCGATCCTGGATTTAAGGGAGACACAGCAACTAATACATTAAAGCCTGCTACCCTTGAAACAGGTGCAGTTGTTAAGGTTCCATTGTTCATCAACGAAGGAGACTCTGTCAAGATCGATACAAGAACTGGCGAGTATCTTGAGCGTTCCAAGTAGCAGATACTGCTAAAATATAAATAACGTCAAGGAGGCAAATACTATGACTATTACAGAAAAAGTTGCATACATTAAGGGTTTGTGTGCAGGTCTTGAACTTGATGCAGACAAGAAGGAAACTAAGGTTTTGAATGCAATCATCGACTTACTTGATGATATGGCACTTTCCATCGCCGATATTGAAGATGATATTATTTCAATGGGTGACGAGATTGACGCTATCAGCGATGACCTTACAGATGTTGAAGATGTTGTTTTTGATGAAGACGAATGTGATGACGATTGTTGCTGCGATGATGACGACATCTATGACTATGACGAAGATTTTTTTGAGGTAGAATGCCCTAACTGTTCTGAGAAACTTTATGTCGATGATGGCGTTCTTGAGGAAGGCTCTCTCAAGTGCCCAGGCTGTGGCAAGGAAGTTATCTTTCAAATCGTAGACGACTGCGATGACTGTGAAGAAGATGATGAAGAAGGCTGTTCTTGCGACTGCCACGACCACAAATAATTTCTAATAATTAATAAAGCAGAGTCAACTGACTCTGCTTTATCATTTCTATCTTCTTTATAATACAAGGAGGTAAATTTATGATTGTACATAAAAGTGAAATGGCTTGTGAAATTAAAGAGCGTATGCGTGGCGGTAAGGGTGCTGTCATTTTAAGACATCTTGTTAATGGCAACGAAACTTTTGGTAAGAGTAAATTAATTGCTTGCCTTACAATGCCAAAGGGATCTTCAATTGGACCTCACGACCATGTAAAAGAAGCAGAGATGTATATAATTATTAAAGGCGAGGCTTATGTCACAGAAAATGGCGTAGGCTCAACTCTTTACGAGGGCGATGTTATGTTTACAGGAAATGGTGACTTTCACTCAATAGAAAATCGTTGTGACGGTGACCTTGTTCTCTACGCCGTAATTTTTAACTAAAGGATAGATACTAACATGGAAAAAAGACCATTTATATCACTTGAAAAGGCAAAGGAAATTGACTCATTAATTCCAACACCGTTTCACATATATGATGAAGATGCAATTCGTCGTAATGCAAGAGCATTGAAAGCCGCTTTTTCTTGGAATAAGGGCTACCGTGAATACTTTGCGGTTAAGGCAACCCCCAATCCTTTTATTCTTAAGATACTAAAGGAAGAGGGTTGTGGTGCAGATTGCTCATCATATACAGAACTTCTTATGTCTGACGCTGTTGGATTTCACGGCTCGGATATTATGTTCTCCTCTAATGCAACCCCTGCAGAGGACTTTGAACTTGCAAGAAAGTTTGACGCAACAATAAATCTTGACGACTTTACCCATATTGAGTTTTTAGAGCGTGTTGCCGGGCTTCCTGAAACTATAAGTTGTCGATATAACCCGGGCGGACAGTTTAATATCAATAACGCTATTATGGATACCCCCGGTGATGCAAAGTACGGCTTTACACGTTCTCAACTTACAGAAGGTTTCAAAATTCTAAAGGCAAAAGGCGTTAAGAAATTTGGACTTCACGCTTTCCTTGCATCAAATACTGTTGCAAATGAATATTATCCGGTTCTTGCAAGACTTTTATTTGAAACTGCCGTTGAACTTCGCAATGAAACAGGTGTTGAGATAGCATTTATTAACCTTTCCGGAGGTGTCGGTGTCCCCTATCGTCCTGACCAAGAGCCAAACGATATTATGAAAATCGGCGATGGTGTCCGTAAGGCATTTGAAGATGTCCTTGTACCTGCTGGCATGGGTGATGTGGCAATCTACACCGAACTTGGCAGATTTATGCTTGCTCCATACGGTGCACTCGTGTCAAAAGTTCTTCACTTTAAGCATATACATAAAGAGTATGTGGGACTTGATGCTTGTGCAGCAAATCTTATGCGTCCTGCCATGTATGGTGCGTACCATCACATTTCTGTACTTGGTAAGGAAAATGCACCTTGCGACCACAAGTACGATGTAACCGGCGGATTGTGCGAAAATAACGATAAGTTTGCTATTGACAGAATGTTACCTGAAATTGAAATCGGTGACTATGTGTATATCCACGATACAGGTGCACACGGTTTTGCAATGGGTTATAACTACAATGGTAAACTCCGTAGTGCAGAAGTTCTCCTTCATAAGGACGGTACATTTACAAAAATTCGCCGTGCTGAAACTCCTGAAGATTACTTCGCAACATTCGATTTTACTGACTTTTTCAAAAAATAATAATCAATTATTTATATTTCTAAACATGAAAATCTCCTATGGCAGAACAAAACTTCCATAGGAGATTTTTGTGTTATTTTCAAAGAAAAACGTCAATGATATTATTTGTAATTTTCCTTACAAACTATTTACCAACATGCAACTACTGCATTTTTACGTTTTCATCACCCATAAGTGCTTTCATACTGTCAAACATCAATTTATTATTCATTACCCACAAAGTCGGAGATGCTTCCATCTTCTGCCTTGATTCGCTGTCAAATAACACTACGGGGGTACGTCCTGAAAACACACGCAAAAGTGCCTTTGCACGTTCGAGATTGTGCCTGTTTTCAGCCGTCAAACGAATATACAGTTTTATCTGTCCAACATCGTAAGAACCCTTAACGGCAGGCTCTTGTAAATTTACAGCGTTTGTAGTGCTACGATTTAACTCATTAGAGTTTTTTGAGTCCTCATGATAGTTTACAGACGTTTCATTTGCAGAAACTTTCTTAGTGAACCCGCTATTGTACATAACAGTATCACGAGCAAGTTGTCCAATTTCATCGCATAGAAGTTTTGGGAGTTCATCTTCTTTTCCGCTTAAACGTCCTCTAACAAGTACAGGATTTCCCTCTGCAATAACATTTCTGGCGTTTGTTAAAAGTTTTGAGAAAATCAAAAGTTCAATTGATTCACTTAAATCTTCAACAGTTACATACGCCATCATTGAATTTGACTTTGTAGTTTTTGTACGCACCTGCGTTATAACGCCTGCTACAGTAACTACGCTACCGTCAGACAGACTATCTGTTTCATCATCAAAACGGCTATAAATAGTTCCGATTGATTCTGTATTATGTGACTTTGCGATGTCAACATATTCCTCCATAGGATGACCGCTTAAATATAGACCTGTTGTTTCCTTTTCCATAGACAGAAGTTCACGTTTTGAAAACTCCGGAAGATTTGGGAGTTCAACTTCGTCTGACACGGAGGTTTCGTTTTCAAACATACTCATAAGATCTATTTGTCCGTCAATATTCTTACGGTGTGCAGATGAAATTGACTCAAGTACAGAGTCGGCAACTGCAAGAAGTTGAGAGCGTTTGCCAAAAATATCGAAAGCACCGCAACGAATTAGACTTTCAAGTGCACGTCTATTCATATCGTTTGAATGCATACGTTCACAGAAGTTCTTAAAACTTGTAAAAGGTCCATTTGTCTCACGTTCAGTTACCATTTTGCGAATAAGAGCCTTACCAACATTTTTAACAGCAACAAGTCCGTATCGAATTGTATCTCCCGATACAGTGAATGTGTCACAAGACTCATTTACATTTGGCGGCAAAACTGAAATACCCATAGAGCGACATTCTGCAATATATTCACTTACCTTAGATGGTGAGTCAAGTACAGATGTCAAAAGAGCAGCCATATACTCTTTTGGGAAGTTAGCCTTTAAGTACGCCGTTTGATAACAAACAAAAGCGTATGCAACAGTGTGTGCCTTGTTAAAACCGTAATTTGCAAATTCTTGAAGGCTGTCAAAAATCGCATTTGCCGTTTCAACATCTACTCCACGTTTTAATGCACCCTCAATATTAAGTTCATCATTACCATAGATAAAATACTCACGTTCTTTTTTCAAAACGTCATGTTTTTTCTTACTCATGGCACGACGTACAATATCAGCACGTCCAAGTGAGTAACCTGCAAGTTTACGGAAAATTTCCATAACTTGCTCTTGATATACAATACAACCATAAGTTACGTTAAGAATGTCACGTAGCATAGGGTGCTGATACTTAATTTTGTCGGGGTTATGCTTATTTTCAATATACGTTGGAATAAAGTCCATAGGGCCCGGACGATACAAGGCGATAACCGCAGATACATCCTCTATTGATTGTGGTTTAAGTTGTGTCATTACGTTTATCATGCCTTGACTTTCAAGTTGAAAAACGCCCATTGTCTTGCCAAGACTCATCAGTTCATAGGTTTTTGGGTCATCAAGTGAGATTTTATCAATATCAAAATCAGGCTGATGACGGCGTACCATCGTCTGTGCGTCATGTATAACAGTTATATTTCTAAGACCTAAAAAGTCAACTTTCAACAAACCAAGTTGTTCAAGTGTAACCATACCAAACTGTGCCACAATGGACTCGTCATTTTTAGACAGCGGTACATACTCATATACAGGCTTGCTCGTAACAATAACACCTGCGGCGTGAGTGGAAGCATGGCGAGGCATACCCTCAAGTCCCTTTGCCGTGTCAATAAGACGCTTTATCTTTTCGTCAGAGTCGTACATCTCACGAAGTTGTGGCGATGTAGCCAACGCTTTGTCGAGAGTTATGTGAAGGTCAGTAGGTACAAGTTTTGCAACAACATCTACATCGGCATAAGGTAAATTTAACGCACGTCCAACGTCACGAATTGCACCACGTGCCGCCATCGTACCAAAGGTTACAATCTGTGCTACATGGTCACTACCATACTTTCTGATAACGTAGTCGATTACTTCTTGACGACGTACGTAACAGAAGTCGACATCAATATCAGGCATTGTGACACGTTCCGGATTTATAAAACGGTCAAAGTAACACTCATATTTTATAGGTTCAATGTTTGTGATATTGAGACAGTAAGCAACTACACTTCCTGCAGCACTGCCTCTACCGGGCCCCACAGGAATATCTTGATTCTTTGCATAGTTAATAAAGTCCGCAGTAATAAGAAAGAAGTCGACAAATCCAACACGCTTAATCATGTCAAGTTCGTACTCAATTCGCTCATACAATGCTTTATCTGCATTTGGATAACGAGAAGGAACGCCTGCATACGTCTGCTGTCTTAGGTACTCAAAGTGGTCAACACCCTCCGGCAAATCAAACGTAGGTAAATGGTATGTGTCAAAGTCAAAAGTTACATTACAGCGTGACGCAATTAAGGCTGTATTTTGTAGTGCTTCAGGCAAGTCAGGAAATAACTTTTCCATTTCTTCCGCCGATTTAAGATAAAACTCGTCTGTTTCAAATCGCATACGGTCGGAATCATCAACCGTCTTACCCATTTGGATACACATAAGAACATCTTGCAAATATGAATCCTCTTTATTGAGGTAGTGAACGTCATTTGTTACAATCATAGGAATTGACAATTCATCGGCAAGTCGTCTAAGTTTGCGATTTATTTCAATTTGTTCGGGAATACCATGGTTTTGTAGTTCAATATAGAAATTATCTTCACCAAAAATATCACGAAGTTCATTTGCAATATTCTTAGCACCATCGTAATTTTCTTCACTTAAAAGTCTTGGAATTTGACCTGCAAGACAAGCAGAAGACGCAATCAATCCGGTGCTGTACTGACGTAGCAAATCAAGGTCAACACGAGGCTTTGTGTAAAAACCTTCAACAAATCCCATACTGACAAGATAGCATAAATTCTTATATCCCTCATTATCTTTTGCAAGAAGCACAAGGTGGTATGCTTTTGAGTCAAACTCTGCATCTTTATCAAATCGTGAGCGAGGTGCTACATATACCTCACAGCCGATAATCGGCTTAATATTCTCCTCTAAAGCGGCACGGTAAAAGTCGATAACGCCGTACATAACTCCGTGGTCAGTAATGGCAACAGCCGTCTGTCCTAACTCACGAACACGCTTCATCATTGACTTGATGCGACACGCACCGTCAAGAAGACTATATTCTGTATGTAAATGTAAATGAACAAAATCAGTCATTGCGGTACTCCTTCGCTGTTTATTATTTTAGTTCCTCTGACAAGGATATAAGTTTTTTCAAACGATAATTCAAAGTTGCCTTGCATACAGGCGGATCTATTACTTTTGTAAGTTGAGAAAGTGACATTTGAGGGTGCTCAAGACGTACTTTTGCAACAATTTTCAAATCATCTGGAAGTGAAGAATAAACATCAGACTGTTGCAACTTTTCAATTGCACGAAGTTGAATCATCGCAGCGTCGACAGTCTTAGTTATATTTGCCGTTTCACAGTTAACTTGACGATTTATTCTGTTTCGTACTTCCTTCTCAACTTTTGCCGCCATCATCTGCATTGCACAAATTGGGGCACCGATTTTTGTTAAAAAATCCTCAATGCCTTCACTGTATTTGAAATACAAAACGTAACTTGATTTACGCATTGTAACTTTTGGATCAAAGTCCATATCCATAAGCAGTGCCATCATTTCACGACTTAAGTTATAATGAGATGTGACAAGTTCAAGATGGTAACTTTTTTCAGGCATTGAAACACTACCACCCATAAAAAATGCACCACGAAGAAATGCCTCACGGCAACATTCTTCTTCTAAAAGTGCTCGATTAAGTCTAATTGATACGTTTTTGTGAGAGTCGATACCAAATTCATCTAAAATTTTTGAGATAACTGCCCTATCAGACAAATAAAATGTATACTTTCTCGTCTGCACAATAGGTTCAAGATCTATATTAAAGCACAAATTTAACATCTTTGAAATTCTATCACGAATTTTGCTGTTTGATGTAGAAACGCGGATTTCACGTTGGGAAAACTGATTAGAAAACATAAATATGCCAAACAATTCTGCAAGCATATCACACCGCTCGGACGGAAAAGTACCACATAGTTCATTTTTAACATCTGCTGAAAATGACATTTATCTCACCAACTTTCCCAAAAAATGATTAAGGAATTATCTCAATTTCACATTCAAGTTCAACATTAAAAGTGTTAAATACGCACTCACGAATATGCTCAATAAGTCGTCTTACATCGTCAGCAGTAGCACCGCCACGATTGACGATAAAACCTGCATGCTTCACACTAACTTGAGCACCACCAATACGATACCCTTTCAAGCCACAATCCTCAATAAGTTTGCCTGCGAACATACCTTCCGGTCTTTTGAATACACTGCCGGCATTTGGATATTCAAGAGGTTGTTTTTCTTTGCGTGCGGACAAGTAGTTGTCCATTACGGCTTTTATCTGTTTTGCGTCACCTTGACGTAACGACAGTTCCGCCGACAAAACAAATAAATCCTTACGCCCCTTAAAAATACTTGTGCGATAACCAAAATTATGTTCAGTGCCGGAAATTGTATGTGTTTTACCAAAGTTATCACAGTACGTTGTTTTAGTTACAACTTGACTCATCTCACCGCCATAGGCACCTGCATTCATGTATATACCGCCACCAACAGTTCCGGGTATTCCGTATGCAAATTCAAAACCGCCGAGGCCATTTTTTTGTGCGGAAACAGCACAGGCAGTTAAAGATGTTCCAGAAGATACAGTCATTTGAGTATCATTTATAGATACACTCTTAATAGTGTTCTTTATAACAACCATATTAAGATGTCTATCAGGAAACAAAATATTTGAGCCATTGCCAATTACGATAAACGGCAGTTCAAGTTTTCTTAATTTACGAATTATAGTTTGAATATCCCTTATTGTTTTCGGCATAAGCAACATAGACACCGTCCCACCAATAGCGAAAGACGTATGCTTACTCATATCTTCGTTTTCAAATACCTTTGCATTTGGTAAAAATATTTCGCCTGTCATATTACCCCACCTTTACACAACTACTGAAAGCGGACGGAAATTCAATATTCCGTCCGCCGGGATTAAACGAGTTTAATTACTTACCAAGCATGGCCGCACCAATAATGCCTGCGTCACCGCCAAGTTCGGCAATTTTAAGTTCAGTCTGCTTACAATACCTTGTATATCTCTCCTGCTCAACTATTTTACGCACAGGTGCAAGAAGATATTCTCCTTCCTTACTGATAGAACCGCCAATGCAAAGGATTTCAGGTTGGAAGGTATTAACCAAGTCGGTTATACCTGCGGCAACATACTTAAAGTACTGATTTACAACTGAAATAGCAGCCTCGTCCCCCGCCTTTGCTGCATCAAATGATGTCTTACCGCTGACATGGTCAAGACTTCCGCCACAAAGTTTCCACATAAGACTATCACGATTCCACTTCATCGCTTCAATTGTATCTAAAATAAGTCCTGTAACAGATGCGTATGTTTCCCAACAGCCACGTCTGCCACATGAGCATTTTCTGCCATCAAGATAAATAAGGTTATGACCGATTTCTGCACCGTTGTCATTAAATCCGGAGTATATTTTCTTATCAATGATAATGCCACCGCCTACACCTGTTCCAAGCGTTACAAATACTGCATTATTACAGTTTTTTGCTGAGCCTGCATAAGCCTCACCAAGTGCCGCACAGTTAGCATCGTTATCTATATATACATCAATTGGAAATGTCTTTTGGAAAATCTCACGTACAGGAGTCTTAATAAATGGGATATTGTTTGCATAGAGCAAAACACCATTTGCACGGTCAACAGAACCAGGACTACCGATACCGACCCATGCAATGTCCTCTTTTTTAAGTCCGGCGTCAGAAATTATTTTTACAGACAAAGTTGCCATATCATAAATAATGTCTTCAGCACGACGTTGAGCGTGTGTAGGAATACTCTCCTTACACACAATTTGGCATGACTCATTAACGAGCCCAGCGGCAATGTTAGTACCTCCAAGATCAATGCCAATATAATACATATTTGTTTTCCTTTCTTAACGATATCCCATACCTTCGCTCATTCTTGTAACCAAGTCATTTGCTGAATTAAATCCCATCTTACGATCACGGTTGTTCATTGCCGCAACTTCTAAAATAACCGCCAAATTTCTACCGGGCTTAACAGGAATAGTAAGCATAGGCACATTTATGTCAAGAATATTTATTTTATTGTTGTCAATACCAAGACGGTCATAGTTTTTACCTTCCTGCCAAAGTTCAAGGTTAATTACAAGGTCAATACGCTCAGACATTTTGACAGAACCCATACCAAAAATACGACGGACATCAACAACACCGATACCTCTAAGTTCAATAAAGTGACGAATCACCTCAGGAGCAGTACCGACAAGAGTTCTGTTTGATACACGGCTAATCTCAACTGCATCATCTGCAATCAGTCGGTGACCACGTTTTACAAGTTCGATTGCAGTTTCACTCTTACCTATACCGCTGTCGCCGAGAATAAGAATACCTTCACCATATATTTCAACAAGTACACCATGACGTGTAATCTTAGGTGCAAGCCATACGCTTAAAATAGAAAGCATATTTGTTATAAGTGAACTTGTCCATTCAGATGTACGAAGAATAGGAATATTATGCTTTCTTGCCATCTCCATACATTCATTGGATGGTTCAATATTTCTTGAAAAAATTACCGCAGGCATATTATGTGAAAAAAACTGATCGTATCTTTCAAGACGCTCCTGTGATGTTAATTGATCCATAAACGTCTTTTCAGTCTTACCAATAATTTGGATACGATTTGAATCAAAAAAGTCTAAATATCCTGCAAGTTGAAGACCCGGACGATTAATATCATCTTCAACAATTTCAATACTTTCAATTGAATCTGTAGAATTAAGTATTTCCAACTTAAACTCACGTATTACTTCGGACAAAAATACAGTGGAACGTTTATAATTAGTCCCTTCCATAAGTACCTCCAAGTGATATATTACTGCAATAATATATTATCACATATTTATAAAAAAATGTCAAGGATTTCGGGTGGATGTATAAAACAAACCCCATCAAAGATTACGACTTCGATGGGGTCAAAAATTACTTCAAAAGTTCAGGACACTTTTCAGCAATCATTGAAAGTGCTTCAGGGTCGGCAACAAGGGTAACATCAGGGTGAAGTTGAAGAATAGATGCAGGAACTTCAGGTGTAATGTCACCACAAAATGCCTTATAAGTGATTTCTGCTTTATCAGCACCGTTGATGATAATAAGGATTTTCTTAGCCTGCATAATCTCACGAGTACCCATTGTAAGAGCCTTACGAGGAACATCGTTAGCAGATGCAAAAAATCTCTTGTTTGCTTCAATAGTCATCTCTGTAAGTTCAACACAGTTGGTTCCCTTAGAGAAGTGGTCAGCAGGCTCGTTAAAGCCAATATGACCATCGTGGCCTATACCAAGAAGTTGAAGATCAACACCGCCAAAACTTGCAATAAGTGCATCATATCGAGCAAGTTCAGCATTAATATCGGTAGCCATACCATCGGGAAGATTAGTATTTTCAGGCTTAATATTGATTTTATCAAGGAAATTAGTGTGCATATAGTAGTAATAACTCTGATCATGCTCTTTGTTAAGTCCTACATACTCGTCAAGGTTAACAGTAGATGCCTCCGAGAAATCTACATCACCGGCCTTATTCTTCTCAATGAGAGCAGCATACGTACCAAGAGGTGTAGAGCCTGTAGCAAAGCCAAACAAACTGTTAGGCTTTGAGATTGCCTGTGCTGCAATAATGTTAGCAGCATGACGGCTCATATCATTGTAGTCTTTTGCCTTAATAATTTTCATAAAAAACCATCTCCTAATCATAGTTTACTTAATTATATACCACATTAGTAGATTTGTAAATAGCCGAAAGCGTACATTTTTGTGGATAAATTTGTCTATTTAATTTTACATGCTAAAGTTATACGAGTGTTGAAACTGCCTTTAATAAAAACTCATACGGTGCTTCAAGATACTTCCAACGTTCAATCAAATAGTCTGCAAGTTTGTCGGAAAACAGCAAATCGAAGTCATCACATTCTGCAGAAAAACCGATATTTTTCCGATCAAGCCATTGTTTTAATTCATCAGATACATTTGGGTATTTTGTCTTTTTATACATATCACCATAGAGAGTGAAAACAGATTGATTATTGTAGGCCTCAAATGCCTCACAAAATTTAGGGTCGTCACGCAAAATTAACTCTTTTGCAGTTTTTAGTGTTTCAGCAGGCATATTATAATATCCACACCCAAAATCAAAACCATGGAGTGAAATTTCAAAATAGAATGCCGGAACACCGCCAAATTGATGCTTATCACGAGAATACGCAAGCCACATATTACTGCGGTAGAGAGATTTATCATGGGTAAAACGAATGTCTCGATTTATACGTGATATTACACGCCTGTTAGATGTTATTATTAAAGGGTCAACAGAAAGCATAAACGGTTCTAAACGACTTGCCAATTCTTTTAGAGGTGCCATGACAACACGCTCATAAATATCGTGATGTTCGTGAAACCACGCTCTACTGTCATTTAGTTTGTTTTCAAACAGAAAATCAAGTGTATCCTGAGTAAAAGCCATTTTACATACCTCTTATGTTGTGATAAATTATTCTACCACAAAATAACTTATTTTACAAGTTAATGCGATTAAAAGACTTCGGTGAAAAAATACCACCGAAGTCTTTATTCAAAACATTATTCGTAACACTTTTCGATAATCTCTGCCATACAATCTAAGTACTTTTTCAGCATATCAAGAGAGATCGCAATGTATTATAAAAGTATAGCATAAATGTTTTTTATGCAAGAATAATTTACAGTATAATGCAAATAAGCCCTGTACAGCCCTCGTTTATAATTCGCTGAAGTGTTTCTTGCAATTTCCCTCTTGCATCTTCAGGCATCTTTGACAGTTTGGTATTTAATCCCTCACTTACAAGTTCATGAAGTGACTTGCCAAAGATATTTGACTGCCATAGTTTTTCAGGCTCACCATCAAATTCTTTGAGCAGATAATGTACCAATTCTTCAGATTGTTTCTCCGAGCCGACAATAGGCGAAACCTCTGTTTGTATATCGGCACGAATTAAATGTATACTCGGTGCACTTGCTCTAAGCCTTACACCATATCTGTTGCCTTGCATCATAATTTCAGGTTCTTCAAGATGTAATTCACTAATGTCAGGCATTACAATTCCATATCCTGTATCTTTTACCTGCTGAAGTGCAGATGAAATTTTAGAATACTCTTTTCTTAACCTCGAATATTCGCACATCATCGGTATAAAATCGCCCTCATCATTTACCTTAACACCTGTTTCTTCCTCAACAACTTGGTAAAATAAACTTTTAGGCATTGATAGTACGCAGTTTAATATTCCTCTGCCGAGATCTGCATCAGTTAACTCTGCACGTTCCAAGTACGGACATTCAGAAAGTGATGCAAGCATATCTGAAACTTGCCGTACAGATTCAAGTTGTTCAGATGCATTACTAATATCCGTCATTACAGTTAATTTAATTGGGTGATCAGATTTAAGATGCTTAAACCACCTCGGCAGTTTAAGCATTACCTCCTCTACTGGAAACTCACGAAGCACCTCACCAAGTAGTTCTGTTATTTCTCCCTCTGTCATCGTTTGACAGTTGACTGCACGACAACTAACACCGTATCGTTTTATAATTGTATTACAAAGTTCAATACAACTTTCACTTTTAGGAGTAACTGAATTTACAACAACTATAAAAGGCTTTCCAATCTCTTTAAGTTCCCTAATAACACGTTCTTCTGCTGGGATATAGTCTTCTCGTGAAAATTCAGTGATACTTCCATCGGTTGTAATTACAATACCTATTGTGGAGTGGTCATTTATAACCTTTTGTGTACCAATTTCAGCGGCTTGTGCCATCGGTATTTCATGATCAAACCAAGGAGTAGATACCATTCGTGGATTTTCCCCCTCGAATTGACCAAGTGCTCCATTTATCATATATCCAACACAGTCAATCAAACGAACCTTTGCAGATACATTTTCACCAAAAGGCAGAGTGATTGCATCTTCTGGCACGAACTTTGGTTCAGCCGTCATAATCGTCTTACCACTACCACTTTGAGGCAGTTCATCTCTTGCACGCTCCTTGGTATATGTATTCTCGATTCGTGGCAATACAAGAGTGTCCATAAATCGCTTAATAAACGTAGATTTACCAGTTCTCACAGGTCCGACTACCCCAATATAAATATCGCCATTCGTTCGCTGTGCAATTTCTTCATAAATTTTATCCATTATTAAAACAACGCCTTTCTTAAAATTTCGTCAATAGTAGTTCTATACTCTGCCAACGGGAATTACAAGCATTGTTCTGTCACTGGGCAGGTCCTGAGTTTTGTTAATTTCCCGTATTGTTTCAATAGGTACACGATACTCCTTACCAATATCCCAAAGAGTGTCGTTCTTTCTGATTCTGCGAAGTAACACACCATTGTCACTGACTTCCGGCAATTTACCATCAATCTTCACTTCATCGATTTGTGATACAGTAACACTCTTATGTGTTATTGGCACAAGTCTTAATTCAAATGTAATAGGTAAAGAACCATCACTACCTATCTGAACACGTGGCTGTGTCCAAATAATACGATAATTACCACTTCCCTGTTCTGAAATTTTACCATATAACCGTCTTGATGCTGATTGAGGCTGCAATGAATCATCTGTATACATAACGGTACACGTTACAGGAATTGAAGTTTCATCATCATTTAGTTCTACCGTATCACATACTGCAATGTCTGCTGTAATAACATTTGATACATTTGTGCCAAGTTCCATTACTTCATTGACAGATACTGTAATTTCATTGCCTAACTGAGAAGTAGAATAACTGTAATCCTTGCGTTCACAGGAAAGATTGTCGGAAGTTGAATAAATATCTGAAAGCACTTTTCGTTTAACAGTATCAGTCTGAATAATATCGGCACAAATTCCCATTGAAATAAGATATCTACACCCATTATTCTGTGATGAATCTCCAAGTGGCTCAATTTCCATATTCCGAAGTGTAAATTGTACATTAGGCTGCGACCTGTCTGAAACATCACTTACATCAGAAATTTGAGTAAATGGAACCGATGTGCTTACAGGCTCAATTTTATTATCTGTGGTACTCATAAGAGCATCAAGTTTGACTTCGCCTTTCATTACGACTTTATTATTCACAACCTTAATTTCATTTGCAGATATAGTTGCCTTAGTACGTAGTAATGTACCGCATCTATCAGCCGATATAGGGAAAGAAATTTCATCTGATACGGAAAAATTTCTTGTAATTGCACACGTTGTTTCAACGCTGTCAAACTCATGCCATAAACATTCACAACTATCACTGTTATCCCCTGCTACATCAGTTGTCAACAGTTCACGGACACTATCGTAGGAATTAAGTCTCATCTGGCAACTTGCAGTTACTGAAATCTTACGTGAATTGAGAAGACGTGCCTGTGCTAAACAGTCAGAAAACATACACATAAGTTCACTTGTTGGAGTAATGCCTGAAACGGTATCTGATACAGTTACGCCAAGAGGAATTGAAACACTGCAAATAGAGTTTCCGTCCTCGGCAAGATACAGAACATTTATTAAAATATTTAGTTTTATACTAAATGCATCTTGTCGTGGTTGTTTTTCACGAATCATAAAAATTGGATATGCGTCAATAATTCTTTGGGCATCAGATAAACTGTCGGGAATAATACTGTCACCGCTTTCGTTAATGTGAAATAATGCATCTGCAGTCTGTTTGCGATACAAAAGTTGCTGCTTTGTAAGTTCCATAGCCTTTGTTCCTCCTTATTTATGTTGTAATCGGCTATGATATTTATATGTGGACGTGTGTAAAAATAGGACAACAAAAAGCGGTATCCTAAAAAGGATACCGCAAAAAAATATTAACGAAGTTGTAAAATGCCATAAATAAGTAAAAAAACAATGAAAATCCAAAGAATACACCACGGTGGGAGTAACACAGCAAGCAAAAATCCTAAAGAAAGTGCTACCATAACGAGCCCAATAATTTTGCGAGGACACACATAAACCCCTCCTATACAGCAGTAGTTATAATACAGTATAGTCAAGATTTATGGAAAATGTTACTTTAATTTCTTTTATCACGACTTCTAATTAAAAGACATCTTCCGTTAGAAATTGAAATTTCTGCACTTTGAGACACAAACTCATTGCTGACACCTAAAGAAGATGATTCACGACAAAGGGTATAATCATAAAGAGGATACTTTAACCCTTTTAGAGTAACGCCCTCGACAAAAATATCAAGAGGAATTATTGACAAGTATTTGTACTTGTCACTCCTGTCAATAAAATGTATGCCTGAACCAATAATTTGTATTTCGTTAAAATCATCACAAAAAATGGCTTTAATATTGCGATTGTAAAGGTATTCAAGAGTAAAAATATTAGAAATCATGTGATCTGCTCTGCCGCCTGAACAACACAGTAAGTAAATTTCTTTACACCCAACACCCACTGCATATTCAATACAAGCAGTCGTGTCAGTCACATCTTTCTCTGTCGGTAACGATACTAAGTAGTTTACCTTTACATTAGTTTCTCTACACATAGAGTCGCCATCGCCTATTAAAACGTGAGGAGTTATCCCCATTTTTAATGCATTATCGATACCGCCGTCGGCACATACAATAAGTGCGTTTGAAACTATTTCGGTAACGTCAGATGTCATACAGTCACCTGATGAAATGATTACACATTTTTCTTTCGTTCCCATTCTTTATAATCCTTCATACTATTATATAGTGACACGTAACTGTCATAACGTGAGCGTTCAATTTCACCGTTTTCAACTGCAGCCTTCACTGCACAATCCTGTTCAAGTATATGTGCACAGCCTGTATATCGACACTCAGGTATAAATTTTTGAAAGTCAATAAATCCATCTTGCAGTTTATCACGAAATACAAGGTCCATACGTTCAACATCAAAGGAAGAAAAACCGGGAGTATCTGCAATATAACCGCCATAATCGTCTACAGGGAACAGTTCAACGTGTCGTGTAGTATGTCTGCCACGCCCGATTTTTTCGCTTATATCACCGGTAGATACGTTAATATTAGGGTATAATGCATTTAGTATACTCGACTTTCCAACACCGGAATTGCCTGTCAACGCCGTTATACGTCCGTTAAGGACACGAGGAATATTCTCTATTCCCTCACCTGTCTGTGCACTGACATTTATAACTCTAAATCCTGACTTAGAATATATACGATTATACTGAGTTGCATCACTTATATCAATTTTATTGATGCAAATAATTACTTCTATACCCTTGTATCCGGCAATAGCACAAATCTTATCTATTAACATAAGTTCAGTTACCGGCGGTGCTGCCGAGACAATTACCATCAACGCATCAAGATTTGCAATTGCAGGTCTTATAAGGGAGTTTCTTCGTGGTTTTATTTCCTCAATCGTGCTGTCGCCATGTTCCTGAGGACAAATAACAACACGATCCCCTACCATGGGTAGAATTTTGTCACGACGGAATTTACCACGAGCACGGCAGGTAAATTGCTTATCTGGCGTATCAACATAATATAATCCGCCTATTCCTTTAACGATTATACCTTCGACCATTGTTTCACCTGTTAATTAAATCTGATTACTTGCTCACCTGTGAGTTTGTCATCAATGTAAAGTCTTGCAAGAATTGAGCCGCTTCCCTTGAGAGGAATAACTATTGAGCCTTCTGACGTATTATGCTCTTTTTCGTAGATAACTTCACCACCTGCTCTAAGTGTTACCTTTACACGTTCAGGTGTTTCGGGAAGTTTTACAGTAAGGTTGTGCGTGCCGTTTACTACCGGCTTTGGTGGATTTTCAGGTGGTTTTTCATCAGGAACATCATTACCCACAGCATTATCACACACATAAATATCAATGGCTGTCTTTTCATCAACCTCAGTTCCTTTAGGGATACTTTGCTTGACAATAGTTCCGTCTTTTGCAGATGAATCGGGGGTTGGAATTACTTCACCAAGTACAAGATTACTCTTTTCAAGCATTCTCTGTGCATCATTTTCATCACTACCAATTAAATCAGGAACAGTAGTCAGCACACGTTCCTTACCAAGACTTACATAGATAGTAACTACATCACCAATTTTAACCTCTGACAATGCCTCAGGCTCTGTTCTTGTTACATTACCCTCAACAATTTCATCAGACAACTCATGCTCAACCTTATAAGTCAAATCGAGTTTAGTCAGTTGTAACTGAGCATAACGATACTCATAATTTGTAATGTCTGGTAGTGTAATTTTCTTGCCACCAAGGCTGACAGTTACATAAATTTCTGCATTTTCCTTTATCATTCTGCCGGCACTTGGCTCTTGATGGATAATATATCCTTCATCGAAGGTGTCGTTGTACATACTTTCGTTTTCGATAATGCGATATTTTTCTGCATATTGTTCATTAGACAATACATCACTTAATTTTTTACCGACAAGAGCAGGTACTTGTACATCTGTGTTAGCACTGCTACCTGCTGTACTGAATATAGTCGTCAAAATAAATGCCGCACCGCCAAAGAAAACTGCAGACACGAGCACACCTGCTATAAGATAAGCAATAATCGGTGTCCGTCTTGGATAGTAATCGTCCTCATCATCATATTTTCTTGAATGATTAGAAGTTGTTTTCTTAGTCTGTGGTCTTCTTCTATTTAAGTTTTGACGAGAATCTCTCATAGTTTCTTTAATTTTAGTATTGTCAAACTTCTTCGTGTCACTACCTGAAGAATTATCGGATACAGAAGTTTCAATTGTATGGGCATATCCAAAGTCAATAGAAGGGTTACTTCTAAAGTTTTCGAAATCTGCTAATATCGCCTTGCAAGACTCATATCGTCTTGAAAGGGACGGATTCATTGCCTTCATTGTGATATCTTCAAGTGCTTGTGGAATTGATGGGTCAATTTCTCTTGGCTGTAATGGAATAGAGTTGATGTGTTGAAGAACAACAGCAACAGGTGTATCACCCTCAAATGGCAAGCATCCTGTAAGCATCTCATACATTACAACACCAAAGGAGTAAATATCTGATCTATCATCAATATTTGAGCCTTTTGCCTGTTCAGGTGATACGTAATGAACAGAACCAAGAGCCTCGTCAGTAAGTGTCTGCTGACTCTTAGAAAAACGTGCAATGCCAAAGTCCATCACTTTAAGACTTCCATCAGGAAGTATGATAATATTTTGCGGTTTAATATCTCTATGAATTATGCCACGGATATGAGCGTGTTCCAACGCTGCTGCAATTTGAGGTGCAAGATGAAGAAATTCATTAGTTGTAAGTTTCCCATTTTGGCTCATATACTCTTTCAATGTAACGCCTTCAACAAGTTCCATAACAATATATTCAATATTGTCACTTCTGTTGACATCATAAATTGAAACGATATTCTGATGTGACAGTTTTGCAACAGCCTGACTTTCTGTATGGAATCTCCTGCGGAAGTCGGCATCCTTTGCATATTCATCTTTAAGTATCTTTATAGCAACAAAGCGATTAAGTAGTTTACAATGAGCCTTATATACAACTGCCATTCCACCGACACCAATAATCTCAAGGATCTCGTAACGATTATCAAGCAGTTTTCCTATGTATTTATCCATGTTAATCCTCCTTGGAAATAAGAAGTACAGTTATATTGTCATATCCACCACGAGAATTTGCCAAATCAACAAGTTTTATGCAAATGTCCTCAAGAGATTCGTCCATTGCAAGATGCTGTGCAATTTCGTTGTCACTTACAAGGTTTGTAAGTCCATCTGAGCAAAGAAGCAGAGTAAACGGATCTTCGTTTTGTATGTCAAAGAAATCTGCCTCAACTTTGCGGTCAGTTCCCAATGCTCTCGTAATCAAATTTTTGTGAGGATGAATCTGTGCCTGCTCATGCGTTATCTCACCACGTTCAAGCATTTCTTCAACAAGTGAATGGTCTTTTGTAACTCGTGTCAGAGTATTTCCATTCCACATATATAATCTGCTATCACCTACATTGGCAACTAAACCAAAATCATCACATAAAATGCCGCCGACAAGAGTAGTGCCCATACCTGCAAATTCATCTGACGAGTTAGATTTATGATACGTTTCATAGTTTGCAAAAGTCACAGCATTTCGTAAAACAGAGGCCATATATTTTCTGCTCATCTGTGGGCGAATATGCTGTTTAATATGTTCTGTAAAAACTTGCGTTGCAAGTTCGCTTGCAACATTTCCTGCCTGTGCACCGCCCATGCCGTCACAGACAACAAAAATTGCCTGTTGTTCTTTTGTTAGAATGCTACAAAAATATGTATCTTGATTATTTGTTCTAACCTTGCCGACATCGGTTAAACCAAAAGCCTTCATATCCTCACCTCTTTATAATGTCATTATATCTGTTATGCTAATTCAAATTCTCATACTTTCTTCGTAACTGACCACATGATGCATCTATGTCATAGCCAAGTTGTCTACGCACAGTTGTGGTAACGCCTCGTTTTTCTAAAATTGATTTGAACTTTTCCACTGTTTCAGGTAATGAAGGTTTTAACGGACTTTCATCAATACTGTTAAGTGGAATTAGGTTTATATGGTTTATAGACCCTTTTACATAATCTGCAAGACGTTCAGCACATTCCAAAGTATCATTTAAATCACGAATCATGGCATACTCAAAAGAAATTCGTCTGCCTGTTAATTTTAGATATCTGTCACAACTTGCCATCAATCTTTCTATGTTATATGCTTTATTGACGGGCATAATGTCATCACGAAGTCGATCAAATGGAGCATGAAGTGACACGGAAAGAGTTATTTGCAGTTTAAGGTCTGCTAACATATCTATTTTATCACAAAGTCCGCTTGTTGACAAGGAGATATGACGTTGTCCGATATTTAAGCCCTCAGGTGCATTCACAAGTTCTAAAAATTTGACTACATTTTTCATATTGTCAAGAGGTTCTCCTGTACCCATCAAAACAATATTTGATATACGAACCCCTGCCTCTTTACCAACGAACAGAACCTCGTCTAATATCTCACCTGGAGTTAAATTGCGTACAAGTCCGCCTTTTGTAGATGCACAAAATACACAACCCATACGACAACCCACTTGTGTAGAAACACAGATACTGTAACCATGCTTATAGCACATTAAAACACTTTCAACACAGTTGCCGTCAGACAGTTGCCACAGATACTTTCTCGTACCATCTTTTGAAATTTGACGTTTAATAAGAGTAGGTGCTGCTATCGTGTATGTTTGACGTAACTTCTCTCTTAAAGATTTCGGGATATCCGTCATTTCATCATAATTTGACACTGCAAGGTGCAACCACTTAAATAACTGCCTTGCACGATACGCTGGCTCCCCAAGGTTCTTAAGAATAGCAGCCAATTCGCTTATAGAATAGTCACGCAAGTTTTCCATGATAACACCTCCTAAAAATTATTTTTTACGCAATTTTGCAATGAAAAAACCGTCAGTATTATGAATATGTGGATACAGAGTGATATAACCACTCTCAACATCACCAATACTTGGCAAAGTAAAAGACTCTAAATGAAACTGTGAATTATTAAGTAAAAAGCGGTTTATAATATCTTCATTTTCCTCACGCAAAACAGTGCAAGTGGAATACACAAGAGTACCACCACTTTTTACATAAGTTGATACGTTTTCAAGAATTGAATACTGTAATTCGGGTAGTTTTAATATATCCTCATAATTTTTGTATCGAATATCAGGCTTCTTTCTAATAACGCCAAAACCTGAACATGGTACATCGCACAATAGAAAATCCGCAGTATTTTCAAGAGCAGATACGTGCTGAGATGCGTCCATACAGGCAATTCGCATTGAAGTTACACCAAGCCTTATTGCATTTGACTCCATCGCCTCAAGTTTTGATGAAGAAATGTCAAATGAACGGATATCCGCTGTATTTTCGGTAGCCGCTGCACAAGCAAATGACTTGCCACCGGGCGCTGCACACACATCAAGAATTGTGCTGTTTTTTGACGGAGATAACGCATATACACAAAACTGAGATGCAGCATCCTGAATGGTAAATACACCGTCACGAAAAGCGGCAACATCATCAGGATTGCCAAGGTTTGGCAGATAGACTATTTCAGGTGAAAATTGGCTGTCTACAACCTCAATATTTTGTGATGAAAGAATTTCCTTACCACGCTTAATATCACAAACAAGAGTATTTAGCCGAGCAGTAGCAACAGGTGATATATTTGACGCACGTAAAAACTTTTCAGCATCAAAATCACCCAGTGCTTTTCTCATGTAGTCTGTAAACCATACAGGGAAACTAAGTTCAATACTAAGATAGTTTGTCAAATCATCTCTTGACGTTTCTAAAACACCATCGTTTGCATTAGCACTTAATCGTCTTAAGACAGCATTAACAAATCCTGCAGCACGTGGATTAGTGTGCTTACGTGCAAGTTTTACTGACTCATTAACTGCCGCACTATGAGGTATTTTATCCATGTAAAACATCTGGTAAGCACCAATTCTAAGTATTTCCATAACTTTTGGTGCAATTTTATTTCTCTTTAACGACGATACACTTAAAATCAGAGAATCAAGTTTATATCGTTTTTGAAGTACACCATAGCAAAGGGCGTAACAAAGTGCAGTATCACGTCTATCAAGCCCTGCTTTCTTAACCGCAGTATTTAATGCGGAATCTGCACCGACACCGCTATTAACGGCAAGAAGTGCAGATAGTACGACATCTCTTGTCATAACTTTCCTTTCAAAAATCAGTTGTCAAATTTCTTAAATAACTCATGACCTCTAAAGAAGTCAGCAGCAGCCATACGGCGTTTTCCAGGTGCTTGCAATTCACGAATCAAAAGTACACCGCCATCACCGCAGACTATATAAAATCCGTCCTTGTCAGCGTTGCGAATACTGCCTGCCGGTAAGTTTGATGTTTCACCTGTCATTTTTATACCAAAGAGTTTGTATATATCATCGCCGATGGTAGAAAAGGCTCCGGGCCATGGATAAGTTCCTCTTGCAAGGTCATAAATAGACTTTGAAGATTTATTCCAATCAATTCTGCCTGTATCCTTTGTAAGCATCGGAGCATAGGTAGCAAGAGAACTATCTTGTGGTATTGGAGTTATCGTTCCACTTTTAAGTGCTGATACAGTTTCTACAAGAAGGTCTGCACCCATATCACTTAACTTATCATATACAACCTCTGCAGTATCATCAGCACCAATTTGAAGTTCTGACTTTAGGAGTATGTCGCCTGCGTCAAGTTCACGTCCCATATACATTGTTGTAACACCTGTAACAGTTTCTCCGTTGATAACCGCCCATTGAATAGGGCCTGCACCACGATATTTAGGTAATAGTGAGCCATGCACATTGATGCAGCCGTACTTTGGAAAACGCAGTACATATCCGGGTAAGAGTTTTCCATAAGCGACAACCGCTATTAAATCAGGGTTTAATTCATTAAGTAATCCCTCAACAGCATGATTTTTCATTGTTTCAGGCTGAAAAACCTCAATATTATGCTCTAATGCACACTCTTTAACAGGAGAAAACGCAAGTTTCATCCCTCTACCTTTTGGCTTGTCAGGTTGAGTGAATACACCTACAATTTCGTGACCTGCATCAATCAATGCTTTAAGGGGCTTTACTGCAAAGTCAGGAGTACCCATGTATAAGATTTTCAATTAACTCTCATCTCCACTTAGTTGTATTATTCTAAAATTACGCCTGTTCATCAAGGTTATAAGCCTTTGAGTCAAACAAAACACCTTGTAAATGATCAAGTTCATGGCAAATAACACGGGCAGCAAATCCCTCAGCCGTCATCTTGAATGACTTTCCGTCTTTATTTTGTGCCTTTACAACAACCTTTTTAGGACGTTTTACCGTTCCGTAAATACCAGGGATACTTAAACAGCCTTCTTGTCCCTCTTCCTCACCCTCGGCTGAAAGTATTTCAGGATTTACAAGGGGGATTGGATTTCCCTGTTCAGGTTCAATTATAACAACACTTCGAAGAATACCCACCTGCGGAGCAGCAAGTCCGACACCCTCGGCTTTATGCATTGTCTGAATCATATCGTCAATAAGTTGAGATAACTTTTCATCGAACTTTTCAACAGGGCGAGTTTTCTTAGATAAAATATCGTCACCCTTAGTTACAATATTTCTAATAGCCATAAAAACACCTCAATTACACATTTGAATCGGCAAAAATAGATGTTTTGCCGTAGAATTTTGCTTGATAAGTCAATAAAACTTCCCATACTGTATCCCTAAGTTCACGGCTGTCTGTACCTCTCAAAGTAACACAGTAGCGGTAAGTGTTATTTAATTTCTGCACATCAGCAGGAGCGGGACCTAATACGTCAAACGGTAAGTTTTTAGATTTAACAATCCGCCTAAGTTGTGAGTGAACACGTACTGCCGCCTTATACGCTTCCATATCAATTGTACCGGTAATTGTCAATGTAACAAGTTTTGAAAATGGAGGTTGTCTAAGTGAACGGCGAATATCAAGTTCCTGTTCATAGAACATGAGGTAATCCTGTTTTCGTGCCGCAGTAACAACAAAATTTGTTGGAGTCGCAGTTTGAATTACAGCAATACCGGGTTTTGTACCACGCCCTGCACGACCGGTCAATTGAAGTAACATTGCTAATGCTTGCTCTGCACCACGATAATCCCCTGAGTATAAGGAAGAGTCTGCATCAATTACAGCACATAAAGTTACGTTTGGAAAATCAAGTCCTTTTGCTATCATCTGTGTGCCAACAAGCACTTGTGCCTCCCCTCGTCCAAAACTCGAGATAAGTGCTTCATGGGAGTTTTTTCCAGACGTGGTATCGCTATCCATACGAATAACAGATACGTTAGGAAACATATCCAACACAGTTTTTTCTACAAGTTGTGTACCAATTCCAACAGAAGTTAAACTCTTACTTCCACATTCAGGGCAAACAGAAATTGTCGGCTGTGAGTATCCGCAATGGTGGCAAATAAGTCGTCCGTTGACTGCGTGATATTTTAACGTCACAGAACAGTTTGGGCACATGGGAATATAACCGCAACCCATACAAATAAGGTGCTTTCCAGTTCCTCTGCGGTTAATGAGAAGTATCGCCTGCTCACCACGGCTTAATGTTTGCGATAAAAGAGTACGGAGTTCGGGGCATATTATTCCGGGAAGTCCCTGTTTATATGCAAGTTTCGTATCACTTACAATTACTCGTGGCAGTAGTGCCTCACCGTACCTATCCGTAAGGGAAAAATAAGCGTATACACCGCTATGAGCCTTATACATACTCTCTACACTCGGCGTTGCTGAACCGAGAATTAAGAGAGATTTTTCCTGTATGCATCTGTATTTTGCAACGTCTATTGCATGATATCGTGGCATCATATCTGAACGATACGTATGTTCATGTTCTTCATCGACAATAATTACTCCGATATTGTCAACAGGTGCAAATACAGCACTTCTCGTACCAAGCACTACATCAACGTCACCACGTCTAATTCTCCTCCACTCGTCATATCTCTCACCAACGGAAAGAGCACTGTGTAAAACAGCAATCTTACCGTTAAAATAGGAATAGAATTTCTGGAGTAGTTGTGTCGTCAAAGCAATTTCAGGTACAAGAACAAGTCCACGTTTGCCACTTGAAATTACATGGTCAAGAAGTTTCATGTATACCTGCGTCTTACCACTTCCGGTTACACCATGAAGTAATGAACAAGACGCTTTATTTTCATCAACAAGTTTACACAGTCCGTCATACGCCGTGTGTTGCTGATCATTTAGTAAAAACTCCTGGCGAGAAGAAATTGTTTCAGGTAATGGGCGTCTTAACACTTCCATATCCTGAGTAGTTAAATAAGAGCGTTTTACCATCTCAGATATAACACTTTTTGAAACACCTGTGAAATATATAATTTCCTTTTCAGATGCCTGTCCCACTGAAAACAAAAATTCCGCAACTTTATTCCGTCCGCTACTCTTTAATAAATTACTGCCAAACGCCTCAAAACCATCGTCAGAAAGTGAATATAACTTTCTTGTCTTTCCTTGTACTGATTGTCGGATAACAGTCGTTTCTGTCAAAATATTTTCACTTTTAAGACGATTTATAATAGATGGAGTGACACGATAACCAAGAATTTCTTCAAGAGATTTACCGTCCGGAATAGAGTCATTTACACAAAAGTAGTCAATAAGTTTAATTATTGATTCATCTTGTGAAAAGAGGGTACGAAGTTTATTTTCGTCAAAAGCGTGGGAGCGAATGTAACTTTGACTGCCCTTAAACCAAAACTGGATAGGAACCATAGCACGAACAACGCTGTAAAGGGTGGAAAACGACCTGTCACGAACATGAAAGGCAAGTTTAATACCTTTGTCATCAAGAATAGGTTCAGTATCAAGTATTGAGTCTAAATATTTTAATTTCTTAAACGAGGACGTTTCGGGAAACGATATGACAAGTGCTTCGGTCAACTTGTTACCACGACCAAAAGGTACGAGCACACGTTGTCCGACTTTAATATCTGTCATTTGCGGTGGAACAAGATAGTCATATCCCTTGTCAACCATTAACGCAGTTGTATCAACTGCAACACGAACTATCTGTCTATCACCCAAAGTCTCCCCTCCTCACATTAAACATTCGATAAAACTAAACAAGCAATAACCCCGCACGGCGAGGTTATTGCAATGTAAGTCAATTATCCGATTTCAGACTCGTCAATGTAGTCTTGCGACTGCGTAGTTTGATGAATACCAACTGTACCATTGGCAATATCTTTGAGAGCAAGAGTAACTGCCTTTTCCTTTAACGGCTCACCACTGTCCTCGGCCTGCTGTGAAATAGAACGAGCACGCTTTGCAGCAGCATTTACAAGAAGATACGTGTTGTCGATTTTAGCGAATAATTTGGACATAGACGGATTAAGCATAATATTTATTCCTTTCAAATTTTATTCTATTACATGAATACGCCGTGACATTTTACAACGCTCTGCACGAATGATTGACTGTAAATCAACAGCAGCATCGCAAGCATTCTCGTTGACAATAATATAGTCAAACAAATTAGCCTTTTTAAGTTCATCTAAGGCTACTGACATACGTTTTTCAATCAATGCAGCACTTTCAGTGCCACGTCCGCAAAGGCGTCGGCGAAGTTCTTCAACTGACGGTGGTGCAACAAATACCAAAACTGCTTCCGGACACTTGTTGCGAATTTGCATTGCCCCATCAGTTTCAATTTCTAATATTACGTCGACACCATTTTCTAAGTTCTTGTATACAGGCTCACTTGGTGTTCCGTAATAGTTGTCAACATATTTTGCATATTCTAAAAGTTTATTTTCCAAGATCATCGTTTCAAAGTCTGAAACAGACATAAAATGATAGTTTACTCCATTTACCTCACCGGGACGTGGCAAACGAGTTGCGGCTGAAATGGAACAAAAATATTTATTGCCAAGTGCCTTAAACTCATTTAGAACAGTGCCCTTACCGACACCCGATGGACCGGTAAATACAATAAGGGTTCCTCGTTCATTCGTCATCTTCGTCAAACTCCTCATCTGAAACAGAATCATCATGGTTGTAAAGACGATTTGCAACTGTTTCCGGCTGAATTGCAGACAATACAACATGGTCACTATCCATTACAATAACTGCACGAGTACGTCTGCCGTATGTTGCATCAATCAAAACACCCTTGTCACGAGCCTCTTGAATGATACGCTTAATAGGTGCTGATTCAGGGCTAACTATTGCAACAAGACGGCTTGCAGATACCATATTACCAAAGCCAATATTGATAAGTTTCATCTTCTACACATCCTATTCAATATTTTGAACTTGTTCTCTTATCTTTTCAATTTCTGACTTAATATCAACAACTGTACGTGTAATGTCAATATTATTTGCCTTAGAACCAATTGTGTTCGTTTCACGATTTAATTCTTGAACGAGAAAATCAAGTTTTCTGCCGACAGGAATATCCTCTTTTAGCATATTACCTAACTGTACTAAATGACTGCGGAGTCTTACTATCTCCTCATCGATTGCAACACGATCGGCAAAAATTGCAACTTCTGTTAAAATACGACTCTCATCAGGTTGTGCCGCACCTAACAGTTCACGAATACGTGTTTCAAGTTTTACTCTGTACTCTGCCTCAGATGCAGCAGAAAGAGTTTCTATATAGTCAACGGCACTGGAAATTGTATTTACACGTCCCATTATATCGTCATAAAGTTTTGCACCCTCAACAGTACGCATGGACGTAAAATCTGAAAGAGCAGATGTTAAAACATTAAGTACATCTCTTGTTAATTCCTGTGCATCAGCCTCTTTCTTCTCAATAGAAAAAACTTCAGGCATACGAGCAAGTCCAAGAGCAGATAAATCGTCATGTAAAGAGTACTCATGACACATCTCTCGCAATCCGTTTAAGTAAGCCTCAAAAACATGGCGATTGAGTTTTACCTCAACATCATCAGACTGACTGTTATCAATAGTAACGAAAACGTCAATTTTACCACGTGACACAATATTTTGAGTTGCCTTCTTAATTGGGTCTTCTAAAAAAGTATAGAACCGAGATGTTTTGACTGTGCAATCGAAATATCTGTGGTTTACACTACGCACCTCAACGGTGATACTTCTACCTGAATATTCGCCTATTGCTCTGCCGTATCCGGTCATGCTTTTTATCATAAGTAATCAATCCTTTCGTTGTCTTTGACAACTGAAATTAAAATCGTTTAAGTTTTGGGTGAATAAATTGCAAATAGTATACAACAAGTTTTGTCAAAGCCATGTCATATACAACAAAGAAAACTAAACCACCAATAAGCAATGTCGGAAGTAAAGAAAAATTTGTAGGTATAAATTCGCTAACTATTCCTTTGAAGAATAAGTATAGCACAATAAGTAACAAAATACAATATAAAAGTTTAATTATATAGGACAAATAACTTATTTTAATACGTTCAAATACACTTTTTATAATTGGATAACTTCCGAGAATGAAGATATAGAATACTACATTTACTCTGTCAGTAACAAGTAAAAGAGATAAAATAGACACGGCAAAATAGGTAAGTATTGCATAACGATATCCACATTCAATTAAAACGGAAATTATTAAGATTCCTGCTACTGCAACTATCGTCAAACTAAGAGTCGGGAAAAAGGCACTAAGCCACATAAATACCACAGACAATCCGACAAGAAGTGCACTATAAGTTAGTTTTGATGTGCTTTTCAAATAACAATGCCTCCATTAGCAACATGAAATCAAATCTCCGCCCATACACTCACAACAACAATCGGCACAAATAAGTGAAGAACAGCAATCGCAAGGTGACGTACCGCCTACCATATTCGCTCCTGTTGTACGATAATAACCGTTACCTGCACCATTTACACGGTTAAGTGCAGAACGATATTCAAGATTGTTAGGCTCCATATTAACAGCATTAGTAAAATATCGCCGTGCCTCATCATACCAACCACGGCGAAAATTAACACTGCCCATTAAAAAATTCCATTCAGCGTTGCGATTTGAAGATGCATTCAATACGGACATAGCACCATCTAAATTACCCATTGCAATCATCTGGCGTACTCTTGCGTACTCACCACTTCCACCATAATTGCCATTGGAATAATAACCACCTGAGGAATTTGTACTTTGATTTGACGTGTATGAATTACCGCCGCTTCTCTCACGCTGTATTTGGTCATAAGCCTCATTTATTTGTTTCATTTTCTCCTGTGCCAAATCAGCAAGCGGATTGTCTATATAAGCATCAGGGTGATATTTTCTGGCAAGGTCACGATATGCTTTTTTTATCTCATCATCAGTTGCAGAACGAGATATGCCAAGAACTTTATATGGATCCATTGATTTTACTCCTTTTATCTAACTTTCCATTTAATACGGCATGAGCCGTCATCGGTAAGCCAAGATACAGTACATTTTTAATTATCTCATCATTTTCATTGAAAGTAAGCAGTTGAGCCGCACTTGCAGCAGTAGCACACGAGTTTTCAAGGGTCGTTTCAATTACATCACGAATTTTCTCTCTGTCAAGTGTGCCATCACTACCATAGCGTAAAACAATAGGGTTATAGTTTTTCTTTATTAAGTCATCTTCTATATCGTCCCATGCATCGACAATATAAATCCATCTGCCGATATGATAAAACATCACTTTAAGTGGTCTTGAAATACGCTCATCTGCGGCAAATTCCCCTACCTGCTGGACGATACGAGCGAATGCGTCTGCTGCAATATCAATAGACTCTGTCATATCCTCTTCAATTTTTCTAAGAGAGTTGAGACCATCACTACAAGCCTTTTCAAATTCCGGTCTAAGTCGTTTTGCCTTTTTATACGCAGGACGAAGGCAAAGTGCTATTATGCGATAAATTAGTGACTTCCAAAAACCTTCATCTAAAATACTGTCTATACACTTCCAGTAAGTTAATATTACATTGGCATCAGCACTAAAAGCAAGAGCATCATTTTCTTTGTAAAATGACTTCTTTTGAAATGGTGATGCAATACAGCGTTTCTTACAAACCGTACAATTTTCACACGTTGCAGCAGACAGTGTCAATGCAAGGAAACTGAAATCGTAATTTAAGATAAATCGGGTAATAAAACCGTACCGAGATGAAAGAGAATGACACAGTCCGCAATACATGGCACGATATGAATTATATTCTTTAACTTTTAATTCATCCCTACACGGTCTGACGTATCCAAACATTACAAAATCCTTTCGCCTACAAAGCGTATTAGTCAGCCATTTATGAACCTGTCCTTGCGGATGTGTTAATAATTACCGTGTAACTGCCGTAAACGCCAACACCTTCAACACTTTCACCAAGGTCAACAGTCGCACTATAGACATCACGACCAAGTTTCGGTTCTATATCAGCCAAGTCAACAGATAAAAAGATTTTTTCTGTATCAATTTCTTTAAGTTTCTCTCTATCGCCTCGTAAAGTAACTATTACAGAATCAGTTGCAACAACCATATCGTATTTTTTAGGCACATTTATTAGTCTGATATCATCAACAGTAACAGTAGTTGACTCAATATCATTTAACTCAACAGAAACATTTGCCTCATAAATTTGCTTTAGAGAAACTACTCCTTCAGGAAGATTAATCGGCATTATCATTGAAAAGTTATCAAGAAAAGAATTGAGGTCAACTGTACCAATTACAATTCTACTTAAAGGTGCAACTACCTCAGCCCTACCTCTAACTGCAAGTTTTGGCGGATCAATCGTTACAGCAGCATCAGATGCGGTTACACCACCGCCCTCAACGAAATCAACTGCAAGTTCAAGTTCACGAGAAAGGTATACAGGAATAATTACATCGACCGCTCTGTCTACTTTTCGTATTGAAGATCCTTTTAACTCCTTGCCTGCACTATTAACAACAGTATAGGTAACAGAGTCTTGGAATGTCCTTGTAATATCTCTTGCCTCAACAGTTACTAACGCAAATTCGGCATTTTCAATTTCACTCTTAACGCCTTTTACACGTACAGTAGCTGGAGATACGTTAGGGATATCAGTTTCTAAATTAGCAGAAAGATTGCCAACAATCTCAACTTTAACAGGAAGATCAACAGTTACAATATCTTCAACAGTAACCGTTATTTTATCAGGGTTACGACCCGCAATTGCAACACCATCTGCAACACTAATATCGTATGGCAAATAGTATTCACCTGACTTCTTAATGGAAGAAACATCAGCACGCACAGTAATATTATCCGATGTAACACCTGCAAGAGCATTAAGTGTACCACGAAGTTTAACACTTACATCAGGTACTTCAGAGTCTGCAATACCAAGGCCATATTCAAGTGCCAACTCGTCTGTACCGATAAGTGAAACGTCAATGCCACGTTTTTCAACGGTACGTTCAGGGTTATCAATACTCAGTACAACAAACCATAGACAGATGGCAATTACAACAGACAATACACGAAGCATAATATCATATTTTTTCAGCCATTCTCTCATTTGCCCTTCTCCTTCCACTTTGTAATGTTAGAGAAGACTTTCTTTCTCATATCGTTGTCCTCTTCTTTTTCTTTAGGCATAAGTTCATCAATAAGCAAATTTTCCAATGCTTCGGGAGAAAGACCACGTTTAATACGACCTTCAAAAGCAACGCTAATTGTACCTGTTTCCTCTGATACAATCAAACTGATTGCATCTGTAATTTCAGAAATACCGATGCCTGCACGATGGCGTGTACCTAAGTCTTTACTAATAGACTCATTTTCGCTTAAAGGCAATACACACCCAGCCGCCATAATACGATCACCTGAAATTACCATAGCACCATCGTGAAGAGGTGCTTTTACAAAGAAAATATTACGTATAAGTTCGCTTGTTGCTTTTGCGTCAAGTTGAGTTGCTGCCGTAACAATATCATCCATTTTATCACGGCGTTGGAATACAATAAGTGCACCTGTTCGTGACCAAGACATTGCACTTGAAGCATCAACAACTTCACGAATCATAACACGTAAATCGCTTGGCTTTGCTTCTTTGTCAAAAATAGAAACAAAAGTTCCTCTACCAAATTTTTCAAGCATCTTACGAAGTTCCGGCTGGAACATAACAACGATTGCAATGAAACCAAGTTGAAGCGTATTGCGAAGAATGTAGTTAATTATATTTAAGCCAACCCAACTACTTATCTGTTGAACGATAATAAGGAACAAAATACCTTTAAGACCGGCCTCGAGAGCACTGCCCTTAATAAGTCTCAAAGCCTTATATAACGCAAAAGAAACTAAAATAACATCAAGCACATCAAACACTGATATAATGCTTATGTAATGGAGTGCAGTTTGAAAAAGTTCAGACATAAATCGCCACCCCTTGCTCTTTAGAATTTGCGGAAAATGCTATCAAATAATAAGTAATTCTACCAAAATTCCGCACATCTGACAATTACGCACACTTCTTTATATATTCTACCACATTTAAGATACATTTGTGAATAGGTATATTAAAAAAACTAAAAAATTTTATGTTAATTTTTTTATAATTTGTTGTTATTAGAAATAATTAAGACGGCAGAGACAACTCTGCCGCCAAATAAATAAAATTTCAACACAAACTTATCTTATTTTGCCTCGATTACACGAATTTGCTCGGCACTTACAGATGTTTGTGCAAGGATAATATCCTTGATTTTACTTACATCGCTTGCCTCAAGTCCTTCTTCTTTCGGTAAGACAATCACATTAACACCGCTATCGTCAATTATTGCAACACATTCCTCAAATCCTTTTGCCATAACAAGACTTTCAATTCTTGACTCTGCAACAGCATTTGTAGCAAGTACGGCAATGCTTTCCTCAGCGGCAGACTTCGCCTCACCGCTTGCATCTTCGCTATCTATGGTAGATTGTAAAAGATTTATTGCCTCATCTCTCGTCTGCTGTCTTCCGAGCCGTGTTTCATCAAAGTATGCACTTAATTCTCCAACACGAGCACCTGTGATAATGTATCCGTCTTCTACGCTATCGGCAATTTGTGCTTCTTCTTTTTTTATGTCAATTACATACTCTCCGTCAGTTATTCGTTCACTATCGTTTGAAACTGAAACATCTAAAATCTGATTTTCCTCACTTATATCTATAACCTCGTCAGTACCAATTCCCCTGCCGTACTGCCAATTAAGATATACCGCAACGAAAAGTAAAAGAACAATAACTGAAATTACAGCACCATTTTTCTTTATAAACATCATTTACACTCCTATTGACTCATTTTCATTACTGAAATTGCATCTGTACTAAGTGATAATAAATTACTCACTGCCTGCGTAATTTTAAGGCGTACAGACGCAATATCTCCGCCATCACACACTACTAATGCACCTCGATATTTCACCGCTGAACGTGCCGTTACAAGAGCCGTTTCGTTACCATTTTCGTCACGAACTGTAACTATATTCGTCTGGCTTGACTTATTGCTGTTTCCAGTCAAGTTGCCGTCATTTCGCTCATCAGCAGAAACATTTACATTTGATGCATAAGTAACTTTTGAATCATGTTCCAAAGCAAGAAACACCTCAACACGTCCAACACCAGAAACCATTGAAAGAATTTTTGATAGGCGTTTTTCAGTTTCAGCCACTTCTTGCTCATTGTCACTTTTCTTATGTACGATTGATGTATCATCAGTCTCGGTTTTATCACCACTCGGCCACAGCAGTAATACAACTCCCACTGCGATAATCGGTACAACATATTTATATTTTGAAATCATGCTTTTTATTTTACTAATCATATTACGAATTTCGACCATTATTTTGTTAGCCTCCATTAAATATAATTACCGACTCCTCTATTCCAAACTCACTGCTAAATTTTTCTTTTATCTTTTCTTGCGCTAAATAACTGCTATCTTCACAACTAATTTCAATACCCGATATTGATAATTGATTTTCATCTGACAACTTACATATAACATCTGCATTACAAGGTACCCCAAGTGTTTGTGCATACGATTCAACGTATCCTGATAGTTGTCGTTTCGTTTCATTTACTTTAAGATTTTCCATTTTTTCTTCAATTTCAATGGTCTCGTATGTTGGAAAATCAAACTCCGCCACACTAAAATGAAAGTTGCGAAGTGGATATATTAGAGATACAATCATGCAAAGTGATACTACGGCCTTGACTACCGATGTGCCTGCCGTTTTTTCTGTTAAGGAAACGGCAATCGAAGATATAATGCCGATTATTGTCATTGACATAAGCCAGGATTTGAACAATGTCATACACCTCCCCCTGCAACTGCTGTAAAAATTGAAATTAGTATAAGTGCAGTTGCACTGCCGGTCATAGCAAGCATCATGCCAAAGGACGTGCCGAGTGCATCAATTAAATTGAGTATACTTCCCTTTACACATACAGAAGATAGTGCAGCAACAAGTTTGTAACCAAGATACATCAATCCAAGTTTGATAACCGGCAAAAGTACAGTTGCTAAAATGGTCAGCATACCAAATACGCCAATTGTATTTTTAGCAATGACTGCACCTGCTAAAATTGTTTCAGAGACATCGGCAAGAATACCACCAACAACAGGTATTGCACTACTAACAGTCAATTTTACGGTTTTTGCCGTTATCGCATCAACTGAGCCTGATATAACTCCACTTAGTCCAAGAATTGTCACATAAATAGTAAGCAGCAAACGAATTGACCAATTAAGAGTGTTTTTAATGAAGTCACCAATACGTAAAAGGGCATCGTTTCCACATATCGTATTTGCACTCATTACAGCAATATAAGCACTACAAATTGGCATCATCCATGCTAAAATACAAGTAATTACTACATCTGTCAAGAAAACTACAGCCACATGGCGAAAACTTGCCGCCGTTACTGCACCTGTTGCGACACTTGCAGTAGTAAGCACAGGCAGAAGTGCCTTTGAGTATACATTTAATGAAGTAAGGGTATCGTATGCAACTTTTCCAAGTGAAGATATATCACCGATTGAACACGCAAGAATTGCCGCAGCGCCACCAATGGTAAGTACATCAAATTTACCGCTGTCATATATCCCACGTCCTAACGAGCATAAAGCGGCGACAATAAATACTCGTACAATGGAAAGTATCGTTATTTTGAAAATATCGAGTCCATCATTTACTATATTTGAAAAAATTTTTGAAAGACTATCTCCAAAGTCAAGAGCGTTGTCATATTCAATCTTATCCATGTACTTACGAGCATCTTTTGGTGTAGAACGCTCCATTTCCGAAAGATCAAAACTATCAAAAACAGTTGTATTTTCACTATTTATATCAACGCAGTGAGCCGTTGGAACTAATAGTAAAATAATAGTAAATATAATAAATATCTTTTTCATCAGTTCACCATTGGTATTGACCATATAAGTGATAATGCATATTCAAGCAGCGGGAAAGCCACTATAACACCGGCTAAATTTCCGGCAAGGTCAACTTTAACTGCCAACGCTGATTCGCCGCTTTGACGACATAATTCACCACATATTTTAGATGTTATTGAGATAAAAACACATTTTAGCAGTGGTTCATATACTTCTTTGGGCAATGAATAGCCGTCAAAAACTATAATAAATTTTGTCAATAAATTACCAACAAGTGATAAAATTACAAATAAAATTCCAATTCCGGTTGTAATGGAAATAATAAGTGCAAGTTCACCATTAGTTTTCTTTACTGTCAATGCAAGAATTACACCGATTAGTGCAATTACTGAGATTTTTATAAATTCATTCATGTTAAAATCCAAATGTATTTTTTACCATGGTAAATAGTTTATCTATTTCTTGAATTAAAAGCATCAGCACAACGATTAGACCTGCAAGAGTTGTCATCATTGCCTGTTCTTCACGGCCTGAACGTATCAACAGTTGATTTAGTACAGCAACGAGAATACCAACTGCCGCAATTTTGAAAATAAGATCAACATCCATTTCTTTTGCTACCTTTCATTAATTCAATTACAAAAGTAAAATCCCACATACAACTCCTACAGAAAGCCCAATAGAGCGATAAAGTTTTGCATTTTTATCGTAGTAAGAGATTGCATTATTTTTTATATCTTCAAGGCGATTTAGAATAGAATTAAGTCCCGATAGTTGTAGGTCCACGTCATATCTTCCAAAATAATCACCTAATTGTTTTAGTTCATGACAAATTTCAATATCTAAATCAAAACCGCCATTTTCCACCAAATCAATCCATTGAGTATTAAACGGAAGTAGCGTTGAAAAGTCTTTGCAGCATCCAAACAAGTTACCAATTTCACCTCCAACTTGACGTGAAACGGCTATACACGCATCATATACTGAACTTAAATTTAGAGACAATTCACCTGACAAAAGGCGTATGCTTCTCTGTAAATCTGTGATTATATTCACTCTTTCCTTCAGTTTTCTTGCTTGTCCTACACCAATAAGTCCGCAACCGGTAACTAATAGAAAACAGCCGGCGATTTTAACTATCCATGTCATTTTATAGTGAGTTCACCTCGTATTTACGTGTGCCGTTTTCAAAAGATATAACAACTACACGGCGAAAGAGATTTTCTTTTAGAAGTGTTCTTGTTACCTCACGGTTTTTTAACTCATCAAAGTTTTTTGCATGAACACTTGCAAGCAAACGTACTCCGCAATTTGCTGCCGTTTCTGCCGCTTTTATATCTTTAGGTGATGTAATCTCGTCAACAGCAATCACCATTGGCGACATCGTTTTCAGAAGCATTAGCATCGCTTCACTTTTTGGTGCACCGTCTATTACGTCTACATAATCACCTAAGTCAAACTGTGGTATACCACCGCAAACGGCAGTTAATTCGCCTCGTTCATCGGCAACACCTGTCCTAATGCCCTGCTTTGAAAGATTTCTAACAATGTCACGAATCAGAGTTGTCTTACCAAGTCCGGGTGGTGAAATAACAAGAGTGTCAAGAAACTGTCCATCATTCATAATTTCAGAAAAAATAGTGTCACTGCAACCAATAACCTCACGAGCAATTCTAATATTTAGTGACGAGTAATTACGAAGTAGGGTGACTACTCCATCTTTTACTACTGCCGTACCGCAAATGCCAATTCGATGACCTGACTGCATTGTAACGAATCCATGCCGTATCGTATCCATTGCAATATGTATACTTGATCGTGTCACAATATCGAGAACAAGAGAAATATCTTGACTTGTAACAATATGACTTTCACCATTTGAATCACTAAGTTTAATTTCTTGCCCTTTTACTGTGACAAAGACAGGATGATTGATACGCAGACGTATTTCCTCAATATTTATTTTCATCTCATTTGACATACGGCTGATTGACTGACGTATTGGCAACGGCAAAACTGAAATTGCATTTTCAAAGGATAATAAGTTGTCCAATAAAATCACCTCTTTTTTTACTCACCTATTTATATGCACGTTTAGTTTGCGATAGTACAAAAGAAAAAGCAAAGCCGTTTTTGGCTTTGCTTTTTCAATTTACTTAGTCATTTCAATAAATTCATCTTCTGATATTACGGTAATACCGAGTTCATTTGCCTTTCGTAGTTTTGAACCTGCATCTTCTCCTGCAAGAACATAGGAAGTCTTTTTTGAAACAGATGAACTGACCTTACCGCCCATCTGTTCAATAATTGCAGACGCTTCATCACGAGTATATGTGGGCAAAGCACCTGTCAAAACAAATGTCAGTCCTGCAAATCGTGTATCTTGCTTTTGTTCAAGAGATGTAAAATTAACGCCTGACATACGAAGTGATTCTACTAACTCTAAAGATTGGGGCAAAGATGCCCATTGTATAATATTTTCAGCAGTTATTTCACCAATATCAGATATTGCCATCAATTCCTCCTGGGATGCATCTAAGATATTATCAAGAGTTTTGAAGTGACGTGCAATAATTTTTGCCGCCTTTTGCCCTACTTGCCGAATACCAAACGCAAACAGCAGTCTACTTAAACCTCGTGATTTACTTTCCTCAATGGCATTTATGAGATTATCTGCCGATTTCTCGCCCATTCGTTCAAGTTTCGCAACGTCTTCTGCCTTTAACTTATACAAGTCAGAGGCGGATTTTACAAGGTTTTCTGAAACAAGTTGCTCCAAAACCGCAGGGCCAAGACCATCAATATCCATAGCATCTCTTGATGCAAAATGAGTTAGATTTCTGAGAAGTTGTGCAGGACATGACGCACCGCTACAACGTACGGCTGCCTCTTGTTCGTCACGAATAACAGGCGATGAACATACAGGACAGGTGGTGGGCATTTCATATTCCATTGACTCATGTGGCCGTTTTGAGAAAATTACCTCAACAATTTCAGGGATAATATCCCCTGCCTTGCGGACACGAACAGTATCACCTATTCTAATATCCTTAGACTTGATATAGTCGATGTTGTGGAGAGTAGCACGGCTGACATTTGTGCCTGCAAGCCGTACAGGTTCAAGCACAGCATTTGGTGTAAGCACCCCTGTACGTCCAACAGTTATAATAATATCAATTAGTTTTGTTTCCTTTTCCTCCGGTGGATATTTATACGCAACTGCCCATTTAGGTGCTTTAGTTGACGTGCCAAGTTTCTTTCGTGCCTCAAATGAGTCTACTTTTACAACTGCACCGTCAATATCAAAACCTAAATTCTCACGCATATCTCCAAGACGTAATATTTCTGTCTTTACGTCATCTATATTGTCAAAAACTTGATAATACGGACTTACACAAAAACCAAGTTCTTTTAGATAGTCAAGACTTTGACTGTGGGTTTCACAAGTCTTTCCGTCGGTCAATTGGAGATTAAAACAAAAAATATCAAGATGGCGTGACGCAGTAACTTTTGGGTCAAGTTGACGCAATGTGCCTGCCGCCGCATTTCTTGGATTTGCAAATAGTGACTCTTCACGTATTTCTCGTGCCTCATTTAGTGCCGCAAAGTTCTTCTTACTCATATACACCTCACCACGTACAATGAGATGTGATACAGGCTCATTTAATCGTAAAGGAATTGAATGAATTGTCTTTAAGTTTTCAGTTACATTTTCACCTACTTCACCATCACCACGAGTACCACCTGACACAAATATTCCGTCACGATATTCAAGTGCAACAGACAGTCCGTCAATTTTCAACTCAACCACATACTTAGGTGCGTCAATCGTCTCACGAACACGGCGGTCAAAATCGTCCAACTCATTAAAATCAAATACGTCGTTAAGACTTTGAAGAGGTACTTCATGTAAAAACTTTTCAAATTCACGTAAAGCGTCTCCTCCAACACGTTGAGTTGGTGAGTCAGGTTCGATGAGTGACGGATTCTCCGTCTCCATCTCTTCAAGACAACGCATTAGTCTATCATACTCATAGTCAGGTATTTCAGGTGAATCTTCAACGTAATATTTACGACTGTGATATATAAGCAGTTCCTTTAGTTCCTTATAATCCACGTTTTTTCCTCCATACGTATAAAACTTATTTCTACTCTAATGCGTAGTCAATACCTTTTTCAATAAGATCTCTCGTATCAACAATATTAGTATAACTTTCAGGTACATTACCTACAAGAATTGTCTCAGCGATATTTACCTCGGAATGAATTTTAGTAGTTATTCTGTCACGAGGCAACACGATAGTCACCGAAGCAACTACTTCCATAATAATACTGTGGCGAGTCTGATTTATTCCTGCGGACGAAAACTGACTTGCACAGGATGTAGTAATAGAGCCGATTGGTATTATTTTTATCGGAATATCAGGACCCCTACCAGAAAATAAATTTATTCCCGAGGCATTACCAAAAGGTACTGAAATGGCAGACTCATCTAAACTGCGTAGTTTATCAAGGACAAGATTTGCTACCTTTGCTTTCAATTCATTGATTTTCACGATATTGGTATATAGTGCTGTTATTCCACCGTTATTATCCTTTTCAAGAGATACCAAATCAAGATATTTTATCTCATTTGACGCAATTTCGTCAATTACAGCATCATTTATTGCCTTTGTGGCATAATACGAGCCAGTTGACTTGGCATATTCACGAATAGTCGGTTTAAGTTTGGCATCAATAGATAAAACAGTAAACAGTATAATAATTAAAAATATGCTAATTCTAAATAATCTCGATGAATAGTTACCTTTGTTTCGTGCGTGCATGTATGCTCTTTTTCTCATACGCACTCCTCCCGTGAAAGTATATGCGTAAAAATTTACGTTTAGAACAAAATGCAGATAACTACTTATTGAAATAAATATTATAATCGATTATAATAATATCATATAAAACAAAAAACTGAAAGGGAAATTTTTATGATTTACGATACAATAATTATTGGTGCAGGGCCTGCAGGGTTAACTGCCGCAATATATGCATCAAGAAGTGGACTTAAAACATTAGTTTTGGAGCAGATGTTTGCAGGTGGACAGATGACATCTACACAAGACATTGAAAACTACCCGGGTACAATACGTGTTCTCGGTACAGATCTTTCAATGGCGATGGACGAACAAGCACGTTACTGTGGAGCAGAAATTGTATATACAACGGTAGAGAGTGTTAATTTGTCCGATGAGGTAAAAGAGATTTATACAACATCTGGTGTTTACAAAGCAAAGACTGTAATCCTTGCAACAGGTGCGTCACGGCGTACTTTGGGCTGTCGTGGCGAATCTAATTTCATTGGACGTGGTGTTTCCTACTGTGCTACTTGCGATGGCGGTTTCTACAAAAATAAGGAAGTAGCCGTAATTGGTGGCGGTGACGTTGCATTGGAAGATGCAATACATCTGTCAAAACTCGCAAAGCACGTCTACTTGATACACCGCCGTGACAGTTTCCGTGCCTCTCATTCTCTCGTTTCACGGCTTGAAGACCTTAGTAATGTGGAACTTGTCATGGATACGGTAGTTGACGTAATTGAAGGAGTTGACTTTGTAACGTCAATTCGCTTACACAATGTAAAAACAGATATTGAGGGTTCTGCAACAGTAGATGGTGTATTTATCGCAGTCGGTAATGAGCCAAATACCAAATTGTTTGCAAAGGAAATCACATTAGACGATAAGGGTTATGTTCTTTCAGATGAAAGTTGTGAAACAAACATAAAAGGTGTTTTTGTAGCAGGAGATTTACGCCGCAAGCCATTATATCAAATTGTAACCGCTGTATCTGACGGTGCAGTTGCCGCAAAGAAAGCATTTGAATATCTCAATTTCTGATAATCAAGCAAACGAGCCGAAGCGGAATATACCGCTTCGGCCAAATTTTTATATGTAACTATCTTCTGCCTCTCCGTGATCCATTCTTACGGTCGGTATAGTTTTTTAGGTCAGACATTTTACTGTCAGAATCTTGCATAAACAGTTTAAGTTTATCCTCAAAGGTCTGAGGTTCCTGCTTCTTGGGAGGTAGTGGAGCGGTACGAGCAGGGCGATTATTTGTAAAAGATGCCGATTGTCTTGGTGGTTCAGTGGCTTTCTTAATTGATAGATTGACTCGATTATTCTCATCAATGCTTATAACTTTTACTTTAACAACCTGACCCTCAGACAAGTGATCCTTAATATCACTGACATAAGTATGGGCAACTTCCGAGATATGTACCATACCGGAACCGCCTGATGGAAGTGATACAAAAGCACCAAATTTTGTAATGCCTGTGACTTTTCCCTCTAAAATCGAACCGATGGTTAATTCCATAACTAACGCTATGTCCTCCCTTAGTGTAAATTACATGGTATCATTATACAACCTATTTGCCGGTAATGTCAATAAATATTCTCTCACCTGGCAAAGAATATCCAAGTTTATTTCTTGCAATTTCTGCTATTTCCTCATCTGTCAATTCAGCATTTACACTTTCCTCAAGTTGCTGATTGACAAGACTTTGTGAATAGATCTCCATTTCAAGTTGTTTTAGTTCTTCGTTCTTCTCTTTAATTTGAATTTGTAATACAACAAAATTATATACAACGTAAATTGTAAAAAGAACAAGGCAAAGCCGTAATATTAATTTACCCGGATTCTTTTTTTTGGTTGTGACTGTCATGGTTACTTCTCCTTTTGTGTCTGTATACTCTAACTTTCCTAAAAATCCAAATTATGGGAAAGAACAAAATTGCAAATATCGTCTTAATACACATTGTAATCACATCGCCAACACGAATAACCATATTACTTATGGCAAGAAAATACAGAATCATGCCAAGTGATGCACCAACAAATAAAAACGCTCTAATGTCTCCCTCACAAATAATAAGAACAAATAATCCGTATGAAACTACAACTAATATGGAATACAGAATATCTGTCGCAAGAGTTAAAATACTGCTACAGTTAAACGACCTGCGAAAAATTCTCATAAAATCATATAAAAAACCAAGTATAATACCGAGAACGCAGGACATAAGAAATCTTATTGCTTGAAGTGAAATTGAAATTGACATACCATTCAAGCAAACAACCTCGCAAAGAAACCGCCACTTGAACGCATATCATCACTGTATTCCAATGAATTAATAATGCCCTCAACTGTCAACTCGCCAACATCTACACTAAGTTTTTCAATGTGAAGATTACTGCCTCTAATAACAAGTTTGCCCTTTGATGTAAGCATTACCACAGCCTCTTCATCGAAACTGTCAACATCTGTTACTCCACTTACACATAATTTTTCCCGTGAGTCAAGAGTTAAACTATGGGATAACTCATTTTTCATTTCAGCCATATACATTTACCTCCAATAGTACTTTGGTAAAGAGTATATGATAAAAAACTAAAAAGATTACTCTATCTCTTTATAAAGAGCCGCAGCATCTGCTTTAAGTGTATGCTCTAAAATATTTACAACCTCAACTTTAACTGTCTTTTCACCAAAAGCGATTTCAATTATATCTCCTACCTTAACCTGATAGGACGCTTTTGCCTGTTTACCATTAACACAAATTCGCTCGCTGTCACAGGCATTATTTGCAACTGTACGCCTTTTTATAAGACGTGACACCTTCAAATATTTATCTAAACGCATAACGAAATCTCCTTTATTTCACCTTGACGCTATCCCAAATTTTGTCCAGTTCCTCTAAGGACAGTTCGCCCATTTCTTTACCGGATAAAATAACTTCATTTTCAACAAGGGCAAATCTCTGCGAAAACTTATCAACTGCCTTTTCAAGTGCACGTTCCGCATCAATATGCAGATGACGTGCTACATTGACAACTGCAAATAGCAAATCGCCAATTTCTTCTTCACGATTTGTATCGCACACGATAGCCTCGTGAAGTTCATCAGTTTCCTCTACTATTTTCTCGAATGCACCCATAACGTCAGGCCAATCAAAGCCAACTTTCGCTGCCCTCTTTTGTACCTTTTGGGCACGCATAAGTGACGGAAGACTACGTGCAACAGACGAAACAACCTCAGATTGCTTAGTCTGCCCCTTTGTCTGTTTTTTTATTTCATCCCAATTTGCAAGGACTTCATCTGTGGTATCAGCCTTAACTGTACCAAAAATATGTGGGTGACGTACAATTAGTTTTTTACATACCTCGTCACAAACATCATTCATATCGAACGTATTTTTTTCACGTTCCATTTGAGTATGCAATACGATTTGAAGCAAGACATCTCCAAGTTCTTCTCTTAAAAGATCTGTATCTGATGTATCAATCGCCTCAATTGCCTCGTATACTTCTTCAATAAAATTCTGACGTATACTCTCATGTGTCTGTGCCTTATCCCATGGGCAACCGTTTTCACTTCGTAGGATCTCGACAATTTCAATAAGATCCTCAAAACAATAATTATCCTTCTTATTAAACTGTATCATACTTTTTCCTCTTTAGCAAGTATATTTATTTAAGTCGTAAAACCTTTACGATTTTTTCACCTTTTGGGAGCATAAGCATATCCGATTTATGTATGGCTCCAAGCAAAATCAGTGCTATTGCGTACATTAAAACACTCAAAACAATCGTCACAATCAGCACTAATGTATTGCCAATATACTTTGATAGACAATCTCTTAAAACATAAGCGAATATACCCATTATTGCAGATGCAATGACAGGCTTAATAAAAGTCTGCCAATGTTTAGGTGCAACACTTGTCTTCTTTGATAGAATTACAATATTTATAATCGTAATTACAAGGTAGCACGCAGTTGTACCAATAGGTGCACCGGAAATATTTATATCCTCAACACCAATTAGCGTATAGTTGACAAGCAATTTAACTACACCGCCTGCAACCATTGACCAGACAGCCGTCTTTTCCATTCCAACAGCCTGTAAAATTGCATTTGTTATAGATACGAGTGCAACGAATACAATAGCAGGAGATAAAAGCATTAAAAGAGGTGTAGCAATACTGACCTCTTGTGAATTATGAAATAGAAATGTCAGAATATTTTCTGCCATAACACCAATACCAAAAGCACACGGAAGTGCAATTAGCAGTGTAATTCTAAGGGCAGATTCTGTAACTTCAGCCGCTTTATCCGTCATTTTCTTGGCAAAGTATGCAGAAATTGCAGGAATTAAACTGACTGACAACGCAGTTATCATTGTCTGTGGCATCGACATTAAACTTACTGCTTTTACGCTATACGTTCCGTAAAGCATATTTGCAAGTTCCTCACGAAAGCCAATATCATGTAATCGTCCAAGAACCACATACATATCAATAAAATTCGTAATAGACAGTATGGCGGAACTAAGAGTAATCGGAATTGCAATAGACACAAGACATTTAAGCAAAGAGTGCGTACTTTGACATAAAGTGCAAGTGTTTTCATTTACAGATTTATGGCGGCGGAAACGACAAATGAGATAGATACTACCAAGTATCGTTCCAATACTTATACCACAAATAGCACCTGCTGCAGCCACTTCAACACCATAGCCAGCCGCTAGTGCAAGATATGCAAATCCGTAACCGAGAATTAACTTGCAAACCGCTTCAATAACTTGTGAAACGGCAGTCGGCACCATATCGGAAAGTCCCTGATAGTACCCACGAAATACAGACATCAACGACACAAAGAATATTGCAGGAGAAACGGCGAGAACCGCATATAACGCACGTGTATTAGGGATTGAACGAACAAATGCACCTGCACCAAAGAACATACCTATTGAGCATACAGCACCGACACCGACAAACACACCAAAGGAAACGAAAAGTATCTTTCGTACCTCACGTACTCTTCCAAGTGCGTTTGAGTGAGCAACCATACGTGAAACAGCAACAGGAAGTCCTGCTGTACTTAATACAAACATTGCAGAATAGAGGTTGTATGCCACAGAAAACAGACCCATACCGTCAGCACCGATAAGGTTGTCAAGCGGTATCTTAAATACTGCACCGATCAACTTAACAACGGCATTTGTGGCAATCAATATAAGTGCTCCTTGCAAAAAGGTCTGTTTTCGGGACAAGCGATCAACTCCCAATTAACTTAAAAATAGACTTTACGTACCAAATTATCGTTAAGTGACAAACGCTTCATACAAGCACGAAGCGAATTTGCAGTATCGTGATAGTCGCCTACGGCAAACGTGCCGTTTTCATATACTACTTTACCATTTACGACTGTCATTAAAACATCACTGCCTTTAGCGGCATATACAAGATTTGAAATGACATCATAGCATGGCGTTAGATGTATAGCATCAAAATCAATTAGAATTACGTCTGCATCATAGCCGAGTTTGATTTTACCAAGATTATTTCTACCAAGTGCTTTTGCACCGTTTACAGTTGCCATTTTAAGAACTTCATAGGCAGGCATAGTAGACGCATCGCCTGTGGTCATCTTATGGAGAAGGGCTGCAAGTTTTATCTCCTCGAACATATCATGATTATTATTTGAGGCAACACCATCTGTACCAAGAGCAACAGTAACGCCCTTTTTCAGCATATCCGGTACACGTGCAATACCACTTGCAAGTTTTAAGTTACTTACCGGACAATGAGCAGCAACGGCACCTGTTTTAGAGAAAACGTCCATATCACTATCAGTTAACCAAACACAATGAGCGGCATTCACTGGATAGTCAAACACACCATTTTCAAAAAATACTTCCGTAGGGGTCTTACCATATTTCTCAATACATTCAGAAACTTCTGTCTTTGTTTCTTGAATGTGAATTTGCATACCAAGACCGTTATTTTTCGCCATTTCCTTTGCCCAATCCCAGCCGTCACTCTTTGACGTATAGACAGCGTGAATTGACGCATCAGCCTTAATAAGCGAATGGTTTTTGTAATCACGTAATAGTGTTTCAAGTTCCAACGCAGTTCTGTCGGTTGATGGGTCAAACTTTTCAGAAAAATATAATACAGCATTCGATACATTAGCACGAATACCGCACTCACAAGCGGCTTTTGCAACCATTGGCTCGTAGAAATACATATCTGCAACGGCAGTTACTCCATTTGCAAGACACTCCATAATACCAAGTTTTGCACCGTTATATACACATTCCTCATCGAGTTTTCCCTCAATGGGAAAAATGTGGTCGTATAGCCACGAGTGAAGTGTATAGTCGTCTGCATACCCACGAAGTGCGGTCATAGGTAAATGAGCATGGGCATTGACAAGACCGGGCATTAGAACTTTTCCTTGTCCGTCAATTACTCTTGTAGTTGATAAAACTTCGTCGGGAAGATTATCACCACTTGGAGATAAATATGAAATTTTACCGTCAGTTATTCCTATGTCCATATTACTGCGTACACTGTCGCTTGATTCCATCGTTACAACAGTACAGTTATGAAACAGTAAATCCATAATTAACCCTCCATGTAGTCAAGACATTTAACGAGTAATGCAGAAAATTTCTCACGTGCATTCTCCCCTGCCTCAATTACTTCCTCTTCAGTAAGTTGCTGTTGTAAAATACCTGCTGCCATGTTGGAAATAAGTGAAAATCCCAAAATTTCCATTCCTGCATGACGAGCCGTCAACACTTCTGAAACGGTACTCATTCCAACAGCGTCACCACCCAACACGCTAATTGCTTTAATTTCAGCAGGAGTTTCGTAGGAAGGACCTGTAGAATAATAGTATACACCCTCACAGAGAGAAAAACCAAGTTCCTCAGCGGCTTTATGTGCCAATTCACGAAGTTTTGGAGTGTATGCAAATGTCATATCAGGAAATCTAACTCCAAATTCAGATAAATTTGCACCAAACAGCGGAGAATTTCCGGAGAAGTTAATATGGTCACGAATAACCATAATATCGCCGACGGAAAAGGAACGATTTACTCCTCCTGCGGCGTTTGTGATAATCATTTTCTCTGCACCTAAAAGACGTGCTACACGGACAGGATAGGCAACCGTATCAAAATCGTACCCTTCGTAATGATGAAGTCTGCCTTGCATAACGGCTACTGACTTATTGCCGATTTTACCAAAAACAAATCTACCGGCATGGCTTGGTGCTGTAGACGTTTGAAATCCGGGAATATCACCATAGGGAATTGAAACAGCATCGCAAACTAAGTCAGCAAGTCCGCCGAGTCCTGAACCAAGAATCATTAAAATTTTTGGTTCAAATGAACCTAATTTTGAGCGAATATAATCAGCACTTTTTTTATAGTCAGAAAATTCAAACATATTATCCGTCCTTATCAAAATAATTGCCTTAAACGCAAGAAAATGAGGCTGAATATACGTGACACATATCACAGCCCCATCAAGTCTTATTCAGCCTCATCGCAACAGCCACATGAGTCATCATTGCACGTGCTGTCTACCTGAAACTTGTAACCGCAAGATGGACAAAAAGCGTCCTTTTCAGTTGCAGTTTTTCCGCAAGCAGGACAAGTTTTTGAAGCATTCTTAAAATCTGAAAGTTTATCACGAAGTATTGCTATTTGCTCGTTTTTAGCATCTATTTCCTCAATCTTTGACTGAATTGCCTCAGAGCAAATTTCTTCACCATTGTGAACGGCAAAAACGAGTTTACCAATCTCTTTGTATGCAATGTCAATTTCTGTATTCAAATCGAAAATCTGAAGATTTATTTTAGTCCGTTCGACGACACCGCCTGCAAATTTTCCAGCAGTTTTTCCTACATCAACAGCAGATGCCTTAACACGATACAGTATTTCACGCAATTTAGGATCCATTTTTAACACTCCTTTTTGAATATTTCTATCTATTTTCTTATTATATTACACTTTCAACGTAAAATCAACCAAAATCAATGGTTTTCAATAAATAATTAAATTTTTAGGCGTAAATTTTCTTGGGAAAACATATAGAAAAATTTAAGTTTTATTCTACTCCGATAAACTCTCTGAGCATTGAGTGTTTTGGAACGATTGACGAAGACAAAGTGGAGAAACGAGTAAGAAGTGATGGCAGTTTCTCCATTCCCACCTTAGTTAGTTTTTCTAAATCTGTCGTTTCAAACTGCTTGATAGCATAACTTGCAAGTAAGTTTACCTCATAGTCAAATGCCGTGTCAATGATTATATCAGCATACTTTCTAAAAGGTCTAATATACTTATGCTCACCGTCAATTACATTTTCCCACAAGTCAAGAGTCCTGTCAAATGTAGCATCTCTAAACTTGACATCACGGACACCACGGCGAAGAAAACGCATTTCCTCCGGCTCAATTAAAATATTTTCCTCTTTGTCAGTAACACGCATACGAACACTTATATAAATATCTATCAGTTCCGCCTTAGATGTGCGGAAAATATCGTTTAAGGCATGTATACCCTCAAAAATTGCAACTTCATCAGAGCCAAGACGCATAGGTAACACGTTACGAATTTGTTTGCCTGTGGTAAAGTCAAAACGAGGCAGAAGTACCTCATCACCGTTAGATAACTGCTCCATTTGCTTGAGCAAAAGTGGTAAATCAAGTCTACTTGGCAGTTCATAGTTTATAGATTTATCGTCCCTATCCACGTCAAGAAAGTACGAGTCCATCTCAATTGTGTGGGCACGTATTCCGTGACGAAGTAAACTTTCTTTAATACGTCTTGCTGTCGTAGTTTTACCTGAACCTGACGGACCTGCAAGCATTACAATACGACTCTCATGTATTTTTGACGCAATAATATCCGCTGCACCATCAATTTCATTTGCATAGGCATACTCACATTCACTGACAAAACCCAAAGGGTCAGTATCAACACGACGATTTAGTTCGTCAATTGATACATAGTGTCTGTAATCACCAATTAAACCAAGATGGCTATTCATTATTCTACCTCCTGCCCTACCGGCAAACGTCAAAAAATGATACTAACTTCTTTTTAGAGTCAATGATATGAGAAATATCACGGATATATTCAAATGGATACTTATGATTTGTAATTCTTTTTATACTTCCTGTTTGAATATCGTGAAGTTTAGTCACAGCACCTGCGCCAAATGACAAGATAGTTTGTATTTCCTCCATCATAAGTACATTGTATGCACAACCACTATTAGACGTATATCCAACATTTTCAAAACTGCCACGATTATACTTTTGTCGATACAAATAGTATGGTTTGTAACCGTTTTCAGTAAGAACTTTACGAGAAAATTTAAGCATTTCTCCAAGTTCAGACTCTGTCACAGTACCATGTGCACGATAATCTGCACCTTTTTTAAGAGCAAGAGTGTGTACAGTAATATCTGTTGGTGCAAGAGAAATAACTCTTTTAAGTCCTTCACAAAATGACGATAGACAATCGCCGTGAAGTCCTGCAATAAGATCCATATTTATATTTGAAAATCCAAGTTCACGTGAAAGCATATACGCATTGACCGTATCTTCTACTGTGTGTTTCCTGCCGGTCAGACGAAGAACGTCATCATTCATCGTCTGTGGGTTTACGCTTATACGTGTAACTCCGTGTTGTTTCAAGCAGACAAGTTTATCATATGTTATGGTGTCAGGACGGCCTGCCTCAACAGTAAATTCTCTCATATGTGACAAATCAAAACTATCTTTGATACAAGAACAAAGAGTGTCAAGTTCAAGTGCACTCAATGTAGTTGGAGTACCACCGCCTATATATACTGTATCTACCGAAATATCTGACTTTGAGAGGGCTTTTGCCGTCTGTTTAATTTCCGACAAAAGTGCTTCAAGATATGGTTCAATCAACTTGCCGTAAGAGCCGATTGCACCGCTTACAAACGAGCAATAACTACATCTTGTTGGGCAAAAAGGAATGGAAATATATAGTGATATATCCCTCTTTTTAAGAGTGGATTTCATATTATAAGCAAGTTCGCCTAAATCACACGCAAGACGTGCTTTTTCTTTTGAAACATAGTAATTAACGCACAATTCGTCAAATACTTGTGACTTAGTCATACCCTGTTCCAACTTCATTCTTGCAAGTTTGGCAGGTCTTACTCCCGACAAACTACCCCAATCAGGGTGTTCACCGGTTGCATTGGTGCAAGCAATATAAAATGCTGTACGAATTGCCCACTTTTCCCAGATGTCACGGTCAGTTGCTGTGTCAGTTTGGGTGAATGTATGTTTTGCCGTACCCTCTGCAAAAACACCTCTGATATGTACTTTTGCGTATACATATACCTCATTGTAACCATACATTACAGTACAACTTGCAGACTCAGTATCTAAAAAGTCATCAAAGCCATTGTGGTCTGATGGGAACATGGATATAGCAAGTTGTTCGAGAGCATAACGATGGGGACTTCCAACAAGTTCTAATTTCATAAATTCATCGCCTGAATAAGATATGGATTTTTCTTTCTCTCAACACTTAATAAAGTAGGTTCTCCGTGTCCCGAAAAGACTTTCCTATCCCCCTTGATGTTGCCGAGAAAACGTAGAGATTTTAGAAGTGCGTGTGTATTTCCGTCAGGGAAATCAGTTCGACCACAGGAGTTACGAAAAAGTGTATCTCCTGAAAGTAGCACATCTCCTGTATCATAGCATACACTTCCTACTGTATGACCCGGAGTATGAATCACAGATACATTTATTCCGCCGATTTCAATAGTTTCTCCGCCATTTAATAGGATATCTGCATCAACAGTTGGAAATTCATCAGAATATACATGATAATAAAGACTCTCAGTTTTTGATTTGAGTTTAGGTTCATCAAGAGCATGAATACAGACTTTTGCATTCGTTGCATCTTTTAATTTGGAAAGTGCAAGTATATGGTCAAAATGTCCGTGTGTCAGGAAAATATGCGTTACTTTAATATTATTTTCATTGATACACTCTAAAATCTTTTGCACATCATCTGCAGGGTCCACGACAAAGCCAAGACGGCTTTCTGTGTCAAACACGATATGGCAGTTCGTCTCAAGCATACCAACTATGCATGTTATAACTTGAACCATAACCTCTCATCTCCAATAAAAACTACTTTTTCTCTTTCAAATGGTCGGAACAGGCAATAATGGTAATGGGACCATCATTACACAACGACACTTTCATATCGGCACGAAATATACCTGTTTGAGTTTCAATTCCCTTTTGCCGACAAAGGGATACAAAATACTCGTACAGTTCATTTGCTTTATCAGGCGGTGCAGCCTTAATAAAACTCGGACGTTTTCCGTGACTACAGTCACCGTATACAGTAAAGTTTGATATAGCCAGAATTGCCCCCTTAACATCAGAAAGTGAGCAGTTCATTTTGCCATTTTCGTCCTCAAAAACACGAAGTCCACAGCACTTTTCAGCCAAGAACTCTGCATCTTTTTTCGTGTCATCGTCTTTGACACCTATTAAAAGTAACAGACCTTTATCAATTTTACCAACAACCTTGCCATCTACCGTAACAGACGCAGACAGCACTCTTTGAACAACTGCTTTCATTATATAATTAACCTTTCAAAAATCATTTATTATAAACGGAGGTTTTCACGAAAGCCATTACCTAAAACTTCTCGTGCATCACACAAAATTACAAATGCGTTAGGGTCAATATCACACACAGCATTTCTTACTAAAACAGTTTCTTTTTTAGATACGGCACATAATAGTATACTTTTTTCTTTTCCTGAGTATATACCACTTCCATTAAGTGCAGTAACTCCCCTACCTAAATTGTTTAGGATATACTCAGAAATATCTTCATATCTATCAGACACAATATAGAGTAGTTTCGCAAAATTCATACCCTCAAGTATACCGTCCGATACTTTACTTACAAGATATACAGCAATTATAGCGTACAATGCCGCTTCTATACCAAAAACAAAAGCACCAAGAAGCACAACAAAACCATCAATTACTTGCATAATCTGTGCAACAGAATACATAGGCATACGTTGCTTAATTAGTGCTGCAAGTAAATCAGTTCCGCCTGTCGTTGCATCAGCAGAAAACACAAGTCCAATACCGATGCCGGTCAAAATTCCTCCAAATACGGCAGAGAGAAAATAGTCATTTGTAGTAATAACATACTGTGGTATTATCATAAGCCATACAGACAGCATTACGGTGCTATACAACGTATTGTAAATCCTTTTTAAGCCAAATATTCTCCAGCCAAAAACAAATAATGGGATATTTAATATGATGTTTGTAACGCCGAGGGGAATTGTTCCAGAAAGTTCACGTATAATTATCGCAATACCTGAAATACCACCAGTAACAAGACCGATTGGATCGTAAAATGACCTAATCCCCACAGCCATAAATGCTGAGCCGATAGTCATAGATAGAATTTTTAATTGTTTTCTGCGTAAAAAAACCAATGTAAGACTTCCTTTCTTTGAAAGGACATCATCTATTGAATATTTCTTGACACGTTAAGAACTCCCGATACTTTACGGAGTTTTATCATCACCTGACCAAGTTGTTCAGCACTTTTAAGTTGAATTACAGCCTGGACCAGTGCACCTCCGTCATCAAGTTCTCTTGCTGACAGATTTGTAACGTCAATACGCATATCCGACATGATCAGCACAATATCAGCAAGCAATCCGACACGATTCTTGCACGAAAGTTGAAGTGCTGTCTGGAAGTGGTCTGTGACAGTTTTTGCCCAAGTTACCCCAATAGTTCGCTCAGAGTTGTCGGGATTTTTGAGCATACTCAAAATGTTGGGGCAATCAGCACGATGGACGCTTACACCATAACCTTTAGTGATAAATCCAACAATCGTATCGCCTGGGATAGGTGTACAACATCTCGCAAATTTCACAAGACAGTTGTCAATTCCCTCAACGATAACACCGGAAGTCGGTTTTGCCTCACGAATTGGCTTTAGCACCTTATTCTGCTGCTTCTCAGCCTTTTGGCATTCCTCGGAAACACGATTTACAATCTTTCTTGCAGTAATACCACCGTAGCCTATTGCAGCATACATATCGTCCATTGATGAGAAATTGTGCTTTTTAAGAATTAACTGCTGAATTTCATCTTGAGCAAACGCACGAGACAAAAGATTTCTCTTTAGTTCTGCGTCAAGTTCAGACTTACCACGCTCAATATTTTCATCTCGGCGTTCTTTCTTGAACCATTGCTTGATTTTGTTTCGTGCCTCACCTGTCTTGACAATATTTAGCCAATCACGACTTGGACCGTGAGGAGTATTTGTTGTCAACACCTCTACAATATCACCTGAATGAAGTTCTGCATCAAGTTGTACTATACGTTCGTTGACTTTTGCACCAACCATTTTGTTGCCGACTGCTGAATGAATTGCATAAGCAAAGTCAATAGGTGTCGCACCGCTTGGCAAGTTGATTACATCACCTTTTGGCGTGAATACAAAAACCTCATCTGTAAAAAGTTCAAGACGAAGAGATTTAATAAACTCCTCAGCATCGGAATCCTGACCTGCCTCCAGAAGTTGACGAACCCAAGCGATTTTTTCCTCACCGCCTGTTTCCGTTATCTGATGCTTGTACTTCCAGTGGGCAGCAACACCATATTCAGCCATGTGGTGCATATCATGGGTACGAATTTGCACCTCGAATGGTTTTCCTTCACGTCCGATTACTGTCGTATGAAGTGACTGGTACATATTCGGCTTCGGTGTGCCGATATAGTCCTTAAATCGTCCGGGCAGTGGTTTGAATAGGTCATGGATAATGCCAAGAACATTGTAGCAGTCTGTAATTGTCTCAACTACAACACGAACTCCGTATATGTCATAGACCTGACTGATGTCCTTATTCTGCATATATACTTTGCGATATATGCCATAAGTATGCTTAATTCTGCCTTTTACTTTTGCAGTAATGTGCTCATCTGCAAGTCTATCTTCAATTCGTTTAATTATTCTCGATAAAAGAGCACTTCGTTCCTCTTTACTGGATTCAAGATACGTTTCAATTTCCTCACAACCAACAGGATCAAGATATTGAAGTGATAAATCCTCCAATTCAACTTTAATGCTATTCATACCAAGTCTGTGGGCAATTGGTGCATAGATAAGCATAGTTTGGAGTGCAGTATCTTTCTGCTTTCTTTGTGTCTTATATTCAAGAGTTCGCATATTGTGAAGACGGTCATAGAGTTTAATGAAAATTACACGAATGTCGTGTACCATAGCAAGAAGCATCTTGCGTAGATTTTCCATCTCTTCTTCCTCTTTTGTTGCATAAGGCAGACGAGTTAACTTTGTAACACCCTCAACTAAATCTGCAACTGTCTTGCCAAATCGTTTAGTCAAGTCCTCATAAGTTACGTCAGTATCCTCTACGACGTCATGTAATAATGCCGCAATAACGCAATCAACATCCATTGACGCATCGACAAGCGTCTCTGCTACTGCAAGTGGGTGTATAATAAATGGCTCACCGCTTTTACGCAGTTGACCCTCATGTGCATCACTTGCAACAATAAACGCATCACGAATACGCTGTGCATCAGTTTCATCACAGCCAAGTTTCTCTATTAGTTTTTGAATTCGTTCATCAAAAGTCATAAGTGTCCTCCGCTTATTTTGACTAACATTGGAGCCGCTTCAGTACTGTTGCTCCTGAAATGTCAACTTTACCCGTTGACTCATTTACATAAATATCCGCAATACCGTCAGATATTTTTAACTCAATTAAAGAAAACTCCTTAAATACGTCAAGTGCAATCAATAGTTTACACACATTCATCATGCGATTTGATTCATATCTAATGCGGCGATATATTGTATTTAGTGGCTGTGACAGCACACTATTATTTGCATTTGAGCGAATGTACCGCCAAATTGCTACAAGGTCTTCTCTGCATGGACGGATTTGCGAAATAACGTCTGCTGATGGTGTTACACCGCATGAAAAATCATTAAAAATACTTAAAAATCCACGATCTAGTTCACGTTCACTATCACAATAATCCATATCTTTGACAATTAGTTGCACAGACTTTCCACGGAAAGTATTGATTTCCGCTGAAAATACAACGTCTACAATATCTCCATTGGTATAAGGAAAGTCGTTTATACTCATACCAAACCAAATAGCATCAATAGCCATTTGACCTTGCGATAAAATGAATTTAATATGCTTGTCGTTTCCAATTGACGTAATACCATCAAGTTGCATATTGGACAGAAGGTATATAGGTAGGTCGTTACCCATTCCAAACGGCTCAAATATAGATAAGTCTGATACTGAACTAAGTGTAAAGTCCGCCGCATTTGTCTTGCAGTCGATTGTCAAATGAGGTACACAATCGGCAGGAGACAGCAAATTGTCTGCACAGCCAACAAAATAATCACGAAACTCCGTAAGTCTGTCTGCTGACAAAGTGAGTCCTGCCGCAAGTTCATGTCCACCAAATTTTACAAGATATTCCTCACCTTGCGTCAACGTTTCAAAGAGGTTAAAACTCTTTATGCTTCGACCAGACCCTTTTGCAATTCCATCATCAACTGACAGCAAAATTACAGGGCAAGAGTATCGGTCAGTAAGTTTTGAGGCAGCAATACCAATTACTCCGTGATGCCAATTCTCATGCCACAGTACAATAGCACGATGATTTCGTATATCAAAATTGGCAAGCATTTCATCGATCTGTTCCATAATTTGTGCTTCGATTTTTTTGCGGTCAGCATTGAGATGAATTAGGGTTGTTGCAAGTTCATCAGTTCTTAAAATATCCTGTGACATAAACAACTCTACTGCAATATCAGCAGTAGCAAATCTGCCTGCCGCATTTATCTTAGGAGCAAGTATAAAACTTATTGACGCAGATGTTGGTTTTCTTTTGTCCTTGCCAATAACTCCTGCACGGAACAAAAGTGAACTAAGTCCCGGATTTTTAGTATCAGCAAGGTGTTCAATACCATAATTTACAATGGCACGATTCTCACCAACAAGAGGCATAACGTCAGCAACTGTACCAAGGGCGACAAAATCCGCAAATTGCGACAACATTTCCTCGTTGTCACCATGGAGTGCACATACAACCTTAAAAGCAACACCGACACCTGCAAGTTCCTTAAATGGATATGTGCTGTCAGGCCGTTTTGGATTTATAACAGCCAAAGCATCAGGAATTTCACCTTTACATTCATGGTGGTCGGTTACAATAACTTCAATGCCGAGAGTTCGTGCAAATTCAATTTCGCTGTTTGCAGTAATTCCTGTATCAACTGTAATAATAAGAGAAACGCCTTGTTCAGATAGTTGTTTAATAGCATCACGGTTAATGCCGTACCCTTCGGTTAAACGGTCAGGGATATAGTATGTACAATTACCGCCGACACTTTTTATATACGTCATCAGTACACAAGTAGCAGTAATTCCATCTACGTCATAGTCACCGTAAATTGCAATTTTCTTTCTGTCAGCAATATGACTGCGTATCGTATCTACTGCAACGTCCATATCATTAAGGAGAAAAGGATCATTAAGATATTCAATAGATGTGCTTATATACGTCTTAAGAGAGTTTGCGTTAAGTACGCCTCTTGAAACGGCAGTTTTTGCCGCAAGCATTGAAATACCTGCATTTTGAGAAAGTTCTTTTGCTATTTCTTCATCAAAAGAATTGACAACCCACTTGTTCTTTTTCATATATATTTATCCACATTCACTTACACAGATGGCAGTCAATGTGGCATTGCTCCTTTTTGCTGATACTTTTATATCTGTTAACTTATATTATATCAAAAAAATTGGAGTAACACAAGAAAAACATAGGATTTTCTTAATTACTCCAATTTATATTAAAATCTAAATTTATGTTCTCGCCGTTGCCTTGTAGGTTGGGACTGTCTTGTATATTTCACAAGAATAATATCATCACCGATTTTTTCTATTGAATCCCATGGAATAACACATTCCTCATCTTTTGAGATAAGCCCCAAAAGTCCTGTTTTTCCAGGCACAACTATTGCTATAAGTTTCCCTGTACAAATATCTACAACGACATCTGCCACGTAGCCAAGTCGGCAGCCGTCACACAAATTGACTACTTCCTTGCATTGTAAGTCGGCAATTCTGCAATTTGTTATCATGCTTAATCACTCCCCTTACCGCTACTATATGCAAGAGCAGATAAAAACATATTAAAAAAATTCCCGACAGGCTTATTCTGTCAGGAAGAAAAAGTTTATTATATTTCGTCAAGAACTGTGCAAAGAGCGTTAAACTGTGCTGTATATGCAGATATTCCATCAGTGTACTCACTATTTTGAAGTTTGTCTATAGTTTCACTGTCAGCCTCCAAATTCTTAAGAGATGAGAACACACAAAGATGAGGCTCAAGAGTCAAAAATCCGTCATAACCTGTTTCTTTTAACATTTTAAGTATTTCACGCACTTTACCGTCACCTGTACCAAACAGTACCACCTCACGTTTTTGGGCGTCCTTAATATGTATGTACTTTATATAATCTTTCAATAGTTCATAGCACTCAACAGTGTCCTCACCGCATTGAACAAAATTTGCAAAGTCGTATGCCATACAAAGTGAAGTGTTTGCAAAAGCGTCATGAATAACCTTACAGCGAGCACCTGTATCGCCATAAATGTCCTTTTCATTTTCGTGCATTGGTATAATGTCATACTTTTCGCAAATTGCAATAAACTTTGCCATCTTCTCCAAAACAACATCACGATAGTTATCAGGATTTTCACCCTTTTTAATCCAGAAACTAAAGATCCTAATAAACTTACAGTCTAAAACTTTTGCAATTTTGCAAAGTTCTTTAAGTTGCTCAAGTTGTGTAGCAAATCCATCTTCATCATCAATATCTACTTTACCAATAGGAGAGCCGAGAGAGGAAACCTTAATGCCATACTTGTTAAGAGTAGGAAGAATATAGTTTTTAGCCTCTGCCTCAGTGAAGTTTGCGATTCCTTTTCCGTCAATTGTACGCAGACAGATAAATTTCTCACCAAGTTGGTTAAGTGCTTCAAGTTGTGAGGTGAAATCTAAACAAATCTCATCTGCAAAACCTGAAATCATTTCTTTTCTCATAATAATTAACCTAATTATATTACTAATATATTTTCTATTAACTCATTGAGTTTCTCATTTTCTCTTTGAGTTTTATTCCTGTTGGTGTAACAGCCAAACCGCCACAAGCAGTTTCACGCAGTGATGACGGCAAGGATGTTCCAATTTCATACATTGCATCAATAACTTCATCAGGTGGAATAACACTTCTAATACCTGCCATTGCAAGATCAGCCGCCGCAAGTGCAATTGAAGCAAACACACCATTACGCTTAACACATGGTACTTCAACGAGTCCACATACAGGATCACAAGCAAGACCAAGAACATTTTTTAGTGCAAGGGTAGCAGCCTGCATACAAATGTCAGCACTTTGACCCTTTAACTCACAAGCAGCGGCAGCCGCCATTGCAGCGGCGCTTCCACATTCTGCCTGACAACCTCCCTGCGCACCTGAAAGTGTTGCACGAGTGGCAATTACAGCACCAACACCTGAGGCTGTAAACAAAGCACGAATTAAATCCTCATCATTGCAGTTAAGTTCCTCACCGCACGCAATTAGTACGCCCGGCAAAATACCGCAAGAGCCTGCCGTAGGGGCTGCAACAATAATACCCATAGAAGCATTGATTTCTGAGCAAGCCAATGCATAAGCCATTGCCTTTGACGTCAAAACGCCATTAAGAGGGGTATCGTTTTGACGGTAATTATTCATCTTCACAGCACTACCGCCTGTCAGTCCGCTAACAGAAACAATGCCGTCAACAAGTCCACTTGAAACAGCCTTCTTCATTACACGCAATGCTTCTGCCATATTATTTCTTATAGTTTCAACAGAAATGCCTGTATTTTCACTTTCAGCAAGAAGTACCATTTCGGAAACAGGTATTTCTCGTGTAGCGGCATTATCTAACAATTCATGCAAACTTGTAAAACTCATTTCGTATCCTTTCAACAATTAAATTTTAGGTATATAGATTATCTCATTAACTTGTGCTAACGCATTAAGACGGATAAATGTCAACTCATCTACTTCTGTATCAACTTCAAACACAACGATAGCGTCACCACCTCGACGAGAACGGCTAAGTTTCATAGAGCCAATATTATAACCCTTTTGCGCCAAAATGTCCGATGCAGATGCAATAAGACCCGGCATATCCTTATGGGCAATAATTAGTGTTGGAGATGTGCATGAAATTTCCATCTCGTAACCATTCATGCAGTCAAGACTGATTGCACCGCCACCGATACTTGAAGCACGAATATTTATATTTCTACCTTCACCATTTGCCTCAATACGTACAGTATTTGGGTGATAACGTGGGTCAAAAGCAGTCTTAATCTCGTAGTTTAGACCTGATTTTTCAGCAATTTCCATACTGTGTTTTATGTTTGGATCGCTCATTTCAAGACCAAGTAAACCGCCAATAATAGCAAGATTTGTACCGTGCCCCTGATACGTTTCAGCAAATGAGCCATAAAATGTAATGCGAGCATTTTTAATTGCACCGCCTGAAATTCGGCGGGCAACTCTGCCAATTCGCACAGCCCCTGCCGTATGTGAACTTGAAGGGCCAATAGTAATAGGCCCTGTAATATTAAAAATAGAAACCGACATACTGCTCTCCTACTCTTTTGTTCTGTTTGAAAACGAATTCATTATTTATTGATAGTATACTACATCACATGTACTGTCAAGTAGAATTACCATATTTTATAAGGTTTTATCGATTTTGAAAAAATTTTTTAGCAAATGGTACACTATTTACGGAAAAACTTTTATGATTTAGATATTCAAGTTCCTCTGCAGAGGTAGTAAAATCAAACGTAAGTTTATATGAGCATAGTGCCTGGTGTTTCTCTCCGTACTCTTTATTAAGCAAATTAGTGCCATATTTCCCGTCGCCAAGTAGAGGGTGTCCTACATGGGCAAATTGGGCACGTATCTGATGGGTACGCCCTGTAATTAACTCACATTCAATAAGAGACAAATCGTTTGAAACGGCAATAGTCCTATAGTTAGTTATAGCGGTCTTTGCGTCCTTTTGAGGTGTGTCGTATACATACACTCTTTTCTCGTTCAAATCTCGTCTTAAATAACTTTTTAAGATGCCGTTTTTCTTCTCCATTTCACCGTGTACAACGCACAGATAGTATTTATGAAGTTCTCTATCTTTAATCTTTTGATTAAGTATACGTAGTGCTGCTGCAGTCTTTGCTGCAATAACGATTCCTTGTGTGTTACGGTCAATTCTATTACAAAGTGCAGGTGTAAAACTCAATTCGTTGTCAGGATTCCACGCACCCTTTTTATATAAATACGCTTTAATATGATTTATTAGGGTATTTACTGTTTCTGACTCATCCTCATGTACAACAAGTCCAACAGGCTTGTCTACAAGAAGAATATTTTCATCCTCATATACAATTGTAAGTTTTGGGGAAAGTGTGCGATACGCCGCATCAGAATCAGGCTTTATAAAAAAATCATCATGTATAAAGAAACGCAAAACATCGCCGGTTTGAAGTTTATCACCGGCTTCAGCACGTTTTCCATTTCGTTTTATATGCTTTGTACGCAAGAACTTTTGACGAAGTGATGGCGGTAACGCAGGCATCGCTTTCATAAGGAAATGGTCAAGTCTTTTTCCTGCATCATTCTCACCCACTATGATCTCTCTCATGGTCAATTTCCCTTTCGTTATATCTGCTTAGTATTATACCACAAATCACCATAAATTTCAAATTTTTGTTTATTCGTCTTAATTCATCTTGACCTCACGTAATTTTCGATATATGATATAAACATACGAACTTATATTATCCGTGAAAGGTGAAGATACATGAAAAAAATCATTTGTGCAATTATGTCCGCCATTACCCTTATGTCCTTTACATTTGCGGCCGAGACTCCACGCTCACAACCTTTTCTTGACAAAATGATACTATGCGAATTTTTACGTGGTACAGACAAAGGACTTGAGTTAAACAAAAGCCTTACTCGTGCTGAGTCAGCCGTACTCATAAACAGACTAATCGGCGGTGAGTTTGAGGCTGTTGTACACACCCACTCTCACCCTTTTACAGATGTTCCCCAATGGGCAAGCAATGATGTTGGATATATCTATGAAAGTGGATATATAAATGGTATATCCAATACTTCATTTGCACCGCAAAAGGCTGTGTCTGCACAGGAGTTTTATGCAATGATTCTTCGTGTCCTTGGATATAGTGAGAAGAATGGTGACTTTGAGTATAAAAATGTCCTCTCCTTTGCACAAGAAATCGGAATTTTATCTTCTGATGAGTCAGAAGCCGTTTCAAATAACTTCGACCGTGATGGTGCAACAGTTGCTATGTACAATGCACTTCGCTTCATTCCTAAGGGTGAGAACCTTCCTCTGTGTAAAATAGTTTCTGAGAAAATAAACGCCTCATATACTTCCGTTCACGCTGACGTGCTTCTTGATTCATCAAAGACTTATGAGGTTATGTCAGATGTTTTAGATGCAATGAATAGCCTTGAAAATTATACTATGACGCAGTGTGGAACTTATACGACTTATAACAACACAACAAAAAAGCAGTCAAAAGAAGCATACCAATGCACAGTCTATTCAAACTTAACTTCAAACACAGCCGTATACACGACAAAATTAGATACAACTATTGATAAAAATACAGAAACGCTGACTCAAAATCTCTACTGCAATAGAAACGGAATGTTTCTTGAGTCTAAAACTACAAACAATATCCCAAAATACAACGAACTATTAGACTGTGGCGAAGACCTTGCACGTACATACTCTGCTGTACATATTCTTTTTGCACCAAATGCACAGTACATTACTGCGTTTGATTGTAGCGAAACGAATGAGTCGTATCTACTTAAAGGATTTAGCAATCAGTACAATTTGCTCTACGATATAACATCCAAAGCAATTTGTGACTACTATTACGATATGATAATCACAATCAACAAAGAAACGATGTTAATTGAAAAAGCAGAGATTATGTATACAGATGTTTGGAATACAGAAAGTGGCGAAGTAATTGACGTTGATTATCACGTTTCTTTCACTTTTTCAGATATAAATTCAACAGATGTTGAAGAAAAGGCTGAAAGTCTTACATTTCGCCCAACCGAGATATAAATTGACATAAAATAATGGCATCTTCATTTTGAAGATGCCATTATTTTTATACTTATTCTGACAGTTTGTGAATAAATAGACCGCTACGAAGTTTTGGTTCAAACCATGTAGATTTGGGAGGCATAATTGCTCCTGCATCTGCGATATCCATCAAGTCATCCATCGTTGTCGGGAACATGGAAAATGCAACTGCCATACTTCCATCGTCAACACGATCAGAAAGGTAAGAAATGCCACGGATACCACCGACAAAATCTATACGCTTGTCAGTACGTGGATCTTCAATTCCAAGAATTGGATGGAGCAGGTTGTTTTGAAGAATGGAAACGTCAAGACGTGCAACGGGATCATTTGCATCGTATGTGCCATTCTTAGCAGTCAGTAAATACCATTTCTTATCAAGATACATACCGTAACTGTGTTTATTTTCAGGCTTTAATGCACCCTCACCCTCGTATACTGCAATATCAAACTTCTCGCCTACTTTTTCAAGAAAAGACTCTTTTGAATTGCCGTTAAGATCCTTAACTAATCGGTTATAGTCCATAATGTACAACTGGTTGTCAGGGAAAATAACTGACAAGAAGAAGTTAAATTCCTCATTTCCATTATATTGAGGGTACTGCTCACGGCGTTTTACACCAACACGTACAGCAGACGCACTTCTATGGTGACCATCAGCAATATAAAGGCAGTCTACAGCGGCAAATTCTTTACAAATGGCATTTATAACTGACTCGTCATCAACTACCCAAACTGTATGTCCGATACCATCATCGCTTATAAAGTCATATACAGGAGCCTTACTTGACATTACGCTATTGACAAGTGAATCAACTGTTTCTTTTTGACGATATGTAAGGAAAATCGGGCCTGTATTTGCGTCACAGTAGTCAACGTGATTTATACGGTCTTGTTCCTTATCCGCACGAGTCAACTCATGCTTCTTTATTGTATTTGACATATAATCGTCAATTGACGCACAGCCAACAATACCTACTTGTGAACGACCGTCCATTACCTGCTTGTAAATATACAGGCAAGGCTTTTCGTCTTGAATAAACACACCATCTTTAATCATCTTATTCATATTATCACGTGCCTTTTCATATACACGTGTGTCATACAAATCAATAGATTTATCCAAATCAATTTCTGCTTTATCTACATGGAGAAACGAGTTAGGATTCCCCTCTACCATACGGCGTGCTTCATCGCTGTTCATAACGTCATAGGGTAAAGCCGCCACCGCCTGTGCAAGTGCAGGTGTAGGACGAACTGCCTTAAATGCTCTAACTATTGACATAAGTTACCTCCGATTATGCAAAGAAGTTTTCAATTATTGAAACAATTTCAGCACCAATTCGTGTCTGTGCCTCACAGGTCTGTCCGCCAATATGAGGTGTAACAGATACTTTTGCATGGGAATAAAGTGCTTCATTTTTAGTTGGTTCTTCAACGAATACGTCTAAACCTGCACCTGCAATTGTTCCTGAATCAAGAGCACGTAAAAGTGCAGACTCATCAACTACACCACCACGAGCAGTATTAATAAGAAATGCCGTTGGTTTCATAAGTGAAAGTTGTTCGTCAGAAAGAACCGGCGTTTTATCAGCAGGCATGGGAATATGAAGTGAAACGTAATCGCAAGCCGCCAACAAATCATTTAATGGCATATATGTATACTGAGGATAATCAGAATTAGCACCGCTACGGCAAGTGTAAACGACTTTCATTCCAAGTGCCTCAGCACGTTTTGCAAGTTCACGAGCAATACGACCAAAGCCGATAAGTCCAAGTGTCTTACCGCCTATTTCAGTACCCTCATACTGTTTCTTATTCCATTCGCCATTTCTCATAGTAACATTTGAAATTCCAATAAAACGAGCAAGTGCAAACATATGGCTAAGGGCAAGTTCAGCGACAGATGCAGAACTTGCACAAGGTGTATTACGAACTGCAATTCCCTTGTTTTCAGCATAGGAAACGTCAATATTATCTACACCTACACCGCCACGAATAATGAGTTTCAAATTTCCCTCGCTTGCCTCATCAATATGCACGGCACGCACCTTAGTTTTTGAGCGAACTACAACTGCATCAAATTCTGCAAGAGCGGCACCAAGGTCGTCAGGCTCATAAAACTTTTCAACTACATCATAACCTAATTCACGAAGTTTAGATACGGCATTTTTCTCCATACCATCAGTAATGAGGATACGCATATTAACCCTTCTTTCAATTCTATCGTTTAATATAAATTTACTTGTGTTCTGACTCGAATTTCTTTAGGAATTCAACAAGTGCCTCTACGCCCTCCTTAGGCATAGCATTGTATATAGATGCACGAAGACCGCCAACAGACTTGTGACCTTTCAAGTTGTCATAACCTGCCTTCTTGGTCGCAGCGACAACTTCAGCGTCAAGTTCCTTGGACTCAGTAACGAACGGAACGTTCATAAGACTTCTGTCAGCCTTTTCAACAGTACCGGTGAACATCTTTGAAGAATCAAGGAAGTCATACATAACCTTGGCTTTTTCAATGTTAATCTTATGCATTGCTTCAAGACCACCGATGGACTTCAGATATGCAAACACCTTGCCGCAGCAGTAGATTGCCCAGCAGTTGGGAGTATTGTACATAGAACCATTGTCAGCGTGTGTCTTATACTGAAGATATACGGGAAGATTATCCAAATCATCACGGATAAGGTCTTCACGGATAATAACAATAGCCATACCGGAAGGACCGATGTTCTTCTGTACACCACCATAGATTACGCCGTAATCGGATACGTTACAGGGCTTGGAAAGGAACATGGAAGACTGGTCAGAAACCAAAATCTTGCCCTTTGTGTTGGGAAGTTTATTCCAGGTAACACCGTGGATAGTTTCATTCTCACAGATGTATACATAGTCACAATCATCGGGAATGTCAAGGTCAGAGCAATCGGGAATATAAGAATAGTTTTTATCCTTAGAAGAAGCGGCAACGATAACCTCGCCTACCTTCTTAGCCTCTGCAATAGCCTTCTTTGACCATGCACCTGTTTCAATATAAACAGCCTTGCCGTTCTTCATAAGATTCATGGGAATCATAGAGAACTGCAATGTAGCACCACCTTGAATAAATAAAACTTTATAGTTATCCGGAATACCCATCAAATCACGAAGATCCTTCTCTGCGTTATCAACAATCTCCTGATAAACAGCACTGCGGTGAGACATCTCCATAACGCACATACCGCTGCCTCGGTAGTTGAGCATCTCGTCACGAATTTCCTCCAAAACTGTCTCTGGCATCATAGCGGGGCCCGCGGAAAAGTTAAATGTACGACCGTAATTCATAGTGTATTCCTCCTAATATATTTTTATCTTTATGTGTACTCATAATCACACAAATATATTATAACATTATCACCAAGAAATTCAAGATATTTCTGGAAGAATTGTTAAATAATAATTAAAGCAAAAAATGTTAAATATTGCTAAAAAAGAATTCGTAAGAAATACTTCAAAATTTAATGCATGTATTTTAATAAGTTTACGTTATAATTAAACTAAAATCAAAAAATTTCCAATAGTTTTGAGGTGACAATATGAAAAAGGTATTATATTTTCTGCCTGCAATTATTTTCTTAATATTCTATGTGTTTGCTTTCATCATTGCAGATTTGGAACCAATTGCTTATGTCTTTTGTGCGTTACTAATTTTAGCAGGAGCAGTTCTATCGTCTGATAAATGGTGGGGCTCTATTGTTGGTATTTTGGTTGGCGTATGGCTTGCAGTTTTAGATATAACAACAACAGGTGCAGTTATAAGACAATGGCCTATAGGTTTTGCTGTCGCCGTATATTTCATCGTATGTGGCTATTTAAGTTTTAGAAAGAATAAATAAAAAGCAAAAGAAACGGCAATTTTCATAACGAAAATTGCCGTTTCTTACTGGAGCGGGTTACGAGGCTCGAACTCGCTACCTCCACCTTGGCAAGGTGGCGCTCTACCAAATGAGCTAAACCCGCAAAATATGTGGTGCCTCCGGGCGGAATTGAACCACCGACACGGGGATTTTCAGTCCCCTGCTCTA